>NZ_JAKRNN010000038.1:0-15262 GCF_022346785.1 Pantoea sp. ACRSC
TTGCCGTTACGCACCACCCCGTCAGTAGCTGAACAGGAGGGACAGGTGATAGAAACAGAAGCCACTGGAGCACCTCAAAAACACCATCATACACTAAATCAGTAAGTTGGCAGCATCACCCCCGCGCTCAGGACGCAGGTATATAACCTATCGGCAGCATCAACAATTACTTTAAGAAGGCAACTTTTCAGGTCGTCTCCTGGCTCATCGGTGCAGGCGCAAATGGCGGTAAGACAGGGAATACTGCAGCAGTGACAGATGAAGCGGGATTTGTTGTCGCCTCGTTTTACGACGAGATTCTCTGATCTGCTGATTGTGCGCTGACATCCAGTGATGCTGCGGAGAACGAGGTTGAGGCGCGGGAGAAGCCGAAGCGATGGGGCGAGTGGCGTTTATCATCAACCGAACTGACAGTGATGAGTGTTCGGTGTAAGAAGCGACATAAATCTGAATGACATGGTGAAGGGAGATTTGATGCCTCCCCTTATGACTTTTAATGTCCGTTATGAATGAAAAGCGGAATTTAGAGATTAAAGTTGATGCAAGGACTTACAGCAAAGAATAACATGACTGCATAATTTGGTTTTCTCAACAATGTCTTTCTCGCCTGGAATTAGCACAGGTATGAACCAGATTCATACAAAACAGCGCGGTCTCTGGCCGCGCTGTTGGAATATTATCCGGTTATTATTTCAGATGTTTATGCAGTTCCGCACCCGCCTGCTCCAGCGCAGTTTTGACGGTGGGCTCCTGACTTAACGGGTTCAGCAGCCCATAGTCATGGATCATTCCGTTATAGCGTGTCACGGTCACTGGTACGCCAGCTGCATCCAGCTTACGACCGAACGCTTCACCTTCGTCGCGCAGAACATCAAGTTCCGCCGTCTGGATCAAGGTCTGCGGGAACCCTTTCAGCTGTTCCGTGGTGGCACGCAATGGCGAGGCCAGAATATTATTACGGTCTGACGCGCTTGTGGTGTAGTTATCCCAGAACCATTTCATCATGTTTTTCGTCAGGAAATAGCCATTTTCGTACTGGTTATAGGATGCGCTGTTAAAATTCGCGTCGGTTACCGGCCACAGCATCACGTTATAACGAATCTTCGGACCGTTAAACTGTCTGGCCTGCAGCGCCACAGAGGCCACCATATTCCCGCCGACGCTGTTACCGACCAGGGCCAGACGGCTGCCATCCACGCCAATTTGCTGACCGTGTTCAGCCACCCATTTAGTTGCTTCATACGCCTGATTAATCGCGACAGGGAAGTGGGCCTCCGGTGACGGAGTATAGTCCACATATACCGCAGCAGCGCCGGAGGAGCGAACCAGATCCCGGATAAGACGTTCATGAGTCGGGAAATCTCCCAGCACCCAGCCACCACCATGGAAGAACATGAACACAGGAAGTGTGCCGATAGCGTTGTCCGGTTTGACGATTTTCAGTGTTATGGATTGCCCGTTCACCGTAATAATTTTTTCTGAAACCTGCGCTGATGGCAGCGTAACGCCCTTCTGGGCCCCGATCAGTATCTGACGGGCCTCCTGAGGAGTCAGTTGTTCCATAGGCTTGCCTTTACCGGAGTTCAGCACATTGAGAAATGCCTGCACTCCGGCCGTAGGAGCAGGAAGGTTGACCGGTTGTTCGGAAGCCACAGCGGTGGCGGATGCGAAAAGAGCAGAAGTCAGGACAGCTGATACGGTTTTCATGATTAAGCCTCGTTAGATGTATGTTGATTGTATTATTCAGTTGAGCGCCGGTTGTCCCCGGCATCTATCTTGTATGCATAATGCTTGCATGCAACATTCTTTCAGTCAAACATTATTCCTTCATTTTTTTTTAATATTTTTAAGCTGTGTTAATTAAATCTGTAAAAACAGTGCATTAGCAGAGAATCCATTCTGATCTTCAGATTCGGCTACTCATGCGCCCTACCGCCCGCCCCGGGTACAAACCCTGTTCTGGTCCTTGCCCGGCATCTGACCGGCCGTTGGGCTGACCACAGTTGATCCGGTCTTCGCCGTTTCAGTCAGATTCGGGCGTTCCACGATATTTCCTTTCAGAGTGTTCCGCGCATTGATCGACACGGAGCCGGGGCAGGTAATTTCTTGTTTGCCTGGTTATTGCCGGAACTAAAGGCTGCCCATTTGCGTCGTGATAAATATAAAAGTAATCGATCACTTATATAAATACCATGATTACTTTACGGGAAGTTTTCAGACGTTATGTTAATGGTCCACTGGAGTGGATGAGAAGCGGTTCAATGACCATGGTACGTTAAGAAATGCTCGGGCCTCGCTGCGGAGCAGAAAGACTGGCCGGTTGTTCAGAATATAAAGCAGGGGCGACTGCAAAACTGGCAGAAGTCGGAACAGCCGATCCGGCTTTTGTGACTGAGCATTTTTAAAAGTATGTTTATCGTCCTGTTACCGGCAACTAACTTTTACGAATTAAACTTGCATGCAATATTCTTTCTATCAAATAATATTTATACTGTTTTTATATCTTTCTGCCGGGGTTAATTAAATGAAACAAAACAGCATTCTGGAAGAAAAGCTATGCTTCTCTTTGTACTCGGTTACAAACGCGCTGATCCGCCAGTACCGGCCATTACTGAAAGAATTTGACCTGACCTACCCGCAGTTTGTCGTGCTCATGGCACTGTATGAGCAGGACGATATCCCGTTACGGGCGCTTGGCCAGAAGACATTATTTGACTCGGGAACGCTGACGCCGCTTGTGCAAAAACTTGAGGGGAAGGGGTTTCTGAAAAGGATGGCCGTCGTCGGGGATGAAAGGATGAAAAATGTCGTACTTACTAAAAAGGCGCATGAGATGAAAGAGGCTCTGCTGGAACTGCCTGGTAAAATGAGATGTACCATGCAGATGAAAGATGAGGAGTTAGATCTGCTTCGCCAGCTGTCAGCTAATCTGCTGAAAGATCTGTAAAGCCTGGTGCCGGTGTATCGCGACCCGGGTATGAGCCCGATCTCTTTGTTTTAACACAATAAACATTTCGCTCACTGAAAACACACATCTGGTACAGCGACAGTCCACCTGTGCCGGCAGCAAAAGACCTGAGCTGCCGCCCCAGGGCGATGTGTGTTCGTTCCATGATCCGCTTATCCTCGCCAGGACGAGCCCCTTCCACGCCAGCCGCGTTATCCCCATAATTTCTGAGCGCTGTAAAATAGCATTGCATTTATATAAATGATCACTTACTTTTATATTTACCGCGACGCAAACGGGCAGCCTTTAGCTTCGGCGTCCACCGCTCAGACCCGGGACTCCCCGCACCGTGTCTGCGTCAACCAATCCGCGGGACACTCTGAAAGGAAATATCATGGAACGCCCGAATTTGACTGAAGCTGCAAAGAACTGGATCAACGGTAGCTGGAACACCGGAGGCACGATCAGACATGCGGTCAGCCCTTCAACCGGCCAGCTGCTGGGAAGTTACCTGGACGCCGGCGCTGACGAAGCACGCTATGCGATCGAAGCCGCCCGCACTGCTTTCGACACCACAAACTGGTCCAGAGTACGCTCCCTGCGCTCGCGTGCCCTATTTGAGCTGGCCGATGAGGTCGCAAAACGGGTGGACGAAATAGCAATTCAGCTCGCCCGTGAAGGAGGCAAGCTACTGGCGCAGACTCAGTGGGAACTGGCATTGACAGTGGAGTGGCTGCGTTATGGTGCCGCCACCGCACTGTTACAGACCGGTGGGCGCGCCCTTGAAGCCGCACCGGGGATGCACTTTCATTCCGATCCCGAACCTCTTGGCGTTGTGGGAGTGATCTCGCCCTGGAATTCACCCATCATCCTGTCCGTGCGCGCTCTCGCTCCCGCGCTGGCTGCCGGATGCACGGTGGTACTGAAGCTGCCACATCAAACCGCACTTACCAATGCCCTGTTTTCCGGGGCAATAGCAGCGGTCAAATCGCTGCCGCCGGGTGTACTGAATGTGATCACCGAAACCGGGAGTACGGGTGCCTCCATGCTGGTCGATTCCCCTCTGGTGAACATGATCAGCTATACCGGCAGCACCAGGGTCGGCCGTCTCATTGCCGCCAATGGTGCCAGAACGCTCAAGCGTCTGAATCTCGAACTGGGCGGCAAGGCACCACTGGTTGTATTCGATGATGCCAGTCTTGATGCGGTGGTACCGCAGATCGTCACGGCACTGGTCGCGATGAACGGCCAGTTCTGCTGCACCGGTTCGCGTGTACTGGTCCAGCGTGGCATTGCCGACCGATTGCGCGCTGCGCTGATCGAGGCTTATCAGAACGTCCGGCTCGGTGAAAGCGAGGATCCGCAGGCGCAGCTTGGTCCTCTTATCGACAAAGCCAGTGTTAGGCGCGTTGATGCCGTGGTCGATGAAGCAGGATCCTATGCAAACATTCTGGTGCGCGGCGGCCCGGTCGACGAAGGCCCCCTGGCCGCAGGCGCGTTCTACCGCCCCACCCTGATCGAAGTACAGGACCTGGACACCCGTGTCATCCAGTCCGAGGTCTTCGGGCCGGTCCAGACTTTCGAGATTTTTGAAGACGAAGCCGATGCAATCATGCGCGCAAACGCTACGGAATTTGGTCTCGCCGCTTCGGTGTTCTCGGGCGATACGGCGCGCTGCCGGCGAGTCGGCAAGGCTATTCAAGCCGGGCATATCTGGCTAAACTGCTGGGGCGTCATGTCTGAGCACTTTGAACAGAGCGGCTTCAAGCAAAGTGGTATCGGCGTCCTCTGTGGGCCACGTGCGATTGAGCAGTTCCAGGAAATCAAGGTCTATGCGAGCGTTGAGGCAACGCCGACATCGCTCTGACGTTTATCGCTTT
Source organism: Pantoea sp. ACRSC (assembly GCF_022346785.1). NCBI lineage: Bacteria > Pseudomonadati > Pseudomonadota > Gammaproteobacteria > Enterobacterales > Erwiniaceae > Pantoea > Pantoea sp. ACRSC. The sequence goes on from NZ_JAKRNN010000038.1 coordinate 4,828, forward strand.
GCAGCCAACTGAGGACGACACCATCCCGGTGCCGTCCTTGTGTTACCTGAATGGAAAATATTGTGAAAATGAAAACTGGTGCTGACAAGCCCCTGCGCGGGCGTCCCGTGAATGAGCATGCGCGTGAAGAACGCATGACCCAGATCCTCGACGGGGCCCGAAACTGCTTTATACAACGCGGGTTTCACGCCTCATCCATTTCCGAGATCGGTGCAGCTGCAGGGGTCAGCGTTGCGAACATCTACCAGTACTACCCGAGTAAGGAAGCCCTTATCACTGCGCTTATCGAACTCGACCTGCAGCGGCATCACAATCTGATTAGCCGTTTCTGGAGTACGGATTTCAGTCGCAAGGCGATTGAAGAACTGCTGGCAGAGATCTTCCTCACATCCGAGGGACACGCGGTGGCGGTTTTACGTGCTGAGATCGCCAGTGAGGGTGCGCGTAACACACATGTCGCCGAACTCCTTCGTGAGTCAGAATCTGGCCTAATTAACAGTGTTCGCCACAAGATACGCACGGCCCAGAACAGCGGTCAAATATCTGCTGAGCTCAATCCGGACGACGTCACAGAGCGCCTTTCCCTCGTTTTTGAGGGACTGATGCGTCTGTACCTGTTCTCCCCGGACAATGGACAGAAACTCATTGAGCAATATTACCGCCAGTTTGCCGATACGCTTCAACTGAAATCCTGAGTTCCTGTCTACGGCAGGAAGTGAAGGTGGTGCCTGGTTACCAGGTCGGCTGTTGCCAGGTGTTCACATAACGAAAAAGTCCGCTGCCGGCACAAAGCTGATGTTAATTCCCCCGACGTACTCCTGCCTGGAAAGGAGCCCATCCATCCTGCTGTTGCATCGGCATGATCCCTATTTTTCAGCCGCTGAATGTCTGTGGTACGCAGGATAAACCATGACGGATGATGGATAACCTCCTGATGATGACGGTGGGCACCCAGGGTGGCCTGCAGAAGGCTGACTGCTCCGACGGCCAGATTGAACAGTGAAGGCGTCCCCATGTAACCCAGCACCGCCGGTACGGCGAGCAGGGCTGTGTCCTGTATACTCCGCCGCTTCCATGTGGTAAGTTTCTGCTGCAGAGCATCCAGTCCTTCATCAGCAATTCGCTCTCTGACACGCTGCTGCTGCAGGACTATCTCAGCTGGCCCCGATGCACGCTCCATTTCAACCGCACAGTCACGCAGCGTGCGCCGGAAGGCTGTTATGCTCGGCTCGTAATCGGTGCGGATGCGAAAAATGTCGTGAAGTGACAGATCCTGCAAAAACGGGAGTTCAACCTCAAGCACCCTGCGTGACAGTCTCCCGGATGCGTCCAGCTTCTGCAGGATCTTGCCCTGCAGCGGACAGCGGGTGACAAGTGAGGCGCCGGCCCGGCCTGACTGACTGATATCAGTCAGCAGCCCGTGATAATGAAAGTAGATACTCCGGTTCATGGCCCCGCGCACCTGCCGGTCATACCCTTTACGACTTTCGTGTTTACCGCGGGTGATCCTTGCCCTGAATCTGCCGTCTTCTTTCACTTCGACTGGCTGCAGCTCCTGGTACATATAGGCATTGGTAAAAGGGCTCAGGCAGTCCCGCAGCTCCAGCATGATTTCATCCGGCAGTGTTTTTTCTGACACGAAGCGGATATGCCCTTCGTTGCTGCTCCGTCAGACACCCCGCACCTTCATACTCCTCTCGTACAGCCGGATCACCTCCGGGGGTATCACGGCGTTAAGGAAATGCCGATCAGGCTTATCCTGCAGGTGCTGCATTTTACGCTCCTGCTCCTGCCGGACTGATTCACAGGGTGTAAAGGCAATAAAGCCGGCCTGGAGCAACTGAAAATTGTCCTTCACAAAACGCACAAACTGCGCCACGCCGGTCCTGATATCTGCCAGTCGATCGGTTGCATTGTAATGTACCAGCTGATCCATCGCCTTCGATGACGCCATGGTATCAAGGCGTAACGCAGCTTCTTCCAGCGTATCGGTCAGGATGATGCGCTCAGCCGACAGCAGGCCGGCACGATAAAGGGCCTGCTGATCGTGACGCGCAATCCACAGGCTGAGCGGAGAGTCATGAAGGGGATGCCACTCCCCACGCAGAATCCTGACAGCCTGAAGGTAGCCCTTTATTGCATTTCCCAGCGCTTCAGTATCCGGCGCCGCATAGCCTGTTGCCAGAAGGCTGTCATCCCACACGACACTGTCACTAAGGGCCGGAAGATTATTATACATAAGGTTCTCCTCACAGATCTCCTTACAGGCAGCGAAGCCCCGTCAGGGCTTCCGCCAGTGAGCCTTCAGAGCATTTCATGCTAAGTTCCCGAACCAGGGACTCAAAGGCCTCCGCCGGCATAAAAATTCTTAACCCGTCAATGCCGAAGAATACTTCTGGCGTGACGTTTCCCGGCGGGGAGAACATCACTTGCTCACCCTGATGGCCGTGCGCCAGGGCTTCAGAATGGCGGGCGTACAGCGTGAACAGGCCCAGCAGTTCGGAGAAGGCTTCCCAGCCGTACGGCACCACGAAGTCCTAGCCGGTGATGAGCAGGTGCAGACGCGGCGTGTTGTACCAGGCCCCCGGGCGCTCGCCGGAATACTGGCCATCGATGCGGATATCGAGGCGTAGCGTGCCCGCTTTAATGGTTTCGGTCACGGCCGGGATCTGCACCGCAAGATGCTTATAGCGACCCTCTGGAACACCGGCGTGCGTAGTAATGAAGCCCTTGCGTTCACTAGGACCGACTTCTTCCTGACTCCACCCCACCCGTTTGTGCAGCTGGCTGCACTGAAGCTGCGGGCTTAGAGAGCGGCGAGAACGGTAGGCCGGGAGCCAGCCTCACTGGCTCGTCTCTCTGTCTGATCTCCAGTACGTCAGCCAGCTGTAGATGATGATGGCCACGCTGAAAATACCGATGGAGCGACGGAATAAGTACACCTGCAGAACAGAAAAGGCGCACATTTGGACGATCACCGACCGGACTGGCCGAACATGGCTGAATGAAGCGGTAGAATCGGCCGCTGCCGACGGCGTGACGTCCTTCGTGCCGGTGACTCCTCACAAGTTCCGCCACTCCTACACCCTGCAGATACTGTATGCCGGTATTCCACTGAAGGTTCTGCAGAGCTTGATGGGTAATAAATCGGTGAGTTTGAAGAAAGTCTATACGAAAGTATTAGTACTCGATGAAGCGGCACGCCACCGTGTACAGTTCCATATGGACGGCACCGATGCTGTTGCCATGCTGAAAGGTAATATTTGAGGATTCTTGTGGATGTTTGGCTGACGCACCTTTCTGGCTTGTCCAACCCCATCGTCTAATCAGAACTTGTTTCCGATTAGACGAGGGGTTGGATATCAAGGTCCATAAAAATAAAAACGATCATCATAAGTATTTTTGGACATTTTTTTGATAATGCCGTTTTGACCAAAGTGCGGGGTGGAGCGATGTGCAGTACAACATACGGTTTGCAGTAGGCTATGGACATAATAACCTGAATGCACAATGTGCGTTTGCATTGCACTAAGCAGTTCTGATGATTCAAGGACGTTGATAGATCTGCCACTTTCAGAGAAACATGATCAAGCTAATCTAATATCTTTAGCTCACATCTCTATGAGTGGGTCATAGCATGGTAAGCCATGCCTGTCTGCTAAGTTAAAACTTTCAGTGGCATTATGCTATTTGGGCACTATCCCTTTTCATCCTCTCGGATTTCAAAAAGTTATCAACATATACACCGGTTAGATCCTATAACACGATCCTATTGAAGATCCTAAATGGATCCTTATAGTCCCAAACAGATCCCCGATCGCTGCAAGCCACGTCAGACAAGGCATTCAGAGGATTTGGGTGTGTCGTATTATGCAATAAGTGTGTCGCAACATGTAATTGGTGTGTCATGCCATGAGCAAAGTGGGTGACATCATGCTCTTGGTGTGTCATAACATGCAAAATGGTGTGTCGCATCATGTCAAATAACAAACTATCCTGAATCGCCACGGATAATCTAGACACTTCCTAGCCGTTGATAATACTGGTTTTCATATTCTGTCGGTGACATCTGATCGCTGGAACCATGCCGACGCTTACTGTTATAAAACATTTCGATGTAATCAAAAATATCGCTGCGGGCTTCTTCCCGCGTTCCGTAGATCTTTTTCTTTATCCGTTCGCGTTTCAACAACTGGAAAAAGCTTTCTGCAACCGCATTATCATGGCAGTTACCGCGACGGCTCATGCTGCCCTCCAGGCCGTGTGATTTCAGGAACGACTGCCACTCATGGCTTGTGTACTGACTGCCCTGATCCGAATGAACCAGCACCTGTTTTTGGGGATTACGGCGCCATACAGCCATCAGCAGTGCGTTCAGGACAATGTCCTTTGTCATCCGGGATTGCATGGACCAGCCGATAATTTTGCGTGAGAACAGATCAACAACCACGGCAAGATACAGCCAGCCTTCGTGGGTCCTGATGTAGGTTATGTCCGTTACCCAACGCTTATCCGGAGCATCCGGATTGAACTGTCGCTGGAGCCTGTTGGGCGACACGATACTGGCCTCGCCTTTACGTGCCCGCGGGCTCCGGTATCCGACCTGAGCCTTTATCCCGACACGTTTCATCAGTCGCCAGACTCTGTTCACTCCGCACTGTTGCCCGCTGTCCCGCAGATCCAGATGGATTTTGCGATAACCATAGACGCATCCCGATTCCAGCCAGAACTGTTTAATCTGTCCTGTCAGTCTCAGGTCTGCCTGATGGCGTTGTGAATGCGGCTGCTGAAGCCAGGCGTAAAAACCACTGGGATGAACATCCAGCACCCGACAGAGCAGGCGAACAGGCTAGCAACAGGTGTTGTCACGGATAAAGGCGTACCTCAGTCGGACAGCTTTGCGAAGTACGCCGCGGCTTTTTTTAATATGTCCCGTTCGTCGGTAACCCGCTTCAGCTCTTTCTGGAGACGGCGGATCTCGGCCTGAGCATCTGACTGTTCTTTATTAGCGGAAGAATCCGGACCGTACTTCTTTATCCAGGCGTAAAGGCTGTGGGTGGTGATATCGAGACGTGTTGCAACGCTGGCAACAGAATAACCGCGATCAACAACCTGTTTGACTGCTTCAGTTTTAAACTCTTCGGGATAACGCTTACCGCTCATGGGCACCTCTCTTTAAGCCATCTTAAATGACTCTGAGGTGTCTGTTAAACCCGTGGCGATTCATTTTCCCCGCCCTGAGCGGGTTTTTTTTGTCCTGAAAACGGATGCGTAGCCTGAAGGTATGAAGCGAATCCACCACAACTATTCGGCACTAAGGCGTAAAAAGCTCTCTGCATGTTTTTGTCATGGACTTACCGGAAACATCTTTTGGGTTACCTTCTTCGCGGCAGTTCTTGACCGCACTGTTATGTTAAAAGAGAGTGTTCAGGCAGTTGTACCTGAAACCTGACGGCGCAGAAATGAGAACGCAAAAGCGATCCATGGGATATGTGGCTATGTGGTCGATGACTATGACCGCGAGATTGAGTATTACGCCGACAAGATGGGTTTTTCCCTGGTTGAGGACACACCGCAGCCAGGTAAACGCCGGGTTGTCGTTACACCTAACTTGGAGAGCCACTGTAATCTTCTCCTGACCCACACTTCAAACGAGAGGCAGGAAGATTTTATTGGCAATCAGTGTGGTGGGCGGGTATTCCTGTTCCTGCAGACCGAGACTTCCGGCGTGGCTACACCGCTATGAAAACAAAGGGCGTTCACCGCTGTCAGAAGCCGTGTGAGGGGGAGTATGGGGGGCGCTGTGTTTTATGACATTTATGGCAACCGCTGGGATCTCCACCAGAGCGCTCAGCTCTGATAGCTATGCGACTGCGCACGTCCGGTGCGTGGCCGGGATGCTATATTCAACGTAGTGGACATTTTCAGTCATCATGAGTGAAACGTCTGCTACCCGCTCATACCGGATTCTGCAACTGCGACAGTCCGCTATGTGCAGAAGCGGGCGTTGTTAACATCTTGCTATAGTCAATTATAGAGAGCAGCCCAAACTGGCTATCCTGGAGCGCGATTTGATCCCGCTGCTTAAGAATAATCTGTAAAATTAACAACCTGGTAAGAAAGTATAAAGTAAATGTACGGCTTGCTAGCTGATGCCAAAATGTTTTTGTTAATGTCTTTCTTCACTAATATAAACAGGGCGCTCATGCTCAAGGCGCCCGGAGGGAAACATGCGTTCTGTTATAACTGGAGCACTAATTGCAATCACGAGCGGGCTTATGGGAGCTGCGCTTTGTAATAATCATGCTTTTTTCAAAAGCCTGACTGATCATCCTGCCAGTGTTTCAAACGATCAGTCCGCTGGCTTCTGGATTACACCGGCCGTGAAGGGTTATGGCGAAATCCACTATGAACGCAGTGCTGCCTTCCAGCCCACCCCAGACCTGAGCAATAAAATCGTTTTCAAGGTGGGGCAGGCCGGAGACAACACATCATTGCCGAATCCGGCCCTGGAAAAAGTCGCGCAGGTGGTTAATCTCTATGTTGCAGCCGGGGTTCCCACCAACAAACTCAGATTTGTCGTTGCGGTGAACGGTGGCGCAACGCCGGCGATGCTTGATAACGTGCATTATCAAAAAATATATGGCACTGACAACCCAAACCTTAAGCTCATTTCGGCCCTTCAGAGCCAGGGAGTCAAAGTGAGCATATGCGATCAGGCTATCGCCTGGCATCATTATAAAAAGAACTGGATCGCTGGCTCGGTTATACATACGCCTTCCGCTCTGACCACAATAACAACCTTACAGAACAGGGGTTATGCCTTCCTGGAAATGTAAAGCGGATTGGCAGGCCTTGTTGAATAAATGGAAGGTAGCCTTATTGCGCCTTTCGTCAGATAATTTTCTTAAACCACCTTACACATGCTCAAAGCCTTACTGATATGCAATAAGCCGCTTTTATGTCAGTGATATTACTTCAGTAACACCGCTCCATGTCGCGCCTATAGTAGAAAAGTTATTGACTCCAGCTCAGGTCGGAAACATCAGCAGTCGTGATGAGGTAAAACGCTTTCCCGCCGGCGGACTCAAACAGGCTGGCAGCTTTTTTAATATCATCAACATGAACGGCAAAATGCTGGATGCGGTAACCGCTCAGGGGACCGAAGCCTGCCTTGCTCTCACAGAAAGAAGGCAGCGACTGCAAGCGTCAGGGAGAAAGATGCCTGGCGGAACATTACCCGCGACGTGGTAAAAGCAGGTGCAACTCCGAGTCGCATTCGCTGCACTTCCAGTGCTGATGCTGTCAGCATGCGGCGGCAGTCCTTCGAGGTAGCTAATAACATTACAGCGTTTGGTTAATCTCTTCAGTAAACTCAGCCAGGCGGGAAAGGTCAGCGATGCCGATTTCCCATCAGACATGAAAGATGAACAGCGCGTCAGAATGCTTCGGCTCAATGTTTAACGGTGGTGGGCATGGTACATGGAGGCAAATCAGTTACTCTTCACAGTACAAAAGTTGATTTAAAACTGGTCTCGTAAGTTTAAGTAGACTAGGGTTCAGGCGGAAAACAGCTGATAATTGAGGTCGTTTTGTTTACAGTGGAGCTGGATACTGTAGTTTATGCTTTTCAGATAAGGCAGCTTGCTGCAAGGCATCAGTCCGGAGAGGATTTGAGGCAGATCAAGAACCTGGTGGATGATGTCATAAGGTCTATGGAGGTAAATCTTAAGTATCATTATCATTATCATTATCAGAATCGCTTACACCTGAAGATGTGGTCCGAACTCTTCAAAAACCTCAATACCTTTACGAATAAATGTTCAGATCCTGACTGGATGACTGTCATCGCCTATGCCAGACGGCAGGTGAGCCGCAAAAAGGGCGCCGCAAAGGCCAGGCTCAAGTAAATACAGACCTCGGCTCGGTCATTGTATTTGATAACCCGATACAGGTTTACCGCCTGGCTTTATTAAAAAGGTCGGCCGGCCGGACACTTCAGGCACGCTAAGGCGCTGAAGCTGCGCCGAACCTGCCGCTAAAAGCATGGAAAACCCTTAACAGGTTTTGAGGTTTGATCAATTCCTGAACCTGATGAAAAAAATAAGAGTGCAATATGGGAAAATATTTTTATCTTTCAAGGCAATTCGAAGTCACGGGTGCTTTGTTTGTACATACAGCTGGGTGTAAATCACTGCCTGGCGTTGAAAATCGCGTTTTTTTGGGCACTTTTTACCATACCCGGGACGCAATGAAGGTAGCGAAATCCAGGGATGCTGAGGCGAGGCCTTGTCCTAGATGCTTTACTTCCCTCTATAAAACATGAATCTGCTGACTACGATCTAATCGGGATAACACCACGCAATCATCTTTGAGCTTTGGAAGAGGGCAGACAGAAATAAATTTCTTATTCTTAAGCGGGTCAGAATGTACTTTCTTTCCCGCTCCGGTCAGGCATTTTGCAAAAGAAAAGAGAATGCAGTTTATTCCGAGCATAAGCGTTTCCGTTTTTCATCTGCAGCATAAACCGCGTATTTCCGGACGCTTATGAACATGGTGAACATGTCATTCATAAACGTGACGTTTTTAACAGGCTTTGTTGTGTGCATTCATTTTTTGCATGGCCTGAAATCAGGCTGCCTCTGCAAACGGTAAGAAAGGTACGCTGCCCGGTTTCATGTGCCCTGCGTAAGTTTTCAGAAAAGCCGTTCCTGTACCTCCTGGCAACGACAGGAAAACCTTGTCAGATGGAAAAGGGACAGCAGAACAAAGCGCTGGGCGGCGGTCAGCGCCCTGTCCCGGTTACAGGGCAATAATTTTTTCGGTAACGCTCAGGCACCTTTTCCTGGGATGATTTACGGATTACAGGTGAACGCCACCTGTGGTAAACGCTTCACTGAAGATCCTCTCCGGTGGGATCCCCAGACGGAGCAGGGCCTGGTATTGCTCCTGCATAAAAGGTACCGGCCCGCAAAGGTAATAGTCAGCCTCTTTCGGTAAACAGGCAGCAGGCATTTCATCCAGCTTAAGACGTCCTTGCATGTGGTAGTTTTTGCCGGCAACCTCACCTTCTTTGACATTTTCATAAGCGATAAACAGATGAAGATTTCTGTTCCGGCGCGCTAAATTCTCCAGCTCTTCACGCAGGGCATGGGCCTCTGAACTGCGGGCCGCATGGATAAAATAAATATCTTTTTTGGCCTCTGACTGCTTTTCCGTGATGGCAGAGTCGCCTGTACCGGCAGCAGAAGATAAATTTGGGTCCGCATGTTCTGCAAGCAGGTGGTTTACCATTGATATCATTGGGGTCAGTCCGACGCCTGCGCTGATAAGAACATTCGTATTATCCGGGTTCAGAAGGTAAAAGTTTCCGGTCGGGGCGCTGAGTTCAACGATGTCACCTTCCTGAACAGCATTATGCAGCGTTGAAGAGACGTAACCGGGATCCTGCCCTTCGATACGGGGATCTTCGCGTTTTACGGATATACGCAGATAATTATCAGCAGGACTGCTCGAAAGACTGTACTGGCGGGGTTGTCTAATCCCCAAGGCAGGTACCATAACCCGGAGCGTGATATACTGGCCCGGTTTATAAGGAGGCAGCGCCTGTCTGTCCTTGGGGACAAGATAAAATGATGTAATTTCGGCACTTTCCATGACTTTTCTGTCCACAATAAAATCACGCCAGCCAACCCAGCTGCCGCTGGTATTTTTATGCTCCTCATACAGTTGTTTCTCCGTCGCGATAAAAATATCAGCCAGCTGCTGATACGCTTCCGCCCAGGCCCTGATTAATTCATCATCCATGGAGATATTAAGCACTTCACTGATGGAATGGAGCAGATTTTCGCCAACAGTATCATAATCAGGAGTCTGTATATTCAAACTGACGTGCTTATGGCAGATAAGCTCAATAACCGGTGCCAGCACACCGGGATTATCAATATTTTCAGCATACGCCAGCACTGCGCCAGCCAGCGCTTTGGCCTGAGCACCGCTTCGCTGATGCCCCATATTAAACGTTTCTTTCAGGTCAGGGTTGTTTTTTAACATTCTCTTGTAAAAATAATCGGTCAGCGCCACTCCGTTTTCTTTCAGAACGGGGACTGTAGCTTTAACCTGTTCTTTTTGTTTTTCACTTAACATATTAACCTCACAATGCCTTCATGCTGCCGTAACGAATAAACTGAACCCAGAGTTTAGTATGGCCGAGTCAGGCCTTTCCACCCTTAAGCATAATCACAGACGGTAATGGTCCCAACTTATTGATAGTGTTTTATGTTCAGATAATGCCCGATGACTTTATCATGCAGCTGGCTTTGTTGAATAAATCAGCTTCAGGACGAGTGACTCTGTAGCTGACCGGGTTTTCAGGCAATACGCACGCTTTCTGGCATACCAGCCTTCGTTATTTTATTCAGCGCACGCACCATGC
>NZ_JAKRNN010000039.1:0-14538 GCF_022346785.1 Pantoea sp. ACRSC
TTGTAGGTGGGCCAGTTGGTGATTTTGAATTTTTGCTTTGCCACGGAACGGTCTGTGTTGTCGGGAGGATGCGTGATCTGATCCTTCAACTCAGCAAAAGTTCGATTTATTCAACAAAGCCTGTTGATCCTGCTAATGGCTTTGTTTCTTATGCAGTAACAGGATATTTTATAAGTCACAGGATAACATTGAAATTAAACGGCATGATTTTATTTCTTTCCATAATAATTATACTTGCTTTATCTCTATATACCCAAGGATATCTCAAAAATTTAAACAAAATGAATGGGGATGGAATAGGCTGGTACTCATCTATATTTATCTTCGCTTGTAGCATCCCGACATTTTGCATTTTTAAAAAATATGGCGACTCAATTTTTGACCTCGCACCTAAAACTTTTACATTGTTAAGTAAAAGCAGTTTTTGCGTGTTTTTGATGCATTTGATACCAACATGGATAATTTTGCAGCAAATGGTTGACCTGAAATTAAATTTAGCTCTAGCTATTTCCATTTCAATCATTGGAAGCTATTTGTTTTGCATAGCTTTTTATCTCGCTTTTTATAAAGTCCCCGTAATTAAAAAACTCGTCTCTTAAAATCGGGGCCTCTAGGCCCCTTTTTTTAACCAGTGCCGCCTATAAAACGCGCAAAAAATTCTGTGCGCGTTGCGCTAATCGTACTGTCTTGGTGTAGACCGTAATTTTTATAAATAAGCATCGTCAGCCACAATCTTCACTTCTGCGTTCAGGCATCCAGCAACAGCTGTAATGCTGTAGGCGGTGATGACCCGGTAACCACGCCTTCACTGGCGAAGCCAGGGCGATCCCTGACTACGGTCAGGTAAACTGTGACTCCCGAAGTCAGCCCGGTGGCGAGCAGTTTTGTGCTTAAGGCTATCTGGCCGGATTTAGGGCAATACTTATTCCCCACTGTAGCCGCATTAGTTACTTTCATTATTTTGAGGATCGCGCGTACTGAAGTTAAAGGCCATACGCCCAGCATAGTTAATATTAAGATAACTAATTAGCATTTTGCCCTGAAACTTAACCTCTGCAAAACCGGTGGCAATACGTGAAGTAGCGGATTTTTGGCTGAAGCTCAACAAGCCGGGCTGGGCGAACAGCTCATGTGTGACGACCGAGCGAAGGGTGTGGGTTAGGCTCGACCATATCGGGAACGGTCGGGACATAAGGTCAATAATGCAGAAGGATCTGCCTCACCTGCGCATAGAGCTGCTGAACGGCAGTTACTTGACCGGCAGGAAGATGAATATAGAGAAGAAAGGCAGGACGGCCGCGACGGTTAATCCCAGCATGTCCGATTTAAAGACCATTTTCGCCTTCGCGCAAAGCAATGGATATAGAGGGGCGAACCCGATGACGGGCATCAAGCCTCTAAAAAAATCCAACAAACGGCCGGACCCGCTCACAGGAGAAGAGTTTCCACGGCCCATCGCCGGGTGCTCTACCCGGCGGAACGCGAACATGTAATCGCTAGGGATCCTGACAGAAATACGTAACGGTGAACTTTGCGCTTTGGCCTGAGAAGATATAGACCTCGAAGCGAAAACAATAACCGTGTTGCGAAACCTGACGCCGCAGGGTCTGTTTACCCCGTAGAAAACGGAAGTGGGCAACAGGATAATAAGCCTGATCGATGCAGCTGCAGAGGTTCCCCGCGACCAGCGCGAGCTGACAAGGATGTATCCTCAGACACCCTTCACCATTCATACCAAGGAACACGATGAGCGGATCAAAGACCAGATAACACTTGTCTTCAACGCCAGTCTGGATCCAGTAAACGGCAGGTCAGGCACTTACTATTAAACAGAGTTGCCAGGTAAGATATGGAACAGTGCATTAAGGCGTGCCGGCCTTCGTCACCGAAAAGCCTATCAGGCTAGACACACCTATGCATGCTGGTCACTGTCTGCAGAAGCAACCCCCAACTTCATTGCCAGCCAGATGGGGCAGCAAATGCATAAGCGGTGTATCAGGTATAACGATCCTGGATGACGGAAAATGACAAAGCACAAAGGAGCATGCTCAACGAAAAATTGAAAGAGTTTCTCCCTTCTATGCCCCATAACAAAACTATCTAATTTTTCATATTTATTAGTAAGTTATCTGAGCGAAACCTGTATGTTCTTAATTTCACCTTGCGGTTTTGCATGGGTGCGTTGATTTAGGGTGATCAAGGATTTATCAGGGGCATGCCGCAAGGCGCGTTTCGCCAATCAGGTTAATATGAGGTGCTTTGCGGAATTTTTTTGTGCTACATGTGTGCTACAGAGCCATGAGGCGACCCAACACAGGCTTGTTAAAGATCACAAACCCTTGCGTATCCCAAAACTGTCTCACAGATGCTAATCTCTCACGACTGGCTTTTTTCTGAGGATATCACTATGGATGTTTCGCCACGCGTTGTTATAGCGATCAATATCATCGTTGTAGTGGCTCTTGTTGTCGGCCTCGCATGGTACAAGCACTGGCTATAACGAACCCCGTAGCCAACTCAGATCGGCGCGGCATGCCTCTGCCCAATCGCCAGGGCTTTTTTGTGCCAGTATTTCTGATGGGTTTTCCTATTAATGAGGTGTGACATCTATGCATCTGGTGGTATCATCGGCTCATATTATTATGTGCTTTTTAACATCAAGCCGATTAACGAAATCTTAATTAGCTTTGTTTTGGAAAGGGATATGATTTATTGTGGATAAAAAAAATCACGATATTGAAGTTCTTAGAACTCTTGCTATTTTATTCGTCATACTTGCTCACATTCCAGGCATTCTGGCCCCAGACTCATTTTACTTTAAAGTGATAAGTATAAGTAAATTCGGCAGCGGTGTTGATTTGTTTTTTTGTGTCTCTGGGTTTCTTATTACAAAAGGTTTGTTAGATAAAAAACTAAATAACTTAAATTTTGATAATTTTAAGAGTGAAGCAAAGCAATTCTACATAAAAAGAATATGGCGACTCATGCCTGCAGCCATCTTCTGGATTGTAGTTTCAATAATTCTTTCTTTTGCTCTTGAAAAACATCATGCCTTTCTTGCTCCGTCTGACATGCTCAAATCAGCATTCTTTTCTATCACTCAAACTCAAAACATATACTTCCCCATTTGCAGGCAGGAAGGTACATGTGGAAACTTAGGTATTTATTGGAGCCTATCTCTTGAGAATCAGTTTTACCTATTGTTGCCTTTAATATTATTCTCAATGAATAATAGAAAGCTGTGCTTATTTATGTCCGTAGTTTTCCTGACTCAATTTTTCATCCCAAGAACATTAAATAGTGAAACTCCTCTCGCGTGGCCTATTAGAACAGATGCTATAGCGCTGGGTGTTATAATTGCCGTCCTGAGCCATGAAGGTATCACTTTCTTTATCAGGAAATATGTTCCTACTGGTGCGTGGTTTTCTATTTTAATATTCACATTCTTAACATTTTTCCTTGCGCTTTTTACCAACCCTAATCCGATAGTATTTTATCAGACCGGGTTAACAGCACTGTTATCTGGAATTTTTGTACTATTAGCAAGCTTAAACTTGAATTTATTTTCTCGGCCCCCTCTCCTTAGAACCATTTGCGATTATATCGGATCCCGATCATATTCGCTTTATCTCACTCACTTCATAGTGTTGGTTTTAGTGGGAAGATTTTTCTTGTATGGTGTTAAGAGCACTCCTTGGCTTGAGTCAGTGGCACACGTAACTCTCTTTTTCTTTGGAAGCTTTTTACTTGCAGAACTGAGTTATAGGTTTATTGAAAACAAGTTTAGATACAACTGGGTTTCCAGCCAAAAAAAATAGATGCTACTTGCAGCCTATATGGGCTGCAGGTTGTGAGTGTAATGAAGATGGAATTTCTGGCCAGTTAATATCATCAACGTTGTTTGGATCAATCGCATTCATCTCATCAATATAATCTAGTCATATACTAAGCAGATAGCTCTTTTTATCATTATGCCTCCGTCCCATTAAAAGCTTAGTTTGATAAGGGCTGTTTTTTGTGTTGCGTAGTTTATCGATGATAATTGCAAACTTATGTTGCTTTTTTCTTCCTGACATCAATTTCATTTTGTTCTTCTTTGCGCCATTAATCATTTAAAAGTTGATAGACGGCCTGCTGGAAAAAGAGGTTTATACCACCGCGATCCTGCTGAAAAAAAAGAGGTTTTTATAACGCTTTAGGACAGGATAACTGGAGCCGGTTTTTTTCCTTTTTTAGGTTCTTTGTTGAGAACTATAAGAATACATATATGGTCGAACTCGAACTACCGATGGGTGAAGGTTGCTCACTATCTGCCAGCCACAAAATGTTTATAAACTCCTTATCTTTAGGCCTGATAAATCCCACATCAGAAAGAAAGGTTCTAATGCTAAGGCAGCGGAAGCAGATAGAAGGATTGCGTTATCTGTCGTCTTTTTCAATAATGCTTTTAGATGAGAATTATTATGCGAAAGTAAAATACAGTAAAAAATATTTTCATCTTCGCATTAACAAAGACTTATCCAAAGAGTTAGAGGGAACACTTGATGTTCTTGTTGGACGCGCCTTAGCGAAGGAACTTAAGGAGAGCAAATCATTCGCTCGGGTTGAAATTAGTGATCCAGGTGGTGAGTTCATATATGGGCAGGCTGTTAACCACGCGCATCGAAGAGACCCAAGAAAGAAATGGTCATGAAAGAGCCCGCTTCGGCGGGTTTATCATTGTCAGCAAAAGTCATTTGATTGACACCGCAATCGCTTGTTACGACAGGTCATGACGGTGCATTTGCACCAGACGCATAATGAACCGCAATGCGGTCCGGGAGTTTTTGCCTTTGGCCCCTGCAGGAATGCAGGGGCCATTTTTATAACTAAATTAACCCAAGCAGTACGAAGCAAAGATGAGCGCGACCGCATCAATGTCGATTTATCTGCATCAGGCGTTCCTTAAAAAGAGCGCATGAACATGCCGATTGTCGCGTATGAAGTGGAGATGCACAGCCGAAATCGCTGCGCGCTTACTTTCAAGAACGGCTAAAGTTTTACAGGGAAGAGTCGACGAGGTTTCCAAAGGTTAACGATCCGATTTATCATAAGGAGATTAAGGAGTGAAGTTAAGATACCCAACCCTCAAACAGTCTGAAGAGGCCAGAAAGCGCAGGTACAACGTGATTGTAAATGGGCAAACCTATTCCAGTACTAAAGTAGCATTTGAAAAGTTAAATATCCCCTGCCAACCAAATGCGCATATCGCTTTCAGAGCAAGTTCTGTAGCAGGAAACTGTGAGAAAACAGGAGATAAAGCCACTGGCGAGTATGGAGGATATAAGTTCACCTTCATAAGAGTTAGATAGCAAGCAAAGCTGCACATGGAGATGGTTTTATTGCCCATTCAGCTAAAGTTCTACAGGGAATTGTCGATGAAGTTTCTACGGGAAACGGAGCCGGCTTATCAGAAGGAGGAGAAATAAATTGTGAAATGGATTTTTCTATCAGGAGTTTTGGTTTCGAGTGCGGTAATCGCGGGCAACCAAAGCTTTTATACCCCAGAAGTTCGATGCTTGAATGACCATACGATTCCCTTCATAGAGACCAGCATTCCGCCAAAGAATGTCGTTGATGACGCTTATGCACAGTGCGAACCTGAACTGAATGAATGGATGAAGCTGCAAGAGCCGCTGCCTGATGAAATGAAGCAGCGTATGCGCAAAGAGTTGTATGACTTTTACATCAGGATGATTGATATACGACGAAAACATGACGCTAAAAAAAACGCAGAAGCCGCCCACTGAGGCGGTTTTTTTACGCCTAAAGTCTGGAGGTAATCATGAATTTTGCAGATCCGATTAATGAAGCAGCAGAACGCGAGCAGCAGTTGATAGCGGTGGCTTTGGCTAACCGGCCGGTGCCGCAGATGACTTACACGGGTGAATGTCATTACTGTGAAGAGCCAATTGACAAGGGGTACTTCTGCAGCGATGAATGCCGCACCGATCATGAGCGTATTCAGCATGCTCTTCGCAACCAAAAGGTGGCATGACGCTGCAAGCTGAAAACGCGCTAATGGCCTTAGCGCGTAAGTGCAGGAGCGAGATTCTTAAGCGATTGATGGCAGGCGCAAATCCGAACACGACCGCATCATAACCACTCTTCTCGATAAGCACGCCAAAACCGTTCAATGCCTCCCGCCAGGTACATTTCCAGCAAAGCGCTGGCTGTCCTTCTATGTGCGGCAGGTAGATAAAGAGAATCGCCAGTGAATATCGTTAATAACTATGGCGGCAGCACTACCCCGCCCGAACACCGCGACAGCTGGCAGACGCCGCCGGAAATATTCGCCGCGCTGAATCGTGATTTCCGTTTTGTGGCGGATGTGACCGCGAGCGAGCACAACCACCTGCTCCCGGTTTACTTCACCGAACAGGATGACGCGCTGGCGCAGGACTGGGCCGGGCATCTGCCGATCGGGTTTGTATGGTGTAACCCACCCTACAGCGAAATCACGCCATTGTTCAGAAAGCCGCCGAAGAATGCCACAAGGGGACCGGCACCGTGATGCTTGTTCCCGCTGACACTTCGGTGGGCTGGTTTAGCCCGGCACGGAACTCATGCGCCGAGGTGCGTTTCATTATCGACGGCCGTCTCTCCTTTATTCGTGCCGATACCGGCAAGCCGGTCAATGGCAACAACAATGGATCGATGCTGCTGATCTGGAATCCGTTCGTCTCAGATTTTGGCATAACCGGGTATGTCTCGCGCAACACACTGATGGCGATCGGAAGGAAATTATTGTCCGACCGGGAGCCAGCCGACGAACGCGCCGCATGACAATGACAGCTACAAGAAAGAAGCCGACACGGACTGGATTATCACTAATCTGGCCCTTTTTATTTGTATCGTGCTGGCCTGGCTATGGCCGCCAAAGGAGCAGATATGGAAAACGTAATTCAGCTGGCGCCCAGCAAATGGGTTTCAGAATCTGTGCTGATGGCTATTACCGGCCTGAAGAAAAACACGATTAAGACAGCAAGGGAAAAGAGCTGGATGGAGGGTCGTGAGTATAAGCACATTTCGCCGGATGGCATGCCGATGGATAACAGCATGTGCTTCTACGACTGGAAAGCTGTTGAGAAGTGGATTGAGAATCAGCCGGCGGCGATCCCGCGGCGTAAATCTGCTTAAATGCAGATCCTTTTCAACAGGAGACAGGAAAATGCCTGCATATCCAACAGGCGTGGCCCCCAACAAAAACCATCTTCGGATCTGGTTCATGTATGAGGGGCAAAGACGGTGGCAGGCGCTCGGTGTCCCCGGCACGCCGAAGAACCGGAAAATGGCTGGCGAATTGCGAAGCAACATCGTATACCGCGTAAAAACAGGGACGTTTGATTACCGCAGCCCGTTTCCCGACTCGCCGCTGTTTAAAAACGAAGTGGAATCTGCAAAGCCGGTGGCAATACGGGAAGTAGCGGTTTTATGGCTGACGTTCAAAAAGCCGGACTGGGCGAACAGCTCGTCTGTGACGACCGAGCGGCGGGTGCGGGTTAGGCTCGACCCTATCGGGAACAGTCGGGACATCAATTCAATAATGCAGCTAGATCTGCTTAACCTGCGTATAGCGCTGCTCTACCCGGCAGAACGTGAACATGTGATCGCTGGCGATCCTGACAGGAATGCGTCACGGTGAAATCTGCGCTTTGGCCTGGGAAGATATAGACCTCGAAGCGAAGACAATAACCGTGTCGCGAAACCTGACGCCTCAGGGTCTGTTCATCCCGCCGAAAACGGAAGCGGGCAACAGGTTAATAAACATGATCGATGCAGCAGCAGAGGTCCTCCGCGACCAGCGCGAGCTGACAAGAATGTATCCTCAGACACCCTTCACCTTGCATACCAGGGAGTACGGTGAGCGCATCGAGGAGCAGTAAACATTCGTCTTCAACACCAGTCTGGATTCAGTAAACGGCAGGTCAGGCGCTTACTATTCAACAGAGTCGCCAGGTCAGATATGGAGCAGTGCATTAAGGCGTGCAGGCCTTCGTCACCGAAAAGCATATCAGTCCAGGCACACGTTCGCATGCTGGGCGTTGTCGGCAGGCGCAAACCCGAACCAGGTCGCCGCGCAAATGGGTCACTCAGATGCGCAGATGGTATATCGGGTTTATGGCGCCTGGATGTCAGAGAACAATACGGATCAGCTTTCCCTTATCTACACGAAAATGAACGCTCTTGTGCTACATACGTGCTTCGCTAAAGTGGCCGTATAGTTATTTGCATTAGTATCAGCCAGTTACCTGCTTAAACCTGCATATTCATAATATCGGTATAAGCCGCCACCAGCTTATTCCTCACCTGAATCCCCATCTGCATTGAGATAGAGGACTTCTGCATATCCACCATCACATCGTTCAGCGCCATGCCTGGCTTGCCCATTTCAAAATCCTGCGCCTGGGCGCGCGCGGTGTTCTGCGTTTCGCTGATCTTATCCAGCGCCGCTTTCATGGTGGCGGCGAAGTCGACCGGCTGCGTCGCCTCGCTGCTTCTGTTACTGGCCTGCAGCGACGTCAGCTGAAGCTGCTGTAAAACGCCGTCAATTGCCTGAATGGACATGCTTTTACCTCATTGAGAGAGAGATGGAATTTTCTACGCTCAAAAAGTTAACACGTTGTCAATGAGACAAAGGCGCTAAATAACTGCAAAAAACCCGGCTTATTCGCCCATCGAATTTTGCGATAAGGAAAATAATGCCATGCATTGAAGTGGAGTTTCATTTACGCAGTGTCAGGGAGTCTGTTTTGTCACTACAACAAACCCGGTCAATTATGTCAGGCAGGAATAGGTCATGAATGCGAGCGCAGCCGCTACACAGGATTCAGCAAAAAAAGGTTTCAGTGACCTTATCGCTCGCCTGCGCGCTAACCCGCGTATCCCCCTTATCGTTGCCGCCGCAGCCGCTATCGCCATCGTTATGGCGCTGGTGCTGTGGGCGAAAGCGCCCGATTACCGTGTGCTGTACAACAATCTCTCTGATGAAGATGGCGGCGCGATTGTTACCCAGCTCACCCAGATGAACATCCCTTATCGCTTCGCCGACAACGGCGGCGCGCTGATGGTGCCGGCGGAAAAGGTGCACGAGCTGCGCCTGCGTCTGGCGCAGCAGGGGCTGCCGAAAGGCGGATCGGTGGGCTTTGAGCTGCTCGATCAGGAGAAGTTCGGCATCAGCCAGTTCAGCGAGCAGGTGAACTACCAGCGCGCGCTGGAAGGCGAGCTGGCGCGCACTATCGAAACCTTAGGGCCGGTGAAAACGGCGCGCGTGCATCTGGCGATGCCGAAGCCGACGCTGTTCGTGCGCGAGCAGAAATCGCCTTCCGCCTCGGTCACCCTGAATCTACAGCCTGGCCGCGCGCTCGATGAGGGCCAGATCCAGGCCATCGTGCATATGGTCTCCAGCAGCGTGGCGGGCCTTCCGCCGGGCAACGTGACCGTGGTCGATCAGAGCGGACGCCTGCTGACGCGTTCCGACAGCGAAGGTCGCGACCTCAACGACGCGCAGCTGAAATATACCGCCGAAGTGGAAGCGCGCTACCAGCAGCGCATCGAAGCGATCCTGAACCCGATTCTCGGCCAGGGCAACGTACACGCGCAGGTGACGGCGCAGATCAACTTCGACAAGAGCGAGCAGACCGACGAGAAGTATCAGCCGAACGGCAACCCGAACAGCACCGCTATCCGCTCGCGTCAGACCAGCACCAGCGATCAGAGCGGTAGCCCTTATCCGGGCGGCGTGCCGGGCGCCCTCTCCAACCAGCCTGCGCCAGCCAACACCGCGCCGGTTAACGCGCCTAACGGTCAGAACGGACAAAACGCGCAGAACGGCCAGCAGAACAACGCCAACAGCAGCACCACCAGCACGGCGAACAGCAGCGTGCCGACCAACTCGCGCCGCGACGATACTGTGAACTACGAGCTGGACCGCACCATTCGCCACACCAAAATGAACGTTGGTGACGTGCAGCGCCTCTCGGTCGCGGTGGTGGTTAACTATCGCGCCGACGACAAAGGCAAGGCGATCGCCCTTAACGAGCAGCAGCTGAAGCAGGTCGAAGCGCTGACGCGCGAAGCGATGGGCTACTCCCAGCCGCGCGGCGACAGCGTTAACGTGGTCAACTCCGAGTTCACCGCAGCCGACCCAACCAGCGGCGACCTGCCGTTCTGGCAGCAGCAGGCCTTCTTCGATCAGATGATGAACGTGGGCAAATGGCTGTTGATTGCGCTGGTCGCCTTTATCCTCTATCGCAAAATGGTGCGTCCGCAGCTGATGCGTAAGCGCGAAGCGGAAAAAGCCGCTGTGGAAGCCGCTGAACAACGCGCCGCCGCCGCACAAGAGGAAGAAGCCTACAGCGTACAGCTCAGCAAAGATGAGCAGGATGCAGAGCGCAAGTCTAACAACCGCATGAGCGCCGAGGTGATGAGCCAGCGCATCCGCGACATGTCCGAGAACGATCCGCGCATCGTTGCGCTGGTTATCCGCGAATGGATGAGTAAAGAACTATGAGTCTGACCGGTACTGAAAAAAGCGCCATCCTGATGATGACCATCGGCGAAGAGCGCGCCGCAGAGGTGTTCAAGCACCTTAACCAGCGTGAGGTGCAGCATCTCAGCGCCGCGATGGCGAATATGCGCCAGGTGTCGCACAAGCAGCTCACTGAAATCCTGCGTGAGTTCGAGACCGACGCCGAGCAGTTCGCGGCGCTCAGCCTCAACTCCAACGACTATCTGCGTTCGGTGCTGACCAAGGCGCTGGGCGAAGAGCGCGCTGCCAGCCTGCTGGAGGATATTCTCGAATCACGCGAGACCACCAGCGGCATGGAAACGCTCAACTTTATGGAGCCGCAGGCCGCCGCCGACCTTATTCGCGACGAGCATCCGCAGATCATCGCCACCATCCTGGTACACCTCAAGCGCGGTCAGGCGGCGGATATCCTGGCGCTGTTCGACGAACGCCTGCGTCACGATGTGATGCTGCGTATCGCCACCTTCGGCGGCGTGCAGCCGGCGGCGCTGGCGGAGCTGACCGAAGTGCTCAACGGCCTGCTGGACGGCACCAACCTCAAGCGCGCGAAGATGGGCGGCGTGAGAACCGCAGCCGAGATCATCAACCTGATGAAAACGCAGCAGGAAGAGGCGGTTATCGAAGCGGTTCGCGACTTCGACGGCGAACTGGCGCAGAAGATTATCGACGAGATGTTCCTGTTCGAGAACCTGGTGGAAGTGGACGATCGCAGCATCCAGCGCCTGCTGCAGGAAGTGGAGTCCGAGCAGCTGCTGGTGGCACTGAAAGGGGCCGAGCAGCCGCTGCGCGAGAAGTTCCTCAAGAACATGTCGGCGCGTGCCGCCGATATCCTGCGCGACGATCTCGCCAACCGTGGCCCGGTGCGTATGTCTGCGGTGGAGAACGAACAGAAAGCTATCCTGCTTATCGTCCGTCGTCTGGCGGAATCGGGCGAGATGGTGATTGGCGGCGGCGAGGAAACCTATGTCTGATGCCTTTTCCGCCCGTCCGTGGCAGCTCTGGCAGCCTGAGGATTTAGGCCGCCGCGATGAGCCGGAGCCAGAGCTTCAGCCAGAGCCGGAGATGTTCGAATCGGAAGTCGACGAACAGCAGCAGCTCTATGAGCGCATGCAGCAGCAGGCGCGCAAAGAGTCGCAGGCGCAGGGCTATAACGAAGGCCATCAGCAGGGCTTCTCCGAAGGTCAGAAAGCGGGCTACGACGCCGGTTTCCAGCAGGGTCTGGCCGACGCGCAGCAGCAGCAGGCGCCGCTTCAGGCGCGTATGCAGCAGCTGGTGACCGAGTTTCAGCACTCGCTGGAGGCGCTCGACAGCGTGATCGCCTCGCGCCTGATGCAGCTGGCGCTGGAAGCCGCGCGTCAGGTCATCGGCCAGGCGACCACGGTCGACGGCAGCGCCCTGCTGCGTCAAATTCAGCAGCTGCTGCAACAGGAGCCGATGTTCAGCGGCAAACCGCAGCTGCGCGTCCATCCTGACGATCTGCAGCGTATCGAGCAGACGCTCGGGCCGACCCTCGATCTGCACGGCTGGCGTCTGCTGGCCGACAGCACGCTGCACCCCGGCGGCTGTAAGTTAAGCGCCGAAGATGGCGATCTCGACGCCAGCGTGGCGACGCGCTGGCAGGAGCTGTGCCGTCTCGCCGCGCCAGGAGAGTTTTAATGACCTCGCGACTTTCCCGCTGGCTGGGGGCGCTCGACGCCTTTGAAACCCGCATTGCCCAGGTGCAGCCGGTGCGCCGCTACGGCCGTCTGACCCGCG
Source organism: Pantoea sp. ACRSC (assembly GCF_022346785.1). Classification (NCBI taxonomy): domain Bacteria; kingdom Pseudomonadati; phylum Pseudomonadota; class Gammaproteobacteria; order Enterobacterales; family Erwiniaceae; genus Pantoea; species Pantoea sp. ACRSC. The sequence goes on from NZ_JAKRNN010000039.1 coordinate 12,326, forward strand.
CCACCGGCCTGGTGCTGGAGGCGACCGGCCTGCAGCTGCCGCTCGGCGCCACCTGCGTTATCGAACGCAACGACGGCAAGAATCTCACCGAAGTTGAAAGCGAAGTGGTGGGCTTTAACGGCCAGAAACTTTTTCTGATGCCGCTGGAAGAGGTCGACGGCATTCTGCCCGGTGCGCGCGTCTATGCGCGCGACAGCGGCCACAGCGGCAAACAGCTGCTGCTTGGCCCGGAGCTGCTGGGCCGCGTGCTCGACGGCAGCGGCAAGCCGCTCGACGGACTGCCGTCGCCTGATACCGGCTACCGCGCGCCGCTGATCACCCCGCCCTTCAACCCGCTCCAGCGTACGCCGATTACCGACGTGCTCGATACCGGCGTGCGCGCCATTAACGCCCTGCTCACCGTGGGACGCGGCCAGCGTATGGGCCTGTTCGCGGGTTCCGGCGTCGGCAAGAGCGTGCTGCTCGGCATGATGGCGCGCTACACCCAGGCGGATGTGATCGTGGTCGGGCTGATCGGCGAACGCGGCCGCGAAGTAAAAGACTTTATTGAAAACATTCTCGGCGCCGAAGGCCGCGCGCGTTCGGTGGTGATCGCCGCCCCCGCGGACGTCTCGCCGCTGCTGCGTATGCAGGGTGCCGCCTACGCCACGCGCATCGCCGAAGATTTCCGCGATCGCGGCCAGCACGTGCTGCTGATTATGGACTCCCTGACGCGCTACGCCATGGCGCAGCGCGAGATCGCACTGGCCATCGGCGAGCCGCCCGCGACCAAAGGCTATCCGCCGTCGGTGTTCGCCAAGCTGCCAGCGCTGGTGGAGCGCGCCGGTAACGGCACGCACGGCGGCGGCTCGATTACCGCCTTCTATACCGTACTGACCGAAGGCGACGATCAGCAGGATCCTATCGCCGACTCGGCGCGCGCCATCCTCGACGGCCATATCGTGCTGTCGCGTCGGCTGGCCGAGGCGGGCCACTACCCGGCGATCGATATCGAAGCCTCTATCAGCCGCGCCATGACCGCGCTGATCGACGAGGATCACTACGCGCGGGTGCGGCAGTTTAAACAGCTGCTCTCCAGCTTCCAGCGCAACCGCGACCTGGTCAGCGTGGGTGCCTACGCGGCGGGCAGCGATCCGATGCTGGACAAGGCGATCCGTCTCTATCCGCAGATGGAAGCCTTTCTGCAACAGGGCATTTTTGAACGTAGCCACTACGACGACGCCTGCCTGCATCTGCATGCGCTGTTCGGCTAACGGCGACCTAACGCGAGGAGTCAGCGATGAAAAGCGCCAGTGCCATCGACACGCTGCGCGATTTAGCGGAGCAGGATCTGGAAAAGGCGGTAATGCACCTCGGCGATATGCGCCGCGGCGTGCGCCAGGCGGACGAGCAGCTCACCATGCTGCTCGACTATCAGGATGAGTACCGCAACAAGCTGAACAGCGATATGTCGGGCGGTATCGCCACGACGCGCTGGACCAACTACCACCAGTTTATTCAGACGCTGGAAAAAGCGATCGAGCAGCACCGCTCGCAGCTCAACCACTGGAACCAGCGGCTGGAGCAGGCGCTCTCCAGCTGGCGTGAAAAGCAGCAGCGTCTCAACGCCTATCAGACGCTGATCGGCCGCGCGGCGGACAACGCATTACGAGTAGAAAACCGTCTCGATCAGAAACGGATGGATGAATATGCCCAACGGGCCGCATTGAGGAAAGGCGAATGATTACGCTGCCAAAAATTGTCACCGCCGCCAGCGCGAAAGGCGACCTGAACAGTTCAGATTCCGCAGAGGTTTTGCACAGCGTCAAATCGCTGCCGCAGGACTTTCTGACCGAGCTGGGCAACCGCCTGCTGACGCTGGCGCAACAGCAGGGAAACGTGGCGCAATCCGCTGAAAGTGCTGAAGAAAGCCAGGACGCGCCCGTGCAGAAAGGTCAGCTTGACGCCCTGCTGACCGCCTTTGACAAACCCGACAGCCTGAATGCGCTGCTGACGCCGGAAAATATTAAAGCCGCCACCAAATCCGCCGATGATAAGGATAAGGCGAGCGCAGAAACCTTAACCAGCAGCGAAGCGCAGAGCATACAGGCGCTGTTCGCCATGCTGCCAGCCTCGCCGGTTGCGCAGAGCGACGTTTCTGCCGCTTCCGCCGACGCCCCGGCCGCCGAGTCGCGCCGCGACGGACAGCACGGCACCTTCTCTCTCTCCCAGGA
>NZ_JAKRNN010000003.1:0-268918 GCF_022346785.1 Pantoea sp. ACRSC
CTGGCGGCCTTAGCGCGGCGGTCCCACCTGACCCCATGCCGAACTCAGAAGTGAAACGCCGTAGCGCCGATGGTAGTGTGGGGCCTCCCCATGCGAGAGTAGGGAACTGCCAGGCATCCAAATTGGTATCCACCCGCGAGGGTGACACCGGTTATCAGCGAGACCCCGCTGGTAGCAGCAGTATTCGGTGGTGCGGTAGTTCAGTCGGTTAGAATACCGGCCTGTCACGCCGGGGGTCGCGGGTTCGAGTCCCGTCCGCACCGCCACCCTCTTTAGGGGCGTAGTTCAATTGGTAGAGCACCGGTCTCCAAAACCGGGTGTTGGGGGTTCGAGTCCCTCCGCCCCTGCCAGAAAAAAGAATCCTTTGCTTCGGCAAAGGATTTTTTTTGCTTTTTATCCAGCCCGAAGATCGAAAAAAGGCCGACTATGTCAGCCTCTTCACCGTTTATGCCTGAAATTAGCGCGCCAGCACCGGAAACTTAAGCAGCTGTCGAATATGCGCCTGCTGGTCGCTGTTCTGCAGCCACACTGCATATAAAGGACGTACCGCCACCGGCGTATCAGGGATCACCATAAGATCGCTGTAGAGGCTATGCCAGTAGTCTGGCAAAAATGCGCAGGCACCCGTGGTATAAAGCAGCTCGCGCGTTACGTGCGCCGAGGTAGTGGTTAACACAGGAACATCATCGCCGCCGGAGAGGTAGCTTTCATGCTGATGAAAGTCCGCGCCCCATTCCAGCTTGATGTAATCGTACTTTTCGCGCTTCTCTGTTTTACGCGCCCGGAACAGCGCCAGAGAGATATGGCCGATCTGCTGGCTGGTCAGCTCATCCATCTTAGGCGCTTCGGTCGTGATCAGCAGATCCAGCTGGCGTTCATGAAGCTGCTTAACCAGAAGATGCCGCTGTGCCACGCGTGCTTCAAGATGCAGGCTCTCCCGGTTTTCATATAGGGTTTGTAGCCACGGAGTCAGATAAGCCTCCCAGAGCGACGCGCTGGCGCCTATCGACAGCTCGTGGTGCTGCTGCGTGTGCGAGACCTCCTTCTTCGCCATCATCCATGTGCTCATCAGGCTTTCCGCATAGGGTAACAGGCGTTCTCCCGCCGACGTCAGCCGTATATTATTGCGATGACGAGTAAAAAGGTTTACGCCCAGCTGATTTTCCAGCTGACGGATGCGAAAGCTGACGGCGGACTGTGTGAGGTAAAGTGCTTCTGCAGCTCGTCCAAAATGGCGAGTTCTGCTCACTTCCAGGAAAGTTTTCAGTAATTCCGTATCCACAGCTTTCTCCCAAAAAATGTTTGTCGTATAGATTTAAATGTTTTGTTTTACACTCTGTCAAGCCTATCTAATACTCCGCGCCATTAATAGCTCGGCCATAAGAGAATCAGGAGCGTGTAAGATGGCGGAAAGCTTCTCAACCACAAATCGTTTCTTTGATAACAAACATTATCCGCGCGGTTTCTCGCGGCATGGTGATTTCACCATTAAAGAAGCCCAATTGCTGGAACGTCATGGTTTCGCTTTTAACGAACTCGATTTAGCAAAGCGTGAGCCGACTACTGAAGAAGAGCGTCTTTTCTTAGAAGTATGTCGTGGTCTGCGTGAGCCGCAAACCGAAGCTGAGCGAGTATGGTCTAAATATACCGCTCGCATTAAGCGTCCAAAACGTTTCCATACGCTTTCAGGCGGCAAGCCGCAGATGGATACGGTGGAAGACTACAGCGACAGCGATGACTAAACAGAATGGGGCAATCAGCCCCATTTTTTTATTCCAGGCTGCGATGCAGATGGATCATCAATCGATCAATGCTGCGATAGGCGACCGCTTCCTGCAGATGCGCACGTAAAACCCGCTCTTCACCTGCCAGATCGGCAATGGTTCGCGCAACCTTAAGAATGCGTTGCCATGCCCGTACGGATAACCCCAGCTGATTCAGCACCTCTTCCAGCCATTCCGCATCCTCGCGGGCGATATCACACCACCTCTTGATCTCAATGTTGCTCATATGCGCATTAATCTTGCCTGCACGCGCCATTTGCAGCATGCGAGCCTTTATCACCCGCTCGCCGACGCTGGCTGAGCTCTCACCAGCCTCCCGGCGTCCGCTCAGCATCCCGCTCGGCAGCAGCGGGACCTCAATCGACAGGTCGAAGCGATCGAGAAAAGGGCCGGATAGCTTGCTCAGATAGCGCAGCACCTGCTGCGGTGAACAGCGATTATGCTGTCCCTGATAGTGGCCGGTCGGGCTAGGGTTCATGGCGGCGATGAGCTGAAAGCGCGCCGGATAGGTGACTTTCGCGCGGGCGCGGGAAATGGCGATTTCGCCAGACTCGATAGGTTCGCGCAGCGCATCCAGCACGCGTCGATCAAATTCCGGCAGTTCATCCAGAAACAGCACGCCGTTATGCGCCAGCGAAATCTCCCCAGGTCGAGGCAGCGATCCGCCGCCGATCAGCGCATAGAGTGACGCACTATGATGCGGCGAGCGAAAAGGGCGTTTCCGCCAGGCTTTTTGCAGCCGGACCTTGTCCACCAGGCTGGCAATAGCGGCGCACTCCAGCGCCTCTGCGTCGCTGAGCGGCGGCATAATGCCGGGCAGCCGCGTAGCCAGCATCGTCTTGCCTGTGCCGGGAGGCCCCATCAACAGCAGGTTATGACCGCCCGCTGCGGTAATCTCCAGCGCCCGGCGCCCCTGCTCCTGACCGATTATGTCGCTCAGGTCTTCCGCTGGCTCTTCAGGCCCATCCTGCTGAGATTGCGCGCGCGCCAGCTCGCCCTGGTTTTGCAGCCAGGCACAGATCTCCAGCAGATGCGCAGCAACCAGCGTATCGCCATGCTGGATCAGGCCAACATCCGGCTGATTCTCCGTCGAGACGATCAGCTGCCGCCCGGCCCGCATCGCCGCCATAGCCGCCGGAATGGCGCCCTGAACGCCGCAGAGCGCGCCGTTGAGCGCCAGTTCGCCCACAAACTCATGCTGCGCCAGTTTCGCCTCTGGAAGCTGTTCAGACGCGACGAGAATTGCGAGCGCCATCGGCAGATCGTAACGTCCGCCCTCTTTAGGCAGATCGGCGGGGGCCAGATTGATAGTGATGCGCTTCGCCGGAAAGCTGAAGCCGCTGTTTATGATGGCGCTGCGCACCCGTTCGCGCGCCTCTTTTACCGTGGTTTCGGGCAAGCCGACCAGCGTCAGCGCGGGCAGGCCGCTGCTGATATGCGCTTCCAGGGTCACCAGCGGCGCCTCGACGCCTAGCGCCGCTCGGGTAAGAACTCTCGACAGTGTCATAACCGCTCCTTAACGCGGCGATTATGAAGCGGTGGAACCATGACGACGAGGCCAAAGGATTCATCTGTCGGCAGACGCCGCAATAAATCGACGGGGCGTTCAGCCCCATACATTTTTTCTGAAGCTACCTGACAAATAGCCCGCTTAATTATTGCGTCACGGACGTGATGAATATTTATCACGCATAAAATATGCGTTTATTTACAGTGTGATACCTGCTTATCGCCCCAACGGTCTTAAAAAAAAGCGATGGAAAAAGTTGTCATCGCACCGCTAACTGTGATAACTCTGTAGGTATTACTTCGAACAAACGAAAAAACAGACAACAGATGAAAGCCCTTCTACAAGTGATTAGCCTAGTCGTGATTAGCGTGGTGGTGATTATTAACCCACCGTGCGGGGCTACGCTTGGAGAAAGAAAGGCTTAAAAATCAAGCCTGGAATTCGAAAAACCCCCGCACCGTAAGGTTCGGGGGTTTTTTTTCGACCAGAGCAAATATCAGCTAATTACCGAGGAGCAAACAATGAGCAGTAGCATAAAATTCTGTTGTTCCCCTAAGGATACAGGAGAATAACCATGACAGGTGCACAGTGGGTAGTTCAGGCTTTACGCGCGCAGGGTGTCGACACCGTATTTGGCTATCCTGGCGGCGCCATCATGCCAGTGTACGATGCGCTCTACGATGGCGGCGTGGAACACCTACTGTGTCGTCATGAACAAGGCGCGGTGGTCGCGGCGATCGGCTATGCCCGCGCGACCGGAAAAACCGGCGTCTGCATTGCGACCTCGGGCCCTGGCGCGACCAACTTAATCACCGGCCTGGCCGATGCGATGATGGACTCAGTGCCGGTCGTCGCCATCACCGGTCAGGTCTCGTCGGCATTTATCGGCACCGACGCCTTTCAGGAGATCGACGTGCTGGGCCTGTCGCTGGCCTGCACCAAACACAGCTTTCTGGTTGAATCGCTGGAAGAGCTGCCCTCCGTAATGGCTGAGGCCTTCGCTATCGCTCAGTCAGGCCGCCCTGGCCCGGTGCTGGTCGACATCCCTAAAGATATTCAAATCGCCAGCGGCGAGCTGAACCCGCATCTGCTGCCGGTCGAAGAGCCGATCGCCCATTCGCTGCAGCATATCGAAGCGGCGCGTGCGCTGATGGCGCAGTCGCACAAGCCGATGCTCTATATCGGCGGCGGCGTCGGTATGGCGCAGGCGGTTCCCGTGCTTCGCGCTATGGCGCAGGAGACCGGCATCCCTGTGGCCGCCACGCTGAAAGGTCTCGGCAGCGCCGATAGCGAAAGCGAGGTCTACCTGGGCATGCTGGGTATGCATGGCACCAAAGCCGCAAACCTGGCGGTTCAGTCGTGCGATTTGCTGATTGCCGTCGGCGCGCGCTTCGACGATCGCGTAACCGGCAAGCTCGATACCTTTGCGCCGCACGCCAGCGTCATTCACATCGATATCGATCCGGCCGAGCTGAATAAACTGCGCCGCGCGCACGTTTCGCTGCAGGGCGATATGAATCAGATCCTGCCCGCGCTGAGTATGCCGATGCAGATTGCGGGCTGGCGCGAAGAGGTGAAGGCGATGAAAGCGGAATTCAGCTGGCGCTACGATCATCCCGGCGAGGCGATCTACGCGCCACTGCTGCTGAAGCAGCTCTCCGATCGTAAACCCGCCAGCGCCGTTATCACCACCGACGTCGGCCAGCACCAGATGTGGACCGCCCAGCATATGAACTTCAGCGCGCCGGAGAATTTCATCACCTCCAGCGGCCTGGGCACCATGGGCTTCGGCCTGCCGGCTGCGGTAGGCGCGCAGGTCGCCCGTCCCGACGACACCGTGATCTGCGTGTCGGGCGACGGTTCAATCATGATGAATATCCAGGAGCTGGGCACCATCAAACGTAAAAAACTGCCGGTGAAAATCCTGCTGCTGGATAACCAGCGCCTCGGCATGGTGCGCCAGTGGCAGCAGCTCTTTTTCGACGGTCGCTACAGCGAAACCATACTGACCGACAACCCCGATTTTCTGACGCTGGCCAGCGCGTTTGATATTCCAGGCCAGCGTATTAGCCGTAAAGACGAGGTCGACGCCGCCCTTGATGCTCTGCTGAACAGCGAAGGTCCTTACTTCCTGCATGTTGCGATTGATGAGCATGAAAACGTCTGGCCACTGGTGCCGCCCGGCGCCAGCAACGCAAACATGATGGAGAAAACCGTATGAATCAGCATCAATTGTCTATCGAAGCTCGCTTTCGCCCTGAAATATTGGAGCGCATTTTACGCGTCGTCCGTCACCGCGGTTTTCAGGTCTGCGCCATGAACATGGGCGCGGCGGCTAACAGCGAGAACATTAATATTGAAATGACCGTTGCCAGCCAGCGCTCAGTCGATTTACTGTCTTCCCAATTAAACAAATTAATGGATGTCGCCAGCGTCGAGATCCAGCAACAAACATCACAACAAATCCACGCCTGGTCGTGAAAGGAAATAAGAATGAGCACGAAGAAAGCAGACTTTATTTGGTTCAATGGCGAGATGGTTAAGTGGGAAAACGCAAAGGTCAGCGTGATGTCCCACGCACTGCATTACGGTACTTCTGTGTTTGAAGGCGTGCGCTGCTACGACTCGCACAAAGGCCCGGTGGTGTTCCGTCACCGTGAACACATGCAGCGTCTGCACGACTCAGCCAAAATTTATCGTTTCCCGCTGAAATACAGCGTGGACGAACTGATGGAAGCGACCCGCAAAGTACTGCGCGACAACAATCTGAAAAGCGCCTACATCCGTCCGCTGGCCTTTGTCGGCGACGTCGGCCTGGGCGTGAACCCGCCGGATGGCTACACCACCGACGTGATCATCGCCGCCTTCCCGTGGGGCGCCTATCTGGGCGCTGAAGCGCTGGAAAACGGCATCAATGCAATGGTTTCTTCATGGAACCGCGTTGCGCCGAACACCCTGCCGACCGCGGCGAAAGCAGGTGGCAACTATCTCTCCTCTCTGCTGGTGGGCAGCGAAGCGCGTCGTCACGGCTATCAGGAAGGCATCGCGCTGGACACCAATGGCTATATCTCCGAAGGCGCCGGTGAAAACCTGTTCGAAGTAAAAGACGGCATCCTGTTTACGCCGCCGTTCACCTCTTCCGCGCTGCCTGGCATTACCCGCGACGCCATCATCAAGCTGGCGCAGGATATGGGCATTGAAGTTCGCGAGCAGGTGCTGTCGCGCGAATCGCTCTATCTGGCCGATGAGATCTTTATGTCCGGTACCGCTGCAGAAATCACGCCGGTACGCAGCGTCGACGGCATTCAGGTTGGCGAGGGCAAACGCGGACCGGTAACCGAGAAAATCCAGAAAGCCTTCTTCGGCCTGTTCACTGGCGAAACCGAAGACAAATACGGCTGGCTGGATCAGGTTAACCCATAACAAGAGAGTCACGCGGGCGCAGCTGTGCCCGCGTCATTTACAGACTGGAGTAAACAGAGCATGCCTAAGTACCGTTCCGCCACCACCACTCATGGCCGCAATATGGCGGGTGCCCGTGCCCTGTGGCGCGCCACAGGAATGACCGACGCCGATTTCGGCAAGCCAATTATCGCTGTGGTCAACTCATTCACCCAATTTGTGCCGGGCCACGTCCACCTGCGCGATCTCGGCAAGCTGGTCGCCGAGCAGATCGAAGCGGCGGGCGGTGTGGCGAAAGAGTTCAACACCATTGCGGTGGATGACGGTATCGCCATGGGCCATGGCGGCATGCTCTATTCGCTGCCGTCGCGCGAGCTGATCGCCGACTCGGTGGAATACATGGTTAACGCGCACTGCGCCGACGCCATGGTCTGCATCTCTAACTGCGACAAAATCACGCCGGGAATGCTGATGGCGTCGCTGCGCCTCAATATTCCGGTTATTTTCGTTTCCGGCGGCCCGATGGAAGCGGGGAAAACCAAACTTTCTGACAAGATCATCAAGCTCGATCTGGTGGATGCGATGATTCAGGGTGCGAACCCGAACGTCAGCGACGCCGAGAGCGAGCAGATTGAACGCTCCGCCTGTCCGACCTGCGGCTCCTGTTCCGGTATGTTCACGGCTAACTCCATGAACTGTCTGACCGAAGCGCTGGGTCTGTCGCAGCCGGGCAACGGCTCGCTGCTGGCCACCCACGCCGACCGCAAGGATCTGTTTATCAACGCCGGTAAGCGCATCGTTAATCTGACTAAACAGTATTACGAGCAGGATGATGAGCGCGTACTGCCGCGCAACATCGCCAGCAAAGCGGCCTTTGAAAATGCCATGACGCTGGATATCGCGATGGGCGGTTCCACCAACACCGTACTGCACCTGCTGGCGGCGGCGCAGGAAGGCGAAATCGACTTCAATATTTCCGACATCGATCGTCTGTCGCGCAAGGTACCGCACCTGTGCAAGGTCGCGCCGAGCACGCAGAAATACCATATGGAAGATGTCCACCGCGCTGGTGGCGTTATCGGCATTCTCGGCGAGCTGGATCGCGCGGGCCTGCTGCATACCGACGTACGTAACGTGCTGGGCCTGAACCTGCGTGAAACCCTGGATCAGTACGACATCATGCTGACGCAGGATGAAGCGGTGAAGAAAATGTTCCGCGCCGGTCCGGCAGGGATTCGTACCACCCAGGCGTTTTCGCAAGACTGTCGCTGGGACACGCTGGATGACGATCGTCAGGACGGCTGTATCCGCACGCGCGAACATGCGTTCTCCCAGGATGGTGGTCTGGCGGTGCTCTACGGCAACCTCGCCGAAGATGGTTGTATCGTCAAAACCGCCGGCGTCGACAAAGAGATCCTGACGTTTAAAGGCCCGGCAAAAGTCTACGAAAGCCAGGATGACGCAGTTGAGGCGATTCTCGGCGGCAAAGTGGTTGCGGGCGACGTCGTGGTAATCCGCTACGAAGGGCCGAAAGGTGGCCCGGGCATGCAGGAGATGCTCTATCCAACGACCTATCTGAAATCGATGGGGCTCGGCAAAAGCTGCGCGCTGATCACCGACGGTCGCTTCTCCGGCGGCACCTCCGGCCTGTCGATCGGCCACGCCTCGCCGGAAGCGGCCAGCGGCGGCACCATTGCGCTGGTAAAAGATGGCGACATCATCGAAATCGATATCCCTAACCGCGGCATCAAACTGGCGGTGCCGGACAACGAACTGCATGCGCGCCGCGAAGAGGAAGAAGCGCGCGGCGAGGCGGCCTACACGCCGCACGGCCGCGTGCGTCAGGTCTCTTTCGCGCTGCGTGCCTACGCATCGCTCGCCACCAGCGCCGACAAAGGCGCGGTGCGCGACAAGAGCAAGCTGGGAGGCTGACCGATGGCTGAGGCTCAACCGCTACCTGCGTCGCCCTGCGGCGCGGAATATCTGCGCGCCGTGCTGCGCTCGCCCGTGTATGAAGTCGCACAGGTGACGCCGCTGCAAAAAATGGAAAAAATTTCATCGCGTCTCGGCAACACCATTCTGGTGAAGCGCGAGGATCGGCAGCCGGTACACAGCTTCAAGCTGCGCGGCGCCTATGCGATGATCGCCGGACTGAACGAAGAGCAGAAAGCGCGCGGCGTGGTGACGGCGTCGGCCGGCAACCACGCGCAGGGCGTGGCGCTCTCCGCCAGCCGGCTCGGCATCAAATCGCTGATTGTTATGCCGGTCACCACGGCAGACATCAAGGTAGAGGCGGTGCGCGCATTTGGCGGTGAGGCTTATCTCTACGGCGCTAACTTCGACGAGGCGAAAGCCAAAGCGATTGAGCTGGCGGAACAGCAGGGTTATACCTTCGTGCCGCCGTTTGACCATCCGGCGGTCATCGCCGGTCAGGGCACGCTGGCGATGGAGCTGCTGCAGCAGGATGCGCATCTCGATCGCGTCTTCGTGCCGGTTGGCGGCGGCGGCCTGGCGGCGGGCGTGGCGGTGCTGATCAAACAGCTGATGCCGCAAATCAAAGTTATCGCGGTAGAGTCGGAAGACTCTGCCTGCCTGAAGGCGGCGCTCGAGGCGGGCGAGCCGGTGGATCTGCCGCGCGTCGGGCTGTTTGCCGAAGGCGTGGCGGTAAAGCGTATCGGCAGCGAAACCTTTCGCCTCTGCCAGGCGTACCTCGACGATATTATCACCGTCGACAGCGACGCTATCTGCGCGGCGATGAAAGATCTGTTTGAAGACGTGCGCGCGGTAGCGGAGCCGTCGGGCGCGCTGGCGCTGGCGGGTATGAAAAAATATATCCAGCAGCACGACATCAAAGGCGAGCGCCTGGCGCACGTGCTGTCAGGCGCTAACGTTAACTTTCACGGCCTGCGCTACGTCTCCGAGCGCTGTGAGCTGGGCGAACAGCGTGAAGCGCTGCTCGCCGTCACCATCCCGGAACAGCAGGGTAGCTTCCTGAAGTTCTGCCAGACGCTGGGCGGCCGTGCGGTAACGGAGTTTAACTACCGCTATGCCGACGCCGACAACGCCTGCATCTTTGTTGGCGTGCGCCTGACGCGCGGGCTGGAGGAGCGCAGCGAAATCATCAGCCAGCTGACGCAGGGGGGCTATCAGGTGGTGGATCTCTCTGACGACGAGATGGCGAAGCTGCACGTGCGCTATATGGTGGGTGGACGTCCGTCGAAGCCGCTGCGCGAACGCCTGTTCAGCTTCGAATTCCCGGAGGCACCCGGCGCGCTGCTGAAGTTCCTGCAAACGCTCGGCACCCACTGGAATATCTCGCTGTTCCACTACCGCAGCCACGGCACCGATTACGGCCGCGTGCTGGCGGCCTTTGAGATCGGCGACAACGAACCGCGCTTTGAATCACATCTTACCGAACTGGGCTATGACTTCCACGACGAAGCCAATAACCCGGCGTTCCGCTTCTTCCTCGCCGGCCAGTAACTACAGTAGGTGCCAGAAGGCGTGAATCAGCGGCTCCCCGAGCCGCTTTTTTTGTACGCACACGCCCAGCTCCAGCGGCGCCACCGACTCGACATTCTCCAGCGTCAGCACGCGATTGCGCACCGGCTCCGGGCTGTTCTCCAGCACCACATCCGGTAAAAGCGCGATGCCGCAGCCGAGCGCCACCATCGACACAATCGCCTCATGACCGGAGACCGTGGCGTAAATCTGCGGATTAGGAATGCGACGCCGCCGAAACCAGAGATCGATGCCGCGCCGCGCCGGGCCTTGATCGGGCAGGATAAAAGGGATGTGCGCCCAGTCGGGCGTCGGCTGGGTCGCCTGGCTGCGCACCGGGCAGGGCAGCGCGGGGGCAATCAGCACCAGCGGGATCAGTCCCAGCGGCGTAAAGTCGATGCTGGCGGGCAGCGACTCGGGTCGGCCAGCAATAGCCAGATCTGCTTCGCCCGACTGCACCATTTCGATGGCGTCGGCGGCGTCGCCGGTGGTCAGCTTGATCTCTACCTGCGGATGCTCGGCGCGGAAGCGATCCAGAATCGGCGGCAGATGGCTGTAGGCGGCCGTCACCGAGCAGAACAGGCGCAGCTCGCCGCTCAGCGACGGGCCGTTAAGATCCATGACGTGGCGCAGCTGCTGATACTGCAGCAGCGTCTGCTGCGCGAACTGGCGCAGACGTTCGCCCGCCTCGGTCAGGACGACGGTGCGGTTATCGCGCAGAAACAGCGCGTGCCCCACATCCTCTTCGAGGCGCTGGATCTGGCGCGAGAGCGTTGACGGGCTGACGTGCATGGCGCGCGCCGTACGGCCAAAATGGCAGCTTTCGGCCAGATGAAGAAACAGCTTCAAATCTCGTAAATCCATTCGCCTTGACCTCTACAGTGGTATTGCAAATTATGCAATGTAACCTTGCTAATATATCAATTTAAGCAACGGATTTCCTGTCATATGATGGGGTCATTCGCGGCGCTGTCAGCAGCGCCGTTACCAGACAAAAACAAACACAACATCTGACCGGAGTGCCCCATGGCTAACTACTTCAACACACTGAATCTGCGCAACCAGTTAGCGCAGTTAGGCAAATGTCGCTTTATGGCGCGCGATGAATTCGCCGACGGCGCCAGCTTCCTGAAAGGGAAAAAAGTGGTCATCGTGGGCTGTGGCGCGCAGGGCCTTAACCAGGGTCTGAACATGCGTGATTCCGGTCTGGATGTCGCCTATGCGCTGCGCGCCGAAGCGATCGCCGAGAAGCGCGCCTCCTGGCGCAAGGCCACCGAGAACGGCTTTAAAGTCGGCACCTATGAAGAGCTGATCCCGCAGGCCGATCTGGTGGTCAACCTGACGCCGGACAAACAGCACTCTGCCGTAGTGCAGGCGGTACAGCCTCTGATGAAAGATGGCGCGGCGCTGGGCTACTCGCACGGCTTTAATATCGTTGAAGTAGGCGAAACCATCCGTAAAGACATCACCGTTGTTATGGTGGCGCCGAAATGTCCGGGCACCGAAGTGCGCGAAGAGTACAAGCGCGGTTTCGGCGTACCAACGCTGATCGCCGTCCATCCGGAAAACGATCCGAAAGGCGAAGGCATGGCGATCGCCAAAGCCTGGGCTGCCGCGACCGGTGGCGACCGTGCGGGCGTGCTGGAGTCCTCTTTTGTGGCGGAAGTGAAGTCAGATCTGATGGGCGAGCAGACTATTCTGTGCGGCATGCTGCAGGCCGGTTCGCTGCTCTGCTTCGACAAGCTGGTGGCGGAAGGTCACGACGCGGCCTACACCGAAAAACTGATCCAGTTCGGCTGGGAAACCATCACCGAATCCCTGAAGTTCGGCGGCATTACCCTGATGATGGATCGCCTCTCTAACCCGGCAAAACTGCGCGCTTATGCGCTGTCAGAGCAGCTGAAAGAGATTATGGCACCACTGTTCCAGAAGCATATGGACGACATCATCTCCGGCGAATTCTCATCCGGCATGATGGCTGACTGGGCTAACGACGACAAAAACCTGCTGACCTGGCGCGAAGAGACCGGCAAAACCGCGTTTGAAAATGCGCCGCAGTATGAAGGCAAAATCGACGAGCAGGAGTACTACGATAAAGGCGTTCTGATGGTGGCAATGGTGAAAGCGGGCGTTGAGCTGGCGTTCGAAACCATGGTCGACGCGGGAATTATCGAAGAGTCCGCTTACTATGAGTCGCTGCACGAGCTGCCGCTGATCGCCAACACCATCGCGCGTAAGCGTCTGTATGAGATGAACGTGGTGATCTCCGACACCGCCGAGTACGGTAACTACCTGTTCTCCTTCGCCGCAGTACCGCTGCTGAAAGAGTTTATGACCACGCTGCAGCCGGGCGATCTGGGCAAAGCGATTGAAGGCACCCAGGTTGATAACGCGCAGCTGCGCGACGTCAACGAGGCGATTCGCCAGCATCCGATCGAAGCGGTTGGCCGTAAACTGCGCGGCTACATGACCGATATGAAGCGTATCGCCGTCGCCAGCTAAGCCAGACACCACTCTTTTCAGCACTGCAAAACCCCGGCTTGCCGGGGTTTTGCTTTTCAGGCCCTCACTTCTTTCACCTCAGGCATTCACGCCCTTCATCCCCTCTGCCGAATAGCGGGCGCCCTGCACCTGAACGCGCTGGTGGAGGGCGTTCAGCAGCGCCACGTCCGCCGCCTCCAGAGCCACCTGCGCCGCCTGGGCATTTTCCATCAGGTAGGCGATCCGTTTCGTGCCGGGGATCGGCACCAGCTTCGCGTACTGCGCCAGCAGCCAGGCCAACGCT
Organism: Pantoea sp. ACRSC; assembly: GCF_022346785.1. NCBI lineage: Bacteria > Pseudomonadati > Pseudomonadota > Gammaproteobacteria > Enterobacterales > Erwiniaceae > Pantoea > Pantoea sp. ACRSC. Next base: position 12,983 of record NZ_JAKRNN010000003.1, read on the forward strand.
ATCTGACCTGGCGTGCAGCCATACTTCTCCGCCAGTGGCCGCACTGCGCTCAGCAGCGCGGCGTTATGATCGAGGCTGGCCTGCTGAAAGCGCCCGTTATTTTTACGGAAGTCGCCTTCAGCAAAGTCGCTGTTGCGCAGATATTTGCCGGTCAGGAAACCGCGTCCCAGCGGCGAGTAGGCAACAAGGCCGATATCCAGCGCCTTAACCGTTGGCAGGATCGCCTCCTCAACGTCGCGCGTCCACAGCGAATATTTGGTCTGCAGGGCGGCGACGGGATGAACGGCGTGCGCGCGGCGCAGAGTCGCGGCAGAGACTTCGCACAGCCCGATATGGTTTATCTTTCCCTCCTTCACCAGGCGGCTCAGGCATGCCATGCTTTCTTCAATCGGCGTCGCCTGGCTGACGCGGTGGAGGTAGAAGAGATCGATACGCTCAACGCCCAGTCGCTTAAGGGAGTCGTGGCAGCAGCGGGTAATATAGTCCGGCCGGTTATTGATGGTTCGGCTGTAAGCCTCGTCGGGCGCGCGTTCAATGCCGCACTTGGTGGCGACCTTAAACCGGGCGCGCGTGGCGCTATTCAGTCCGGCAAGAAACTGCCCGATAAGCGTTTCATTGTGGCCGCGACCATACTGATCCGCCGTATCAATAAAGGTCTGGCCCAGCTCGATAAGTTTATGCAAAACACGCAGCGACTGCGCGTCGTCCGCAGCGCCGTAGAATTCGCTGAGGCCCATTGCGCCATAGCCGATGGCGCTCACCTCTAAGGTTTTTGCTAAGTCACGCGTTTTCATTATCCCTCCTGTTGTCCTGTTCCGATTCTTTCACCAGGGGGAGCAGCAGGGAATTGCCGTTTTTGTGATGCTGAAAAGGTATTAAGGCGCGCCGTCGCTCAGCCTCGCCAGCGCCTGCAGGAGCGCCGGACGCACGTCGTCATGGCGCGTGGCGGCGTAGACGTCGATATTCAGCTGCTGCGCCTGGCTATCGCGCAGCGGCCGATAGCACAACCCGGCCTGATTAAAGGCGCACTTTGACTGCGGCAGCAGGGCGAATCCCTTGCCGCGGGCGATATGCGCCAGCATTGTCAGGGTATCGTCAGGCTCTTTAACCTTTTTCAACGGCGCTGGCAGCTGCGCGAAAACTTTCTCGCATTTATCGTAGAAGGCGGGGTTGGCGCGCCTGGCAAACCAGAACAGCGGCAGATCGCTGACCTCATCGAGCAAGGCCTGATGCTGGCGACTGGCGGGGTGCGTGGTCGGCAGCGCGATAAGCAGCGGCTCGCGGCAGATCCAGCGATAGCGGACGCTCTCTTCATTGCCTGCGCCTTTCTCGCCGGTCAGCACCAGATCCAGCCTGTTCTGCGTCAGACACTGCAGCAGCCGGGCGGAGGTCAGATCGGGCGAGTCGATATCATCGCCGGCATCCAGCTGCGCCAGCCGCGCACCGACAGGCGGTATACGGGTAAAGTCCAGCGTTCGGGTCAGCCCGATGCGCAGACGCGCCTGACGGGAGAGAGCGTCTGCGTGAAGGGCGCTGAGAGCCTCGAGAATGCTCTCCGCTCTGGCGACCAGCGCGCGCCCGGCCTCGGTCAGGCTCACCGCGTGGGTGCTGCGGCTAAAAAGCTGCTGGTGGAGCAGGGCTTCCAGGCTCTGAATATGACGCGTCAGCGGCGGCTGGGTCATGCTGAGGCGCTCGGCGGCGCGGCGAAAATTGAGCTCGTGCGCGACGGCGAGGAAACACTGGAGTTGTTTAACGCTGGGAAGGGTATTGCTAATCAGGTGAGCTGCCGTCGCCATGGTTCTTTTCCTGCATAACGAAACAGCGGGAACTATACCATGAGGTAAAACCCGGCCTTAGCCGGGTTTACTGATTCCTGTTACACCGCTTCGTAGAGCGTCTGATGGCGCGTCTCTTTACAGGCGATCAGCGCAATCAGCGTCAGCGCTGCCATCGAGGCCAGGTAGTAGCCTACCGCCTGCAAACCGTAGTGGGCGTTGAGCCAGGTGGCGATATAGGGCGCAACCGAGGCGCCGAGAATCGACGACAGGTTGTAGGAGAAAGAGGCACCGGTATAACGCACTTCGGTCGGGAACAGTTCCGGCAGCAGCGCGCCCATCGGGCCGAAGGTCAGCCCCATCACGCTCAGGCCGAGCAGCAGGAAGGCCATCACCAGTGCTTGTGAACCGGAACCCAGCATCGACGGGAACAGGAAGGCGAAGGCGATAATCATCAGCGTAATCACGATCATGGTCTTACGGCGGCCAAAGCGATCCGCCAGCAGACCAGCGATCGGCACCATCACGCCGAAGCCAATAACCGCCATCATCAGCATCCAGAGAAAGCTGTTGCGCGAAAAGCCGAGGCCCGTTGGCGCCGGCGCGGTGCCGTAGCTCATTGAGTAGACCGTCATAATGTAGAACAGCGTATAGGTCGCCAGCATGATAAAGGTGCCGAGGATGGTCGCGGTAAGATGCTTGCTCAGCAGCGCGGCGATCGGCACCCGTACCTGTTTCTTCTCTTTCTGCACCTTCGCGAAGACCGGGCTTTCATGCAGCGAAACGCGCACATAGAGGCCGATAATCACCAGCACCGCTGAGAGGATAAAGGGCACGCGCCAGCCCCACTGCATAAACTGCTCGTCCGTCAGCAGCCAGGAGAGCAGCAGAAAAGTGCCGTTAGCGAAGAAGAAGCCGATCGGTGCGCCCAGCTGCGGAAAAGAGCCGTAGAGCGCGCGTTTTTTCGCCGGCGCGTTTTCCGTCGCCAGCAGCGCCGCGCCGCCCCACTCACCGCCGAGGCCCAGCCCCTGGCCAAAACGCGCCAGCGCCAGCAGCAGCGGCGCCGCGACGCCAATCGACTGGTAGCCCGGCAGCAGGCCGATAATCACGGTAGAGATGCCCATCGTCAGCAGCGAGGCCACCAGCGTCGCCTTACGGCCCACGCGGTCGCCAAAGTGGCCGAAAAGCGCAGAGCCGATCGGGCGCGCCACAAAGGCGATAGCGAAGGTCGCCAGCGACTGCAGCGTCGCCACGGTATTATCGCCCTGCGGAAAGAAAATATGAGGAAAAACAATCACCGCCGCCGTGGCGTAGATATAGAAATCGAAGAATTCAATGGCGGTACCGACCAGCGAGGCCACTACGACCTTGCCGCGAGAGTTTACCGGCGTTTCGTCTTGTGACTTTTTCAGGGATTCTGTGATGGAGGCTTGCATAACTGTTTCTTAATTGTAAATAGAGACCAGGAATATTACGCACCTCCCAGAGCGCATTCAACGCTGATAAACCGCGTCAGAACGGGCTTTTTCGGCGAAAAAGTGGATAATTTGTGCTGAAATGGAAAGCGTGGATTAAGGCAGGGAGAAGCCCACCTTTTGCAGCGGGAATCTCTATAAAAGGGGTAAATAAAAGTGACCCTTCAGCTATTCATCCTGCTGTCTGGTTGAAAAATAGCCGAAGGGAGAAATTTTTCGCTGCCGGTAACCTTTTTTTACACCTGACGATGCGAGGCGCGACGCGAGTCCGGCATTTGCGGATCGTCTTTATACTTCGCGGTGGCGATCCAGGCGGCGCAGAACAGCGTCAGACGGGCGAAGAAGTAGAAGAACGCCATCAGACCCAGCACCGAGCCGAAGGCGGCACCCGAGGGCGACGAAGCGAGCTTGGGCAGCGTCAGCGTCATCACGAACTTGATAACCTCAAAGCCGATCGCCGCCAGCAGCGTGCCGCGAAACAGCGCTTTCTTACGCGGCTTGTGGCGCGGCAGGATCCAGAAAATCCACAGGAACAGCAGATAGTTGGCCATAATCGAAATGGCCAGCGCTATGGCGGTCATCGCCGGGCGCAGCCACTCGATATCTGCCAGCCCCAGCGCGTTGACGATTGCTGCCTGCGCCGCGCCAGCGATAGAGGTCAGCGACAGGGTGATCACCAGCGCCAGCATCAGGCCGATCAGCGAAATCAGGTCGCGCAGATACTTTTTCCAGAACTTCTCCTGATCGTCCGGCGTGCGCTCCCAGACGTCGCGCGACTGGGCGCGCACCGCTTCGCGCAGGTTGCCCATCCAGTTAATGCCGGAGTAGAGCGCCAGCAGCAGACCGGTAATACCCACGGTGGCGCGCTGCTGGATGGCGGTGTTTACCGTATTCTTCAGCGTCGTAGCGAGCGTAGGATCGCTGATGCTGTTAACGATCTTCGTGATCAGCTGCGACAGCAGATCCTGGTTCGACGCCAGCACAAACCCGACGGCGGCGAAAGAGACCATCAGGATCGGGATGAGCGATAAAAACGAAAAGTAGGTAATGGCCGCGCCGAACTGGCTGCCCAGGCGATCGTTGAAGCGCTCCAGCGCGCGAATAAAGTGCGCCACCGCCGGAATCGCCTGAAACCAGGCGGCAAAGCGCGATACGCGACGAATCGAGCCGTCAACGGTTTTATTGCCGGTCTGAATATCGATCAGCGGTTTAGGTTGCTCGGGATTATTCGGGGTTTCCTGTTTGTCCGTCATAGACAGTTATCATCCTGCTTTACGTGAAAAGGCAATTATAGCCGCTCAGGTGACATACTCCTGTAGTACCTGACTCAGCCACTCCATAAACACGCGCACGCGCCGCGCCACATTGCGCCGATGGGGATAGAGCAGAGAGATGGGCATCGGCTTCGCCGGAAAGGCGTGCAGCACTTCCACCAGCTGGCCAGACTCCAGCAGCGGATAGATGCCCATCGCCGGCACCTGAATAATGCCCAGTCCCGCCAGGCAGGCGGCGCGATAGGTTTCCGTGCTGTTGACCGTCACAACGCCGCCGGTTTGCACGTAGTGGCACTGCTTGCCGTCAAAATATTCAAAGCCGGGCGAAGGCTGGCCGAGCTGCTGCGTGTAGTGAACCATCGCGTGCGACGACAGCTCTTCCAGCCGCGTCGGCATGCCGAAACGGGAAAGGTAGCCGGGGCTGGCGCAGTTAATCAAGGTGTAGGTGCCGATTTTCCGCGCAATCAGGCCGGAGTCTTTTAGCTCGCCGACGCGGATAACGCAGTCGAAGCCTTCGCGGATCACATCCACCATGCGGTCGCTGCTGCTCAGCTCGATTTCCACGCCGGGATAGTGCTGCAAAAATTCCGGCAGGCGCGGCAGGATAAAGCCGGTCGCCATCGCCACCGACATATCGACGCGCAGCTTGCCGCTCAGCGTAGCGGGATCGTGCTGAAACAGGCTATCCATATCGTCGATCATCGACAACAGATCCAGGCTGCGATCGTAGTAGACCAGCCCATCCTGGGTAAGCTGCACGCGCCGCGTGGTGCGATGCAGCAGCCGCGTACCCATCTGATTTTCCAGCGCCTGCAGCTGGCGCGACACGCTGCCTTTTGGCAGGCCCAGACTTTCCGCCGCGCGGGTAAAACTGCCCATTTCCGCCACCCGCACAAAAACCTGCATTGCGTGAATTTTGTCCATGTTGTTCACCGATTGTTGTTGTAAGTGAAACAGTGCTGCGTATTTCCTGCCATTTATAGATCAATTATTGGGGAATATCCTGATTTGGTGTTCAATTTTGCAACAGGATCGAAACATGAGTAATAAAATTGCACTTATTACCGGCGCCAACCGCGGGTTAGGCAAGAATGCGGCGTTAAAACTGGCTGCAAAAGGCGTCGATATCCTTTTTACCTGGCGCAGCCATGAAGAAGAGGCGCAGGCGTTAATTACTGCAATCGAGGCGCTGGGCGGTCGCGCAGCCGCGCTGCAGCTGGATGTAGGCGACAGCGGCCAGTTCAGCGGCTTTGTCGCGCAGGTCAAACAGACGCTGGAAAAGGGATGGCAGCGCGACCGCTTTGATTATTTAATAAACAACGCCGGTCATGGTCACTATAAGCCATTTAGCGAGACCACAGAGGAAGAGTTTGACGCGCTGGTTAACGTTCATTTTAAAGGCCCCTATTTTCTGACGCAGAAACTGCTGCCGCTGATCAACGACGGTGGCCGCATTTTGAATATCTCCAGCGGGCTGACGCGCATGACCTACCCAGGCTCCGCCACTTACGCCTCCGTTAAAGGCGCGATGGAGGTGCTGACGCGCTATCAGGCGAAAGAGCTGGGCGAACGGCGCATTCGCGTTAATATCCTGGCGCCGGGGGCTATCGAGACCGACTTCGGCGGCGGACGCGTGCGCGACAATAAAGAGATTAACGACACCATTGCGGCGCTTACCGCGCTGGGGCGCGTGGGGCAGCCGGACGATATCGGCGACGCCATCACCGCGATTCTCAGCGAGGAGAGCGGCTGGATCACGGCGCAGCGCATTGAGGCGTCAGGCGGCCAGGCGTTATAAGCCACGGATACGCACCAGGGATAAGGTGCGTATCTGCGCGGGCTTATCTCCTCCACGGCGGTGCCGGCAATGCAGCGTCAGCGCTACAGCGCAATGGTGCCGTCAATTACCGTGACGGTCTTACCGCCGATCCAGATTTGGTCGCCTTCGAAGCGCACCGATACGCGCCCTTCACGCCCGATTGCCGTACCCTGACGCGTCCGGTAATCGCGCATCTGGCCCTGCGCGGCAAAGTAGCGCGCCAGGCAGGCGTTGGCGCTGCCGGTAATGGGATCTTCCGTCAGGCTGCCGTTCTCCACCAGCAGGCCGCGCACTTCATACTGCTCGCTTTCGCCGTGCGGCAGCGGGCCGAACGGCATCACGCCGGTAACACCCGCGTGGGCGAGCAGGCGCTGCAGGTCGCTGACGGCGGGCTGAATCGCCAGCACCGCCTCGGCGCTAATCATCGGGATAAGCAGCCAGCGGATACCCATATCGACCACGGCGGGCGTTTGCGTGGTGTCGAACAGCTCGCAGCCGAGCGCATTGCTCATCAGCGCGTCGGTAAAGGGAGCGATCGTCGCCTCTGGAGCGGCAAACGCCAGCGAACCCCCGGCGCCGATGCTGATCGTCACGTTGCCGACGCCGCACTCCTGCACCATCCTGCCAGGTTGTTTTGTCGGCCAGCCCGCTTCCAGCAGCGCATGCGCGGTGCCCAGCGTCGGGTGTCCGGCAAACGGCAGTTCACCCTCAACGGTAAAGATGCGCACGCGGTAGTCAGCTTCCTGGTGCTGCGGCGGCAGCACAAAGGTCGTTTCAGACAGATTTGTCCAGCGGGCGATGGCCTGAAGCTGCGCGTCGCTCAGGCCCTGCGCATCCATAATCACCGCCAGCGGATTGCCGTTGAACGCGGACGAGGTAAAGACATCTACTTGCTTAAAGGCGACGTTCATTATTGCTCCTTTCTCAACAGGGCATTTCCACGCCCGACATTTGCGTTTATGGCCTGACAGGGTTATCAATATGTTAACAATTCCTGCAGGAGACCGTTATGCTGAAAATTCTTGGGCGCGACTCGTCAATTAACGTGCGTAAAGTGCTCTGGCTCTGCGACGAACTGGATCTCGACTTCGAGCGCGAAGAAGAGTGGGGCGTGGAACCTGACTCGCTGCGCAAGCCGGAATTTCTCGCCCTTAACCCGAACGCCCTGATCCCGGTCGTTATCGACGACGACTTCGTGCTGTGGGAGTCGAACGCCATCCTGCGCTATCTGGCCAACGCCTATGAGGGCGACTGGCTCTATCCGCAAAATCCGCGCGCCCGCGCGCCGATCGATCAGTGGATGGACTGGCAGTCCACCGAACTCAATACCTCCTGGCGCTACGCCTTTATGTCGCTGGTGCGCAACTCGCCCGCGCATCAGGATCCGCGTCTGCTGGCGGCAGCCTGCAAAGGGTGGGCGCACACCATGGGCATCCTCAACCAGCAGCTGGAGAAAACCGGACGCTATGTGGCGGGCCGTAACTTCACCCTGGCGGATATTGGCGTCGGGCTGGCGGTCAACCGCTGGTATGAAACCCCGCTGGATCATCCCAGCCTGCCTGCGGTGCGTAATTACTACGAACGCCTGACTGAGCGCCATCCCTACACCGTCTGGGGCCGCAACGGCAAACCCTGATCGATCCCCGGCGCCAGGCCCGCCAGCTCGCAGGCGATCGCGCCGGTGCGCTTCAGCGCCCAGCTATAGCGCTGGTCGAAGGGGTAGCAGCAGGAGAGACGCAGCGCGTGATTGTAGCGTTCGCTCAGCGAATAGAGCGCGCCGGGCGTCACGCAGATCTGCTCTTGCAGCAGCCGATGGAACATCGCCACCGTATCGACCTGCTCCGGCAGTTCGACCCAAAAAACAAACCCGCCGCGCGGCAGCGTGGCGCGCGTCCCCTGCGGAAAATAGCGGGCGATGAGGCCACGCGCCTCGTCCATATTGGCGGCGTAGCGGCGGCGCAGCGTGCGCAGATGGTGATCGTAACCGCCGTTGGCGAGAAATTCCGCCAGCGTCTCCGACAGCAGCCGGGATTCCGCCATCGAGGAGACCGCCTTCAGGCGCGCTATCGCCTCATGGAAGCGGCCGGCGGCGATCCAGCCGATGCGAAAGTCCGGCGCTACGGTTTTGGTAAAGCTGGTGCAGTAAATCACCCAACCTTCGGTATCAAATGACTTTACGGTAGGCGAGAGCGGCCAGTCGAACTGCAGCTCGTCATAGAGGCCGTCTTCCAGCAGAGGAACCTTGTAAGTATTTACTAACCTGGCCAGACGCTGCTTGTTCTGGCGCGACATGCAGCAGCCCAGCGGATTCTGCGCGCTCGGCATGGCGATCAGCGCCTGAATACGCTTCTCCTGCAGCAGCATCTCCAGCGCGTCGAGGGAAAGCCCGTGCTGCGGATCGGTGGGAATCTCCAGCGCCTTCAGCCCCAGCGACGCCAGCAGCGGAAAGAGAAAAAAGTAGGTCGGCGACTCCAGTCCAACGCAGTCTCCAGGCTGGGTCACCGCGCGTAGCGCCAGCTGCAGCGCCTCCATACAGCCGTGGGTGAGGGTGATCGCTTCGCTGGTCAGCGACATGCCCGCGTGCAGCGCGCGGCGCGCAATCTCCTCCCGTAAGCGCTCACTACCGGGAGGGAGCGCATAGCGGCCGATAAGGTCGGGATTGCGGCGCAGCAGCGAAGCGGTAATGCGCGCGAGGCGCGCCGACGGATAAAGCTCGCCGTCCTGCGGGCAGGCCAGCGAAATATTGACGTAATCGGGATGGTTCTGCGCCGCGAACACCTGGTCGATCAGATCGAGCTTTTCACTGCTCGGGTCTTTAATGCGGGTGCGATGGGGAACCGGCTGCATCAGGGCGGGCAGCACGCTGCGCACATAGTAGCCTGACTGTGGCCGCGCCTCGATAAGGCCGCGATCTTCCAGCCGCTGCCAGGCGTTCAGCACGGTATTAATGCTGACCTGATGGCTCTGCGCCACGCGGCGAATGGCAGGCAGGCGCTTGCCCGGTTTTAGCGTGCCCTGATGAATCGCCTCGGCGAAGCTATCGGCAAGCTGGCAATAGAGCGGCTGATCGGCAGAGAAAGAAAGGGACACAAAAGCCTCCGCGAGTCATGGGTACAATATTTAAAATTGCAGACTGTAACCATGACAATAGTGATTTTGTGTCTCTGTTACCAATTCTTTTGGCGTTTTAGCATGGCCTTACTGTTTCCTGTGGAGAACGCCGCCATGCTCGATCCCTCTTTTTTCAGCTATGTCACCGTTATGTCTATTACCCCTGGCCCCAATAACCTGCTGCTGGCGACCTCCGGCGTTAATTTCGGCCTGCGGCGCACGCTGCCGATGATCTCCGGCGTGCTGCTGGGTTGTCTGCTGCAAACTGCGCTGGCGGTGCTGGCGCTGGAGTGGCTGCTGAGCTGGATGGGCGCCGTCCGGCTGCCGCTCACGCTGGCGGGCTGCGCCTACCTGCTCTGGCTGTCGTGGAAGATCTGGCGGGCGGGCGCGCCGACCCAGCGGGAAAAGGCGCAGCCGATGACCATCGCCGGTGCTATCGGCTTTCAGGCGCTCAATCCCAAGGCCTGGCTGATGGCGACCAACGTAGCGCTGCTGTGGAGCGCGCAGAGCGGGCTGCTGCCGGTCATGCTTGGCTTCGCGCTGGTAAACCTGCCCTGCGTAGTAATCTGGGCAGCGCTGGGCGATCGGCTGGGCCTGCATCTGCAAACGCCGTGGAAGCGTCGTCTCTTCAACAGCGTGATGGCGCTGTCGCTGGTGGCCACGACGTTATGGATGCTGGCGGACGCCCTGCGTTAATCGGGCGCGCCGGTGCCCGTTTCCGACGGCCATTTCCAGCCGCGCACCTCCGGCACATCTTCGCCATATTCACGCACGTAGCGATGATGCTCGGCGATGCGCTCCTGCAAATCGTCCAGCAGTTCCGGGTGGCGATCCGCCAGTCCCGGCACGCGCAGGATCGCCTCCTGCGCCAGATGATAGCGGTCCAGCTCGTTAAGCACCGTCATATCGAACGGCGTGGTGGTGGTGCCCTCTTCGTTAAAGCCGCGTACGTGGAAATTACGATGGTTGTTGCGCTGGTAGGCAAGGCGATGCACCAGCGCCGGGTAGCCGTGGAAGGCGAAAATCACCGGCTTGTCGAGCGTGAACAGCGCGTCGAAATCCTCTTCGCTTTTGCCGTGCGGATGTTGCTCCTGGGTTTGCAGCGCCATCAGATCGACCACGTTCACCACGCGAATGCGCAGGTCGGGCAGATAGCCGCGCAGCAGATCCACCGCCGCCAGCGTCTCCAGCGTCGGCACGTCGCCGGCGCACGCCATCACCACATCCGGCTCTTCGCCCGGCGGCGTGGTGCCCGCCCAGCGCCATTCGCCCATGCCCGCCTCGCAGTGGGCAATGGCGCTCTCCATATCGAGCCACTGCGCCGACGGCTGCTTGCCCGCCACAATCACGTTGATACGGTCCCAGGTGCGCAGGCAGTGGTCGCCGACCCACAGCAGCGTGTTGGCGTCCGGCGGCAGATAGATGCGTACGATATCCGCCTTTTTATTGGCGACGTGATCCATAAAGCCAGGATCCTGGTGGCTGTAGCCGTTGTGATCCTGACGCCAGACGTGGGAAGAGAGCAGGTAGTTGAGCGAAGAGACCGGCTTGCGCCAGCCGAGCTTGCGCGTCACCTTCAGCCACTTGGCGTGCTGGTTGAACATCGAATCGACAATATGGATAAAGGCTTCGTAGCAGTTAAACAGGCCGTGACGGCCGGTCAGCAGATAGCCTTCGAGCCAGCCCTGACACTGATGCTCGCTAAGGATCTCCATCACGCGGCCGTCGCGCGCCAGCTGCTCGTCATAGGGCTTCACCGGCTCCAGCCAGGTGCGGCTGGTAACGTCGAAGACAGGCGTCAGGCGGTTCGAGGCGGTTTCGTCGGGGCCGAACAGGCGGAAGTTATGCTGGTTGCGCGCAAATATCTCCGCCAGATAGCGGCCGAACTGCTCGGTGGCCTGCGCCAGCTGCGAGCCTGGTGCCTTCACGTCAAAGGCGAATTCACGGATATCGGGCGTATTCAACTCGCGGCGCAGCAGCCCGCCGTTGGCGTAGGGCGACGCCCCCATACGTTTATCGCCCTGCGGTGCCAGCGCGCGCAGCTCCGGCTTTAGCCGACCCTGTTCGTCGAACAGGTCATCCGGCTGATAGCTGCGCAGCCACTGCTCCAGTATCTGACGATGTCCCGCATCTTCGCGGCAGGCCGCTACCGGCACCTGATGGGCGCGCCAGAAGTCTTCCACCTTTTTACCGTCGACCTCCTGCGGGCCGGTCCAGCCTTTAGGGCTGCGCATAATAATCATCGGCCAGCGTGGAATGCCTTCCTGCTCGTGGCCTTCGCGCGCCGCCTGCTGGTAAGCGGCGATGCGATCGAAGGCGTGCTCAAGGGTGTCGGCCATCTGCTGATGCATCTTCTCCGGCTCGTGCCCGCTCACGAACAGCGGCTCGTAGCCGTAGCCGCGGAACAGCTGCTGCAGATCGTCGTCGCTGGCGCGTCCCAGAATAGTGGGGTTCGCAATCTTGTAGCCGTTGAGGTGCAGGATCGGCAGCACGGCACCGTCGCGCTGGGGATTAAGAAACTTGATGCCGTGCCAGCTCGAGGCCAGCGGGCCGGTTTCCGCCTCGCCGTCGCCGATCACGCAGGGCACGATCAGATCGGGATTATCAAAGGCCGCGCCAAAGGCGTGCGACAGCGAGTAGCCGAGTTCGCCGCCTTCGTTGATCGACCCCGGCGTTTCCGGCGCGGCGTGGCTCGGGATGCCGCCGGGAAACGAGAACTGTTTGAACAGGCGCTGCATGCCTTCCGCGTCTTCGCTGATGTGCGGATAGATTTCGCTATAGCTGCCCTCCAGCCAGGTATTCGCCACCATGCCCGGCCCGCCGTGGCCCGGTCCGCAGATATAGATCATATTCAGGTCGCGCTGGCGAATAATGCGGTTGAGGTGCGCGTAGATAAAATTGAGGCCGGGCGTGGTGCCCCAGTGCCCCAGCAGGCGAGGCTTAATATGTTCCGGCTGCAGGGGCTCGCGCAGCAGCGGGTTCGCCATCAGGTAAATCTGCCCGACGGAAAGGTAGTTGGCGGCGCGCCAGTAGCGGTCCAGCAGGCGTAACTCACTGGCAGCGGTCGATTCTGACATCGGACATTCTCCTGGTTAGCGAAACGTGACGAGAAAAAAAGCGTTTCATTAACCCTAATAGAGAATCCACGACTCGACCAGGCGCGATACCCGGAAACAAAAAGCCCCGCCAGGGCGGGGCTTTTATCGGCAAAACGGGCTTACTTGCCTACCACATGGGCGGTTTCGCGCGCTTCGTCGTTCGCAGCGTTTGGCGTCACCGGCGGCGCGTAGGCGAGTTTCAGCACGCGGCTGGTATCCGCCAGCACTCGCTCCGTCAGCGCCACGTCGCCGTTAAGTTTGCGCCCCCAGGAGGGCACCACGGCGCGAATGCGGTTCTGCCATTCCGTCGACGCCATCTGCTCCGGCCAGGCTTTCGCCATCAGCTCCAGCATAATCGGCGCAGCGGTGGAGGCGCCCGGCGAGGCGCCGAGCAGGGCGGAAATAGAGCCATCTTCCGAGGTGACCACTTCGGTGCCGAGACGCAGCACGCCGCCCTCTTTGCCCTCTTTCTTGATAATCTGCACGCGCTGGCCAGCGGTAACCAGACGCCAGTCGTCAGGATGCGCCTCCGGCACATAGGTGCGCAGCGCCTCCATGCGATCGGCATCGCTCTGCAGCACCTGATCGACCAGGTATTTCACCAGGTCAAAATTCTTCAGCCCGACGTTCATCATCGGCAGCAGGTTGCTGCTGTTTATCGAGCCGAACATATCCAGCAGCGAGCCCTGCTTAAGAAACCGGGTGGAGAAGGTGGCGAACGGGCCAAACAGCAGCACTCTTTTGCCGTCCAGCACGCGGGTATCGACGTGCGGCACCGACATCGGCGGCGCGCCGACCGAGGCTTTGCCGTAGACCTTCGCCATATGCTGACGCACCACGTCCGGGTTCTCGGTCACCAGGAACGAGCCGCCGACCGGGAAACCGGCGTAGCCGCTGACTTCCGGGATGCCGCTCTTCTGCAGCAGCGGCAGCGCCGCGCCGCCCGCGCCGATAAAGACGTTTTTCGCCGTTAGCTGGCGGCTCTCGCCCGTTGCCAGCGAATGCAGGGTAACCTGCCAGCGGCCGTCGCTCAGGCGCTTGAGGTCGCGCACTTCCTGACGCAGACGCAGGCGGAAGCCGGGATGTTTCTCCAGCGAGGCGATCAGCTGACGCGTCACTTCGCCGAAATTGACGTCGGTGCCCATCTCCGTCCAGGTCGCCGCAACTTTCTGGCGGCGGTCGCGGCCTTTCATCACCAGCGGGATCCATTCGGCAATCTGCTGTGGATCTTCGGAGTAGGCCATACCGCGGAACAGCGTGCTTTTCTGCAGCGCCTGATAGCGTTTGCGCAGGAAAGCCACATTCTCATCGCCCCAGACAAAACTCATATGTGGCGTGCTGTTAATAAAACGTTCAGGCGAGTGGAGACGTCCCTTCTGCACCTGCCAGGCCAGGAACTGACGGGAAACCTGGAAGGATTCATTAATTGCCAGCGCTTTGCTGATATCGATGCTGCCATCCGCCTTTAACGGCGTATAGTTCAGCTCCGCCAGCGCGGCATGGCCGGTCCCGGCATTGTTCCAGCCGTTAGAGGACTCTTCCGCCACGTTATCGAGACGCTCGACCATTTCAATGGCCCAGTCCGGCTCCAGCTCCTGTAGCCAGGCGCCTAGCGTCGCGCTCATTACGCCTGCGCCAATCAGCAGCACATCAACGTCTTTACGCTCGGACATCTGCGGTTTTCCCGTGCCAACGGCGCTCGTTGCGAGCGTAAGGTTTACAGCTGTTTTGCTCATGAGGCGACATCTCCTCTCTCTGTTGACCTGATGCTCAACAGGTTCGCAGGCGAAATAGCCGCGCTTCTTGGGAGCGCGTTGCGCTATTTCTCAAAGGTTAAGACTCAGGTTCGTTTAAGCGGGCTGCAGGTTAACTGCACGTTATGCTTTATCTGTTGAATATAACATTCTCGCCTCTGAATTAAACATTTGTTTATTTTTTAAATGCAGAAATGATTCAGCATAAGAATTAATCATCCCGGCTCGACGTGCATAAGGAATTTTTTATCGAAAACTCAGCGGGTTAATCGAATATGATGTTGCGGAAATGCACGATGACGGTGCATGGCAGGGAGTGAGGGAAAAATCGCCTTGTTTTATAAGGCGCTGATTTTAAAAGGTTAGACAAAAAGGGATCGATAAAGGATTTTTCACGAGGCGGCCTTTTTCAGCCGATTCTGTAAAAGTAATGTTACATTTTTGTGATTTCAATCTGCCCGCGCCGGGCCGACAGCCGCAGCGACAGGCAACAGGATCAGGTGCGAAACCAGCGGCGATAGATAAAGCGGATCGCATAAAACTCCACCGCGCCCAGCAGCAGGAACCAGACGCAGAAGATCAGGGTATAGAGCTGGTTGATATCCTGCAGGTGCAGACGCTGGGTCAGGCTTCTGGCCATCGTCAGTCCAAAATTGGGCGCAGGCAGCAGCAGCGCAGAGAGAAAGCCGAGCAGCAAGATGCCGCCGGGGATAATCAGGGATTCAAAAGGGTTTTTCATCAGCAGGTTCCGCATTAATCAGCGCGGCTATTTTCCGGCAATCTCCGCCGGGGTTCAATCCCCGCCGCGGCCACGCCTTCAGGCCGCGCGTCTGGCTCTGAGAAAAGGCTTAAGGACCATTAACTTAGCGGAAAAAGATAGCGAAAGATAAAAGTTATAGCCTTTGCTATACTTAAATCCATGATTTCCTTGTCTTTTTATCAGGCGGGATGCGTGCTAGACTGCGCGCACTTTTACCAGACTGAACCTTTATTGCGGCAAAAAGCAGGCGTCTGAACGCTTTTTACCCTGACACTAGCCATTATGACTTTTATCGCAACTCTGATCCTTGCCTTCGGCATGTCGATGGATGCTTTTGCCGCTGCGCTCAGCAAAGGCGCGGCGCTGCATCGTCCCGGATTTAAAGAAGCGCTGCGCACCGGTCTGATTTTTGGCGCGATTGAAGCGCTGACGCCGCTGATCGGCTGGGCTGCCGGCCTCGCCGCCAGCCGTTATGTAATGGCCTGGGATCACTGGGTCGCTTTTATTCTGCTGTCGTTCCTGGGCGGACGCATGATGATGGAAGGTTTTCGCCAGACGGCGACGGCAGAAGCGTGCGAAGCGCCGCAGCGTCATGGCTTTATGGTGCTGGCGACCACGGCGGTCGCCACCAGCCTGGACGCGCTGGCGGTGGGCGTGGGCCTGGCCTTCCTGCAGGTCAATATTATCGCCACCGCGCTGACCATCGGCATGGCGACCACCATTATGGCGACCACCGGCGTGCTGGTGGGACGGCTGGTCGGGCCGGTGCTGGGCAAATGGGCGGAAGTGCTCGGCGGCGTGGTGCTTATCGCTATCGGCTGTACCATTCTGATCGAGCATCTCAATCTCTTCGCCTGAGTTGTTATCGAGCGTTAAGGGTGTTTTTGTGATCTGGTTCAAAATTTATTGCCTGAAAAATGCACGGAAGTTATAATTTCTCTGCATTTCTTCAACAAATTTTGAATCAGGTAGCCTATGAAACGCTTCGTAAAATATGTTTTCCGCGCTTACGTCGAAACCTTCAAATATGTACCGCCAGGCGCGATGTACTAATCCTTTACGCTTTATACCGTCTCAGGCAATCACGGCCGCTAGCGTGCCGTGATGCCCCCTCGCCATACGCTTTTCTTTCTACGCCTTCGCGCACCCTCCTCTTTTTACCACCCGATTCGGCCTCTGCCATAAGCTCAGCTTTTCGCTATAGCCGCAGGTTATAGCCAGCGGCTAAACAAGCATTCGTCCCGCTTCGCCGCCCGTGAAATAGTGCCTTTCAGACCCTCCACTCTGTCTGAAAGAGAACGCATTATGCTTATCCCGCAACCCTATCTGCTATTTCTCGGCGACGTCACCGATCCGCTGGCCGCTAAAACCGCGCGCGGCATTCAGGTGTGGCGACCCGAACAGTGCGTCGGCGAAATTCGCCTGCCCGGCTGTACCGTGACCCTGGGACTTGAAGAGCTGGACATCGCGGCGGCGAAGGCGCGCGGCGCCAAAACGCTGGTGCTCGGCACCGCCAACGCCGGCGGCTATCTGCCGCAGCACTGGCTGGAGAGCATTACCACCGCCATTAAAGCAGGGATGAACGTCGCGAGCGGCCTGCATCATCGTCTGGCCGACGAACCTGAACTGGTGGCGCTGGCGGAGGCGCACGGCGTCGCGCTGTTCGATATCCGTCATATGCGGCCGAA
Source organism: Pantoea sp. ACRSC (assembly GCF_022346785.1). Classification (NCBI taxonomy): domain Bacteria; kingdom Pseudomonadati; phylum Pseudomonadota; class Gammaproteobacteria; order Enterobacterales; family Erwiniaceae; genus Pantoea; species Pantoea sp. ACRSC. The sequence goes on from NZ_JAKRNN010000003.1 coordinate 29,737, forward strand.
ACTAAACGTGGGCAGCGGCAAAAAGCGCAGCGGAAAACGCGTGCTGACCGTTGGTACCGACTGCTCGGTCGGCAAAATGTATACCTCGCTGGCGCTGGAAGCCGCCATGCGCGAGCAGGGCATGAAGGCGGATTTTCGCGCCACCGGACAGACCGGCATCCTGGTGGCGGGCGAAGGCATCGCCATCGACGCGGTTATCGCCGATTTTATCGCCGGCGCGGCGGAGGCGCTCTCGCCAGCCAACGACGACGATCACTGGGATATCGTCGAGGGGCAAGGCTCGCTGTTCCACCCCTCCTATGCGGGCGTCAGCATGGGATTAATCCACGGCGCGCAGCCGCACTGGCTGGTGATGTGCCATGAGATGGGGCGTCCGCATATGCGTCATTTGCCTCATCAGCCGATGGTGGGCCTGGCGGACTGCGTCGAAGCCAATCTGCGCGCGGCGCAGGTGACCAGCGACAATCCGCAGCTGGCCGGTTTCGCCATCAACACCTCTAACTTCAGCGAACAAGAGGCGCGCGACTACTGCGCGCAGCTCAGCGACACCTTTGGCGTGCCCGCAACGGATCCGGTGCGTTTCGGCATTGATGCGATCGCCGCCCTGCTGAAAGAGCGGGGCTGAGATGCGTCGCATGCTGATTGAGGTGTTGACGCTGCCGCTGGCGCGGCCGTTCGCCATTGCGCGCGGCACCCGCACCGCCGTGGCGGTGATCCGCGTCGTTCTGGAGCAGGACGGTTTTATCGGCTGCGGCGAATGCACGCCGACGCCGCGCTATAACGAGTCCGTCGAGAGCGTCCACGCGCAGCTTAACGCGATGAAAGAGGCGATCGAGGCGGGGCTGAGCCGCCATGCGCTGCAAACGCAGCTTAACGCAGGCGCGGCGCGCAACGCGCTGGACTGCGCGCTGTGGCGGCTGGACGCCGCGCGGGCGAAGCAAACCCTGTGGCAGCAGGCCGCGCTGAGCGCGCCGCCGTCGGTGGTGACTGCTGAAACCCTCAGCCTCGACAGCGTCGAGAAGATGGCCGACGCGGCGGCGGACGCGGTAGCGCGCGGCGCGCTGCTGCTCAAGATCAAGCTCGACCGCGAGGCGATTGTGGAAAAGGTCGCGGCTGTCCGCGCCGCCGCGCCTGACGCCACCTTGATCGCCGACGCCAACGAAGCCTGGAGCGGGCTTGATCTGCCGTCGCTGTTTGCCTCACTGCTGCCTTACCGGCTCGCAATGATCGAACAGCCGCTGCCGGCGGGCGAGGATGCCGGTTTAGCGGGCATCGCCCATCCCATTCCGCTCTGCGCTGATGAAAGCTGCCACACGCGCGGCGATATCGCCGCGCTGCGCGATCGCTACGAGATGATCAATATCAAGCTCGACAAGTGCGGCGGCCTGACGGAGGCGCTGGCGATGGCTGACGAGGCGAAAAAGCAGGGGATGCGGCTGATGGTCGGCTGCATGCTCGGCTCCTCGCTGGCGATGGAGGCGGCGCTGCTGGTTACCCCGCAGGCAGAACATGTCGATCTGGACGGCCCCATCTGGCTGGCGGCGGACAGTTCGCCCTTCCTTTCCTATTCACAAGGCCGTATCTGGCTGTAACGCATATGGAGCAACGATGACGGACACTTCTCGCCTGCCTGACGCCGCCAGCGTTGCCGATTCAGCGCGCGCGCCGGTGCTGGCGATAGAGCATCTCAGCGTCAGCTTTCGCGGGCGCAGCGGTTCGCATCAGGCGCTGCACGATGTCTCTTTCGCCATTCAGCCCGGGGAAATTGTCGCGGTCGTCGGCGAGAGCGGATCGGGAAAATCGGTCACCTCGCTGGCGGTAATGGGGCTGCTGGCCGCCTCGGCGCGCATCGACGGCGGCGCAATTCGCTTTCGCGACCGCACGGGCGAAACGCGCGATCTCAGCCGGCTCAGCGATGAGCAGCGGCGCAGGCTGCGCGGACGGGAGATGGCGATGATTTTTCAGGAGCCGATGACCTCGCTCAACCCGGTGCTGCGCGTGGGCGATCAGCTTACCGAAGCGCTGCGCGACCATCGACTCTGCTCTGGCGCTGAAGCGCAGGCCCGCGCGCGGTCGCTGCTGCGTCAGGTGCGCATCGCCGACGTCGATCGGGTAATGAAAAGCTATCCGCACGCGCTCTCCGGCGGGATGCGTCAGCGCGTGATGATTGCGCAGGCGCTGGCGTGCGATCCGCAGTTGCTTATTGCGGACGAGCCGACCACCGCGCTCGACGTCACGGTGCAGGCGCGCATTCTCCATATTCTGCGCGAGCTGCAGCGGGAAAAAGGGATGGCGGTGCTGTTTATCACGCATGATATGGGCGTGGTGGCGGAAGTCGCGGACCGCGTGGTGGTGATGTATCGCGGCAACGTCGTCGAGCAGGGGCCGGTCGAGGCGATCTTCGCCTCGCCGCAGCATGACTACACCCGGGCGCTGCTGGCGGCCGTGCCGAAACCCGGCGACATGCGCGAACAGCGCTGGCCGCAGCGTTTTCCACTGCTGCACAGCGACGCGCCAGAGGAGGAGGCGCACATCACCGCGCGCTACGAAGAGAAACCGCTGCTCGACGTGCGTGGACTGACCGTACGCTTTCCCGTGCGCAGCGGTATTTTTTCCGCGCTGACGCACCGCGTGCATGCGGTCGAACAGATCGACTTCGCCCTCTGGCCGGGAGAAACCCTGGCGATTGTCGGCGAAAGCGGCTGCGGCAAATCGACCACCGGCCGCGCGCTGATGCGGCTGGTCGACGGCGACGCCGACAGTATTCTCTTCGCCGGCCGCGAAATTGCCAGCCTGAAAGAGGCGCAGTTTCAGCCGCTGCGGCGCGAAATACAGATGGTGTTTCAGGACCCCTACGCGTCGCTCAACCCGCGACTGACCGTGGGCTTTACTATCGCCGAGCCGCTGCTGCTGCACGGGCTGGTGCGATCGCTCGACGAGGCGACGCCGCAGGTTGAAGCGCTGTTAAAGAGCGTCGGCCTGCTGCCGGAACATGCGCGGCGCTACCCCCATGAGTTCTCTGGCGGACAGCGGCAGCGTATCGCTATCGCCCGCGCGATGGCGCTTAAACCCCGCATTATTATTGCCGACGAAGCGGTCTCTGCGCTCGACGTGTCGGTTCAGGCGCAGGTCATCAACCTGATGATGGATCTGCAGCAGCAGACCGGCGTCGCCTGGATTTTTATCTCGCATGACATGGCGGTGGTGGAGCGCATCGCCAACCGCGTGGCGGTGATGTATCTCGGACAGATCGTGGAGATTGGGCCGCGGCAGTCGCTCTTTAATCAGCCGCAGCATCCCTACACGCAGCGTCTGCTGGCCTCGGTGCCGGTGGTCGATCCGCGTCACCGCCCGGAGCGCCGTTTCGACGACGGTGAAATTCCATCCCCAATACGCAGCGTAAAAGAGAGAGTGAGTAAACACCGTTATCGCCAGGTCGCGCCCGATCACTGGGTGGCCGACGACCGTTAATTGCGCCTATTTATTGCCACCAGGAGCCTTTTATGAAGCCATTTTTTCGCCGTACCTATGTTGCCCTCGGGTTAACACTCACGCTGGCCGGCGTCGCGCAGGCGCAGGATCTGCGTATCTCAATGTACGCCGATATTACCGGCCTCGACCCGCATGATACCTCCGATAACATCAGTTATTCGGTGCAGAGCGGGATATTTGAACGACTGTTTCAGTTCGATGCCAAAATGACCCTGATGCCCTGGCTGGCGACGGGCTATACCAGCAACGACGATGCCACGCAGTTTACGCTGACCCTGCGCGACGGCGTGACCTTTCAGGATGGCACGCCGTTTAACGCTGACGCGGTAAAGGCTAACCTCGACCGGCTCGCCGACCAGAAAAAGGGGCTGAAGCGCAACAGCCTTTACCGCATGATCAAAAGCGTTACGGTGCTGGCACCCAATAAAGTGCAAATCGACCTGAGCGAATCGTTCGGCGCCTTTATCAACACCCTGGCGCACCCGTCGGCGGTGATGTGGAGCCCGACGGTGCTGAAAGCCTTTCCCGACGAGGCGCAACTGCGTCTGCATCCGGTCGGCACCGGGCCTTTTACCTTTGTGGAGTGGCAGCCCGGCAAGGCGGTGACGCTGACGAAATTCAACGGCTACTGGAATAAAGGCTGGCCGAAGGTGGATCGCGTGATCTTCTCGCCCAGCCCGGAAGACGCTACGCGCGTCGCGGCGCTGAAGTCGGGCCAGGTAGATGCGATCTATCCGCTGCCGTCCGATCTTATCGGCGCGGTGCAGAGCGACAGCCGGCTGGCGATCCAGCGCGATCCCAGCATCTATCTCTACTATATGGCGATCAATACCCAGCATAAGCCGCTGGCGGATACGCGCGTGCGACAGGCGATCAACTACGCCATTAACCGCGAGCTATGGCTGAAGGTGGGCTTTGCCGGTATGGGCACCCCTGCGACCTCGGCGATCCCGGCTGGGGTGCAGTTCTATCAGAAACAGAGCGCGCCGAACTATCGCTACGCGCCGGAAGAGGCGAAAGCCCTGCTCGCGGCGGCGGGCTACCCGAACGGTCTCGATCTCAAGCTCTGGTGTACCAACGCCACCGCCAGCGTTCGCGCCGCGCAGTTTCTTAAGGCGCAGCTCGCCACCGTTGGCATCCGCGTTACCGTCACGCCGATGGACTCCGGCACGCGCAACGCCAGACTCTGGGGTGTAAAGGATCCAAAACAGGCCGAGTACGATCTCTACTACGGCGGCTGGTCTACCTCGACGGGCGATGCCGACTGGGCGCTGCGTCCGCTGTTCGCCACCGAATCCTGGGTGCCGACCTCCTACAACGTCTCCTACTACAGCAACCCGGCGGTGGATAAGGCGATCGCCGGCGGGCTGGCGACGGCTGAACCGGCGAAGCGCGCAGCAGCCTACGCCGAAGCGCAGAGTCTGCTGTGGAAAGATGCGCCTGTCGCCTTTCTCGGCACGCCAGATAACCTGGTCGGCAAAACGCAGAAGCTGAGCGGCGTGTCGATGCTGCCGGACGGCAATCTGCTCTTTAATCAGGCGGTCTTTAAATAACGCCCAACGGCACTGTAAAAAAGGAAGGTTATGTTCGCATACATCCTGCGTCGACTGCTGGAGATGATTCCGGTGCTGCTGGTGGTTTCGCTGCTGGTCTTTGGCTTTATTAAGCTGCTGCCTGGGGATCCGGCACGGATCTACGCCGGGCCTGACGCGCCGATCGAGGCGGTTGAGGCGGCGCGTCAGCATCTCGGCCTGAACGATCCGCTGCCGCAGCAGTACGTTAACTGGCTGGGCGGCATCCTGCGCGGCGACCTGGGGGTCACCTACCGCACCCAGCAGCCGGTGCTGGAGCTGATTCAAAAGAGCTTTATGCCGACGCTGTGGCTGGCGCTGGCGGGATTCGCCTGGTCGGTGGCGCTCGGCCTGGCGCTGGGCGTGACGGCGGCGCTGCGACGCGGCGGCTGGCTGGACTGGGCGCTGATGAGCGCCGCGGTCGGCGGCATTTCAATGCCGGCGTTCTGGCTCGGTCTGCTGCTGATCCAGTTCGTCGCCATGCCGTTCGGCTTCTTCTCGGTCAGCGGCTTCAACCAGCCTGCCGATATTATCCTGCCCGCCATTACGCTCGGCTCGTCGGTTGCGGCCGTTATGGCGCGCTTTACCCGCTCGGCGTTTCTTGAGGTGGCGCAGGAAGATTATGTGCGCACCGCTCGCGCTAAAGGACTGCGCGCGGCGCGCGTGACCTGGAAACATGTGATGCGCAACGCGCTTATCCCGGTGATCACCATGCTGGGCCTGCAGTTCGGGTTTCTGCTCGGCGGGTCAATCGTGGTGGAGAGCGTGTTCAACTGGCCCGGCCTGGGCTGGCTGCTGATCGAATCGATCAAGGCGCAGGACCAGCCGGTAATTCAGGCGCTGGTGATGCTGTTCGTGTTTGAATTTATCGTTATCAACCTGCTGGTGGATCTGCTCTATGCGGTGGTTAATCCGGCAATTCGTCTCAGTCAGGGGGCCAAATGAGCCAGCAGACGCTAACCACCGTCGACAGCGACGCGATCCGCTCGCCGTGGCGCGACTTTCTGCACGCTTTTGCGCGCAATCCGCTGGCGCTGGCGTCGGGCAGTTTCGTGCTGTTGCTGGTGCTGATTGCGCTTTTCGCCCCCTGGCTGGCGCCCTGGAATCCCATGGAGCCAGACTGGACGGCGCTCTCCATGCCGCCGTCAGGGACGCACTGGATGGGCACGGACGAGCTTGGGCGCGATGTTCTGAGCCGCATTATCTACGGCGCGCGTATTTCCCTCTACGTCGGCGTGGTATCGGTGACGCTCGGCATGCTGGCGGGCATCGTGCTTGGCCTGCTGGCGGGCTACTATGGGCGCTGGGTCGATATGCTGATTATGCGCGGCTCCGACGTGCTCTTCGCCTTTCCCGGCATGCTGCTGGCGATTGCGGTGGTGGCGATACTGGGGCCCGGCCTCAACAACGTGATTATCGCGGTGGCGGTATTCAGCGTGCCGGTCTTTGCGCGCATCGTACGCGCCTCGACGCTGTCGCTAAAGCAGGCCGCTTATGTTGAAGCGGTGCGCTGTGCGGGCGCGCCGGATCGGGTGATTCTGCTGCGTCATATTCTTCCCGGCACGCTGCCGAACGTGATCGTTTACTTCACCATGCGCATCGGCACCAGCATCCTTACCGCCGCCGGGCTGAGCTTTATCGGCCTCGGCCCGGAGCCTGACGTGCCGGAATGGGGCAATATTCTTGCCATGAGCCGCAGCATGATGATGGCGGGGCTGTGGCACGTTAGCGTCTTTCCCGGCCTGGCGATTTTTATGACGGTGCTGGCGTTTAACCTGCTGGGCGATGCGCTACGCGATACGCTGGATCCTAAACTAAAGAGCTAAAGATGGACTTTCACCAACAACAATGCGACCTGCTGCTGCAGCGCTGGCGCGCCACGCGCCGCCTTGGTCTGCCGCGCGGCGTCTGCGGGCCGACCAACCGCATCAGCGACGTGCCCGGCGTGCGCGTGGGCCACTACACGCTGGACCGTGACGAGCTGCAAACCGGCGTGACGGCAGTTGTGCCGCCAGGGGAGAATCTTTTCACCCGGCCATTGCCGTGCGGTGCGGCGGTGTTTAACGGCTTCGCCAAGCCGGTCGGGCTGGTGCAGGTCGCCGAGCTGGGCGTGCTGCAGACCCCGATTCTGCTCAGCAACACGCTGGCGATGGGCACGCTGTTCAACACGCTGGCGCGCGCGGCGATTGGCGCCAACCCCGAGCTGGGACGGGCGCTGCCCACGGTCAATCCGCTGGCGCTGGAGTGCAACGACGGCTGGCTCAACGATATTCAGGCGATGGCGGTGACCGAAGCGATGGCGCAGGCCGCCCTCGACGCCGCCGACGCCGACTTCGCGCGCGGCAGCGTTGGCGCAGGGCGCGGCATGAGCTGCTTCAGCCTGAAAGGCGGCATCGGCAGCGCCTCGCGCCGCATTGACGCCCTTAACGCCACGCTTGGCGTGCTGGTGCTGGCGAACTTCGGCGTGCTGGAGGCGCTGACGCTGGATGGCGTGCGCATTGGCGAGCGGATCGCGCCGCTGCTGCCGTCGCTGACGCCGCAGCGCGACGCCGGCTCTGTCATTATTATCCTCGCGACTGACGCGCCGCTCGACGCCCGCCAGCTGACGCGCATAGCGAAGCGCGCCGGTGCTGGCCTCGGACGGTCTGGCAGCTACTGGGGACACGGCTCCGGCGATATCGCGGTGGCGTTCTCTACGCAGCCCGCGCCGCAGCCGCCGCAGGATGCCGCGCTGGAGCCGCTGCTGTCGGCGGCGGCCGACGCCACCGAACATGCGGTGCTGGACGCGCTGCTTAGCGCCCGGCCCGTCACTGGCTTTCGCGGCCACCACCGTCCGGCGCTCAGCGACGTGCTCGACCGCCTTGCAGGAGTCACAGAGTGAAGATCTTTATCTCAGCCGATATTGAAGGCGTCGCGGGCGTGATGCGCCCGGAACAGTGCGCGCCCGGCCACGCCGAATGGCAGCTGGCGCGCGCCTTAATGGAGCAGGAGGTGAACGCCGCCATCGACGGCGCTTTCGCCGCGGGCGCCACCGAGGTGGTGGTCGCCGACAGCCATGCGCAGATGACCAACCTGCGCGCCGAGCAGATGGATGCGCGCGCCAGGCTGGTGCAGAGCAAACCGCGCGCGCTCTCGATGGTCGAGGGGCTGGAACAGCAGCGCTTCGATGGCCTGATGCTGATCGGCTATCACAGCGCGGCGGGGGAGGCGGGCGTGCTGGCGCACACCATCAACGGCCGCGCCTTTTGGCGCATCCTGATCAACGATCGCGTGGCAGGGGAAAGCGACATCTACGCGGCGGCGGCGGCGGAGCAGGGCACGCCGCTGTGGCTGGTAAGCGGAGACAACTGCCTGCAGCAGTGGATCGGCGAACGCCACCCCGACGCGGAATATGTTTGCGTAAAGCGCGCAATTTCTCACACCTGCGCCGAATCCCTTAGTCCGCAGGCGGCGCGCGAGCGTATCCGGGAAGCGGCGGCGCGCGCGGTTTCGCGCGCTTCTGGCGCGTGCGAAACCTCTCTGAGCGCGCCCTATCAGCTGAGGCTACAGGCGAGCAAACCGGTGCTGGCGGATCTTTTCTGCCTGATCCCCGGCGTCGCGCGCCTCGATGCCGTCACGGTCGGCTACCAGGCGGAGCGTATGGCGACGCTGGTCAGCCTGCTCAGCGCCTTCTCTTATCTGGCGTCGACACAAAATTAAACCTTATGTCATCGGATGAGCGGAAGTTCGTACGATTTTTATCTCATCTTTTGTTAACCTGCGCGCGAATTTATCGATAACAACGAGGCAGTAATGCAGCTTTGCAGTTTTTATCTTCCAGACCAGGGCATTAAAAGTTTCGGCATCGTAAAAGAAAACGGCGTGGTGGATGTCGGCACGCGCCTGGGCGCGCAGTGCCCGGATCTGAAAACCTTTCTGCAGCGCTCCTCGCTGGCGGATCTGGCGGCGTTTCGCGATCTGCCCGCCGACTACGCCTTTGCTGCGCTGCGCTTTCTGCCGGTAATTGACAATCCCGGTAAGGTTTTTTGCGTCGGCATGAACTACGCCGATAAGCGCAAGGAGTTTTCAGAAACCCAGAATGCGCCGACGCTGTTTATCCGCTTCGCCGACTCTCTGACCGGTCATGACCAGCCGCTGATGAAGCCTGACTCCACCAGCGAATTTGACTATGAAGGCGAACTGGCGGTGATCATCGGCAAGCCGGCGCATCGGGTGAAGGCCGAGGAGGCGCTGAGCTACGTGGCGGGCTACAGCTGCTTTATGGATGCGACGGTGCGCGACATGCAGTTCACCTGGTTTACCGCCGGGAAAAACTGGCCGCAGACCGGCGGCTTCGGCCCCTGGATGACCACGGCCGAGGCTATTGGCGATCCGCAGGCGCTGGCGATCAAAACCTTCCTTAACGGACGGGAAGTTCAGAACGATACCACCGGCAGCATGGTGCATAACGTCGCCAGTATTATCGAGTACATCTCCGCTTTCAGTCCGCTCTCGCCGGGCGACGTCATTTTTACCGGTTCGCCAGGCGGCGTCGGTAAAAAACGCACGCCGCCGCTGTTTATGTTCAGCGGCGACGTAGTGGAAGTGGAAATTGAGAAGATCGGCAGGCTGCGCAACGTTATCGCGTAAACTGCACCACCCGGCTGCGGTTAAGCAGCAGGCGCAGCCGGTTGCCGTCGCGCTCCAGCATAAAGCGCTTTTGCCAGGGGCCGTCCTGCGCGGTCGCCAGCACCCGGTTGCCGCTCAGCGACTGCAGGCTGGCAACCATCGCCGCCGGGCCGATGCCCATAATCAGCTTCTCCCCCGCAATCTCCAGTTCGCTGCGCCACTGCGGCAGAAACCAGCGTCCCTGCATCGCCTGCAGGCTGGCGCTGTCTGGCTGCGCTGGCGTAAAGCGGCGCGGCGCAGCATGGCCAATTTCGCCGACGATGTCGGCACCTTCCTGGCGCAGCCGCAGCGGAAGGGTGCTGGAGAGCGACCGCGCGTCGCCGTGCGCGTCGCCGCGCCACAGGGTTTCGCTTGCCCCCAGCCAGGTTGCCGTGTCGCCGTTGATCTCCAGCCACTCCGCCGCCTGTTCTCCAGTATAGAGGCCGGGCGCGAGAGGGTGCCCTTTCTCCGGCAGCGCCCGGTTAAGCAGCGCCGCTATCACCCGCAGCGCGCTTTCAGAGGTGGCGACATCCTCCCGGTTCGCCACCAGCGCCACGCCGACCCGGCGCTCAGGGTGCAGCAGAAAATAGCTTTTATAGCCCGCGTGCGAGCCGCCGTGGCCAAACAGCGTCTGGGTACCGAGCTGGGTAGTGGCCAGGCCCAGCCCGTAGCCGCTGACGCGCCCGTCCGCCAGCAGGCGCGGCGCGCTGAGGCGTTGCAGCACGCCCGCACCGGGGCCAAGGTCGCTCAGCAGCGCCTGCAGCCAGCGCGTCAGATGGCGCAGGCTGCCGGCTACGCTGCCGGAGGCGGAAAGATGAAGGCCGGCGCTGGCGAGCTGCCAGCGGCTGCCGTCGAACCAGTAGCCCGGCACCAGACCGGGCACGACGTCGAACCAGGTTTCGGGGGCGGACAGGCTGATATCGAGCGGCTGGCAGATATACTGCTGCAGCAGCGCGTCGAAACGCACCCCTTTGGCTTTAAGCGCCTCCTCCACCAGCCGATAGCCGGTATTGGTATAAGAGACTTCGCTGCCCGGCGGGTAGTTCAGCCCGCTCTCCGCGGCGAGGAACGCCAGCAGGTCGGCGTCGGTGGTGGCGTTATAGACCGACAGCCCGATCAGCGACAGGGTTTCACGCAGATCCGGCAGCCCGCTCGACATATCCAGCGCCTGGCCGACGGTAACCTGCCCGCTGGCGCCGCGCAGCTGCGGCAGGTGATCGGCCAGCCTGTCGTCAGGCGACAGATAGCGGCGGCCCGGCCCGGTTACCAGCGCAGCGAAAAGATGTTTGGTGAGCGAGGCGTAGCGCACCACGCTGTCGAGGGTAAACGGCGTCTGCTGCGCCAGATCCGCCAGCCCGGCGCAGTGCGTCGAATGAACCTGGCGGGCGTCGAACAGCATTATCGCGCCGCCTGGCGCGCCGGGCCGTCGCCAGCCCTGAACGATCTCGTCGGCGACCGCCGCCGCCTGCTGCCACTCCAGCGTCATGCCGGCTCCTCCAGCCCAATGCTTAAATCGAAAAGCTGCGCGGTATGCGGATGATGGAGACGCCGCGCGCGCAGATCCTCCGCGCTGAGCTGTTCCACCATTTCGCCATGCTGCATCACGCCGATACGCTGGCAAAGATGGGTGACGACCGCCAGATTATGCGTCACCAGAATATAGGTAAGATTGCGCGCGCTGCGCAGATCGCTGAGCAAATTGAGAATTTCCGCCTGTACCGAAACGTCCAGCGCGGAGGTGGGCTCATCCAGCAGCAGCACTTCCGGTTCGGCGATCAGCGCGCGGGCGATCGCCACGCGCTGACGCTGGCCGCCGGAAAGCTGATGCGGATAGCGAAAGCGCGCCGCGGCGGGCAGGCCGACGTCGCTCAGCGCCTGACTGATGCGCTGCTCGGCGCGATCGAGGCGGTGTACCAGCAGCGGCTCATGCAAAATGCGGTCGATTGTCTGGCGCGGATGCAGCGAGCCGTAGGGATCCTGAAACACCATCTGCACCTGACGAAAAAAGGGCCGGCCGCGCCTGGCGGTCAGCGCCATGCCGCCAAAGCGGATCTCACCGCGCCAGTCGTGATTAAGGCCCGCCAGCGCGCGCAGCACCGTCGATTTGCCCGAGCCGCTTTCGCCTACCATGCCGAAGCTCTCGCCGCTGCCGACCTGGAACGAAACCGCTTTAACGGCGCGGTGCGCGCCGAAGTTTACGTCCAGCTTATCGATCTCAAACATAGCTTTCTCCTAATCGCGCCATGCGGCGTCGCGCTGCAGCGTCGGCAGCCGCGCGCGCGGGTGGCGCAGCGATGGCAGGCAGGCCAGCAGCCCCTGCGTATAGGGATGCTGCGCCTGGTGCAGCTGGTGGGCATCGAGCTGCTCGACGATACGTCCGGCGTACATCACCGCCACGCGGTCGCAGAAGTGTGACACCAGCGGCAGGTCGTGGCTGATCAGAATCAGCCCCATGCCGCGCGCCGACACCAGGTCGTCAATCAGGCGCAGAATCTCGGCCTGCACCGTGGCGTCGAGCGCACTGGTGGGTTCATCGGCAATCAGCAGTTCGGGATCGGGCGCCAGCATCATAGCGATCATCACGCGCTGCCCCATGCCGCCGGAAACCTCATGGGGATAGCGCAGCGCCACAGCGGCGGGGTCGCGGATTTTCACCTGCTCCAGCAGGCCGATCGCCGCCTGCATCGCCGCTTTTCTGCTGCCGCCTTTGTGCTCGCGCCAGGCTTCGGCGACCTGCTGGCCGATAGTCATCACCGGGTTAAGAGAATATTTCGGATCCTGCAGAATAAAGCCGACGCGTCTGCCGCGAACCTGCCGCAGCGTTTTCTCGCTGGCGCCCAGCAGGTCGATGCCGTCAAAACGCAGCGCGTCGGCGCTGACCTCGGCGTTGCCGGGCAGTAGCTGCATCAGGCTGCGCGCGGTGAGCGATTTGCCCGAGCCGCTCTCGCCGACGATAGCGAATTTCTCTTTGCCGACGCTAAAGCTGACGCCGCGCACCGCTTCGACCCTGTCAGCGCGGCTGCGAAAGGCGATGCGTAGGTTCTCAATTTCCACCAGCATTTAGCGCTCCCTGGGATCGAGGACGTCGCGCAGACCGTCGCCGAGAAAGTTAAAGGCCAGCGAGGTGAGAAAAATGGCGATGCACGGCATCAGCGGCACCCACCATTCGCTGAAGAGAAAGCGGCGCGCGGTCGCGATCATCGTGCCCCATTCCGGCGACGGCGGCTGCGCGCCCATGCCGAGGAAACCGAGGCTGGCGGCGGTAATAATGATTGAACTCATATCGAGCGTGACGCGCACGATCAGGCTCGGCACGCACAGCGGCATAATGTGGCGCAGAATAATGCGCAGCGGCGAGGCGCCGGTCAGGCGGCTGGCGGCGATAAAGTCGCTGTGGCGAAACTGCAGCGTCTCCGCGCGCGCCAGTCGGGCATACGGCGGCCAGGCGGTAAGGGCGATCGCCAGCACCGCGCTCTCCACCCCCGGCTTGAGCGCGGCGACGAAGGCCAGCGCCAGGATCAGGCGCGGAAAGGCGAGAAAAATATCGGTGATGCGCATCAGCGCCTTGTCGACAAAGCCGCCGAGATAGCCGGCGATACAGCCGATCAGCAGGCCGAGCGGAGCGGTGAGCGCCACAACGGCGATCACCATGCCGAGCGTGGTGCGGCCGCCGTAAATAATACGCGTCCAGAGGTCGCGCCCCAGCTCATCGGTTCCCAGCCAGTGCGCGGCGGAGGGCGCGGCCAGACGGTTTTCCAGATGCTGCGCGCCGGGATCGTAAGGGGTGAGCAGCGGCGCGGCGATCGCCAGCAGCAGCATCAGCAGAATAACCGCCATGCCGCCTGTTGCCAGCGGATTGGCGCGCAGGTTCAGCCACAGGCGGTAGCGGCGTCCCCACACCGCCTGCCGGCGGTTGGCCGGCGAATCGGCGAGCAGCCAGTTGCGTGAAATAAACATTATTTTACCCGTGGATCGCAGAGTCGATAGAGAAGGTCGGCGAGCTGGTTGAGCAGCACGTAAACCGTGCCGACCAGCAGCGTGGCGCCCACCACCGGATTCATGTCGGCGTTCATCAGCGACGTGGTGAGATACTGTCCGAGGCCCGGCCAGGCGAAGACATTTTCCGTCACCACCGCCCCCTCCAGCAGCCCGGCGTAGGTCAGCGCCAGCACCGTGACCAGCTGCACCGCCACCGTGGGAAAGGCGTGGCGCCAGATAACGCGGCGTGACGACAGCCCCTTGGCGCGCGCGGTAATCACAAACTCGCCGCTGAGCGCGTTGAGCATAAAGGTGCGGGTCATACGCGTGATGTAGGCCATGCTGAAGTAGGCGAGGATGCAGACCGGCTGCGCCATGTGCGCCAGCGCGTCGCGGAAGGCGTCATATTCGCCCGCCAGCAGCGAATCGATGGTGAGAAATCCGGTGACCTGCGGGATCATATCCTGCCAGATAATATCCTGCCGCCCTGGCCCCGGCGCGATGCCGAGCACGGCGTAGAACAGCAGCAGGCTGAGCAGCGCCAGCACGAACACCGGCAGCGAATGGCCCGCCAGACAGATCACGCGAATGGTCTGATCGAGCCAGCTGCCCTGACGCACCGCCGCCCAGACGCCGAGGGGAATGCCGATCAGCGCGGCGATCACAATCGCCGCCGTCGCCAGCTCCATGGTGGCCGGAAAAAAGCGGGCGATATCGCTGACGACGCTGTTTGAGGTCAGCACGGAACGGCCCAGGTCGCCGTGCAGCAGCTGGTTAAGATAGTGGCCGAACTGCACGTAGAGCGGCTGGTCTAGCCCCATCTCCGCGCGCACGCGCTCCACCACCGACTGCGGCGCGTTGTCGCCGACTGCCGCCAGCACCGGATCGGTCGGCATCACCCGACCGATAAAGAAGGTCAGCACCGTCAGGCCGAACAGCGTCAGCAGCAGGCTGCCCAGCGAGCTGACGCCGCGTGTTATCGCGCCCGTCACGCTTTTTTCACCTGCTGATAGGGCCACTGCTCCAGCACGGTCATATGAACATCAGAGAGATTTTTCGCGCAGGCGGTGGTCTGGATCTGCTGCATCATAAAAATAAACGGACTCTTCTCCCGATGCTGCTGCTCTATTTTTTTATACAGCGCGAGGCGCTGCGCCGGGTCGCTTTCGTGCAGCGCCTGAGCGGTGAGCTGGTTAAATTCGTCGTCTGACCAGCCGCAGCGCCAGGCCAGGGTGCGGTTGCGCGCGCCGGTGGTGTTGTCGGTATTGACGCAGAAGGCCTCTGTATTGGAGTGGGGATCGAAGTAGTCCGCGCCCCACGAGGTGATCGCCAGCTGATGCTGACGCGCGCGCATTTTGGTCAGCACCTGACGGTTCTCCGAGGCGATAAGCGACACCTTAATGCCGATAGCGCCGAGCTGGGTCTGAACCGCCTGGGCGATATCGGGATAGGGCTGCATCGAGTAGTGGTCGAGGGTAATTTCGAAGCCGTCCGGGTAGCCCGCTTCCGCCAGCAGCGCTTTCGCTTTGTCTACGTCGCGGTGGAAAGGCGCGTCGTCGAGCGCCGCCGGAAAGCCGGACGGTAGAAAGCTCTGGTGTACGTTGTAGGTCAGCGACAGGATATTTTTCTGGATGCTGTCGTAGTCGATCGCCCACTTCAGCGCCTGCCACACCTGCGGCTTTTGCAGCTGCGGGTGCGTGGTATTACAGGACATCAGCATAATGGCGGAAAGCGGCTGCTTCACCAGCGTTACGTCGCTGGCGGACTGCAGCGGTTTCAGCTGCTCGGTAGTGAGATCGTAGGCGACATCCACATCGCCTTTTTGCAGCATCAGCGACTGCGCGGCGGGGTCGGCGATATGCTTGAGAATGACGCGCTTGATGGCGCTCTTGCCTGCGTACTGCGGGCTCAGCTCCAGGATCACCGTTTCGCTCGCCTTCCAGCTGCGCAGCGTAAAGGCACCTGAGCCGGCGCTGTGCTGCTTCAGCCAGGCGTTGCCGAGATCGTTGTTCTGCTGGTTGGCGAGGCAGGCTTTTTTCGACACGATGCTGCCGACCGTGGCGGAGAGACAGTAGAGCAGAAATGACTCCGACGTGGGCGCGCCCAGCGTCATCTCCAGCGTATGGGCATCTTTCGCCGTCACCTTGCTGGTGACATTCTCTTTAGTAAAGCCGAACTGGTTAATGATAAAGGCCGGGCTCTTATCGAGCTTAACGATGCGCTCGATGGAAAAGGCCGCATCCTCGGCGGTGAGCGGCGTGCCGTCGGCGAAGGTCGCGGCCGGATTGAGATGGAAAGTAAATACCGAACCGTCGGCGTTTGCTTCCCAGCTTTGCGCCAGCATGCCGATAACCTTATCCGCCTGCTGCGGATCAGGCTGCACCAGCTTCTGGTAGAGGTTGCCGCAGATCTGACCGCCGGTGGCTTCAAAGCTTTCATGCGGGTCGAGACTGGTCATATTGTCGAGCTGCATCGCCATAACCAGCATGCTGGGGGGCGTGGCGGCAAAGGCGGTGTTAAGGCTCAGCCAGGATAAAAAGGGCGCGGCGGTGCATCCTGCGATAAAGCGTCTTCTGGTGACCATTTTAACTCCAGGTTATTGATTAATAAAATTAAAAAATAAAATCGCGCTGTTATTTAGCTTGACAGTCGTCTGGTCGCAGGCGATTAATAATCGCTCTCATCGCCGCATAAAACGCCTGCTCTGTTTTGGTGCGTCCGCGCCGCCTGCATGCCGCTTTTGTGCAATACCCTTTGCAAACGGAATCTAAAAAATGTCGGAAAATCATCATCAGGCATGGCCGGAAGTTCCCGTATTTGATGGTCACAACGACGTACTCTGTCGGCTGTGGCAGCATCATCGCCCGGATGCGGTCAACGCGTTTCTACAGGGAACGCCGTCGGGACAACTCGATTTTCCGCGCCTGCGCCAGGGCAAGATGGCGGGCGGCATTTTTGCCGCCTGGGCGCCCGGGCACGCCTCTCTCGCCGCTGCGGACGACGGAAGTGCTGCAAGAAGCGCGCCATCTCCCGTTTCTCTTTCTGAAGAGGCGACCGCCACTGCGCGCGACGCCACCTTCTCTATGCTGGCGCTGCTGTTGCGCATCGAGCAGGCCACGCAGCAGATTAAAATCTGCCGCAGCGTGCAGGAGATCCGCGGCTGCATGGCCAGCGACAGGCTGGCAGTGGTGATGCATATTGAGGGCGCGGAGGCGCTGGACGTCGATGGCGAGCTGCTCGATATCCTCTACGCCAGCGGTCTGCGCAGCCTGGGGCCGCTCTGGAGCCGCCCTAACCAGTTCGGCGAGGGCGTTCCCTTCCGCTATCCGTCGTCGCCCGATACCGGCAACGGACTGACCGAGGCGGGCAAGGCGCTGGTGCGCCACTGCAATCGACGCCGCATTCTGGTGGATCTCTCCCATATGGATGAAAAAGGCTTCTGGCACACCGCTGCTATCAGCGACGCGCCGCTGGTGGCGAGCCATTCGAACGCCCACGCGCTTAGCGCGCAGTCGCGTAATCTCACCGATCGCCAGCTGGCGGCGATTGCCGAGACGCGCGGCTTTGTCGGGGTGAATTTCGCCGTGCCTTTTCTGCGCGAAGACGGCAGGCGTGACGCGCCCACCAGCCTCGAAGAAATTGTTCGCCACGTTGAGTATCTTCTCGACAAGGTCGGCGAAGATGGCGTTGGTTTTGGCTCCGATCTCGACGGCGCCACCATGCCGGATGACTTCCGCGACGTAGCCGGTTTCCCTCGGCTGGTCGCCGCCCTGGCGGCGCGCGGCTATAGCCCTGAACTGCTGCATAAAATTTGCTATGGCAACTGGCTGCGCGTGCTGGAAGCGACCTGGGGCGAATAACCATGCGTCTGCGCCATATTGAAGTTTTTCAGGCGATCGCCCAGGCGGGCAGCATCAGCGGGGCGGCGCGGCTGCTGAACGTGTCGCAGCCCAACGTCAGCCGCGTGCTCAACCATGCCGAACAGCAGCTGGGCTTTGCGCTGTTCGAACGGCGCGCGCAAGGCCTGGTGATCACCGCTGAAGGGCGGCGGTTGCTGCCGGAGGTTGACGCGCTTTATCACCGGCTGCAGGCGATTAATCAGCTGGCGGATCAGCTACGGCGCGGCGAAGGGCAGACGGTGCGCGTCGGCGCGGCGCACGCCTTTGGTCAGATGGTGATGGCGCCCGCGCTGGTGCGCTATCGTCACCAGGCGGCGGCGGTTAACGTCGAGCTGGTAACCGAACATTTTTCCACGCTGTGCCGCAACATCCTTGATGACCAGCTCGATTTTGCGCTGGTGTTTGGCCAGCAGGTCGACGCGGATTTGCTGGCGGAGCCGCTTTTTCACTCTTCGATGGTGGCGCTGCTGCCTCCCCATCTCCAGCGGGAAGCGCCGGTGTCGCTGGAGTGGCTCTGTGCCAATAATCTGCTGCTGATGCAGGCACAGGATCCGCTTGGCCGCGTGCTGCACCGCGCCCTTGACGACAAACGGCTCTATCCGGCGGTGTCGCTCTCGATTAAAACCTACTCCGTGATTGCGGATATGGTGCTGGCGGGCGGCGGCGTCGGCGTGGTCGATCTTTTTACCGCCTGCCGCTACGCCGATCAGCTGACGCTGCTGCCGATTACGCAGCCGTTGCCGTTCGAGGTCACGCTCATCAGCCGCCGCGATCGGCCGCAGTCGCAGTCCACGCTGCACCTGAAGCAGGTTATTCGCCATCGCCTGTGGGAAATCGCGCAGCAGTGCGAGGCGCGGCTGGCGCGCCCCTGAAAATAACTTCCCCCGTCTCGCCTGCTGGTCACGATTTCGCCGCCTACACTGAAGTGACACAACCCTATTCAGGAGCAGGTAATGAGGCGTAAGGAACAACCGACGCGCTGGAAGAGCGGCGCGCTGCTGGCCGGGCTAGGACTGGGCGCAGCGGCAACCTGGTGGAGCGTTCAGCAGTGGCGACGTTTAAAACAGACGCCGCCCGTTTCGCCACGCAGCCATCACGCCGGGCTGGCCGGTTATTTTCAGCAGGTTGGCGAGTGGCGCATGTTTACCCGCGTGACTCCCCACGACGCGCCTGGCCTGCCGCTGGTGCTGGTGCATGAGCTGGTGATGTCGGGGCGGCCGATGGAGGAGCTGGCGCTGGCGCTGAGCAACAACTACCGCGTGCTGGTGCCGGATCTGCCGGGGTTCGGTGCCAGCGTGCTGCCCGCTTCCGTGGCGGCGCTGTCGGTTGACGAGCAGGCCGAGGCGCTCTGGCAGTGGCTGCAGCATAACCAGCTGACGCGCGCTATCTGGATCGGCAGCGCCTCCGGCTGCCAGGTGCTTGCCGCGCTGGCGGTGAAACATCCCGAGGCGGTTGCCGGGCTGGTTTTCCAGGGGCCGACGGTGGATCGCCACGCGCGCAGCCTGCTGCGTCAGGCCTGGCGCGGCTGGCGCAATGGCCGTCTCGAACGCCATCGCTCCGCCGCGTCGCTGACGCGCGTCGATCTCGCCAAAGCGGGCCTGTGGCGCGCCCTGAAAACCCACCGTCTGCTGTTGCAGGACCGTATTGAACACCGTCTGCCCTATATCAACGCGCCAACGCTGCTGCTGCGCGGCTCGCGCGATACGGTTTCGCCTGCGCGCTGGGTCGATGAGCTGGGCGCGCTGCTGCCGCGCGGCGAGGTGCTGACGCTGCGCGGCGGCACCCATACGCTGCACTATGTCTATCCGTGGAGCTTTCGCCACGCCATCCGTCCCTTTCTGACGCGCATTCAGCAGGAGTATCAGGATGAGTAAACTGCCTAAAGGCATCGCCCGTTTCGACTCCGCTACCGCCATGCTGATGGCGCTGGCCCATACGCTGCATGATAAACCGGTCGACGACGGCGAAACCTCGCCGATACGCGATCGCCTGCTGCCATCGCTCGACCGTCTGCCGACCCGGCTGAGAGAGTGGGGCTACGCCGTCGGCGGCCTGGCGGAGGGCATCAGCGAATCGCAGGCGGGGGATCTGGATGTTGAGGGCATCGCCGAATGGATGGTGAGCGAATACCCGGAGCAGAGCTATCCCGCCGCTTTTATCGGCTCGTCCAATGGCGCGCTGACCCATCTGGCGGCAGCGGCGGGCGCGCCCTGGCTGCCGCAAACCTTTCTCTGTCCGGTGCGCGCGGCGCACAGCGATCCCGACGACGCGCAGGCGGGCTTTGAGCAGGGAAAATCGGTCGCGGCGGCGCTGCTGGCGGCCTGGCCGCGTCTGGCGGTGCACCATATCCAGGATCCCAATCAGGACCGGCAGCTGCTGGCCAGGATGCGCTACTTTCACCTCAAGCTGCGCGCGCTGCCGCTGGCTTTTAATGAATTTCTGATGCGCAGCCTGCCGGGCAACAGCACGCTGTTTATCAGCCACTGTACGCGGCAGTGGCCGGTAACGCGCACCAGCGACCGCTCTTTCTTCCAGTTCGGCGGGCCAGGCGGCGCAACCGAGAGCGACTATCTGCAGGGCGGCGGACGCGTCGCGGAGTTTCTGGCGCGTTCCGGCAGCGATCGCGAGCAGTGGGATGCACCTGCGCCGACCGATACCGTGCCGGAAGCGGAGTGGGGCCTGGACGAGTATCTGAAGTCGCCGCTGAAAAAGCTGGCGGCAGATCAGGGCTGGCAGCTGCTGGAGATACGCTATCAGGACCCTGAGGCGCTGAGCTTCGTCGTGGCGGAGATCTACCGCGACTGGTATCTGGCGGCGGGCATCAACGCGACGCGCCTGACGGTAAGCAGCTATTTGCTGATGGATCCCTGGTGCACCATGCGTCAGCACGCCATTCCGTTCTGGCTGATGTCGGGCGCCGAGCCTTCCGCCGCCTCTCTGGCGCGCTTCCTGGATCGCCAGCCGCGCTATCGCGATATCGATATGCTGCTCTCTTCAACCGGGACGGAGAGTATCGGCCTGGCACCACTCGACCGCTGGCGGGGGTTGCTCGATCGCGCGATGCATGAGGGGGCGTTTGTCGGCGTCGATACCGAGCGCTATCCGCATGATTTCGCCGCTTCCGCGCACTTCGACACCGCGCTGCGGGCGCGGGCGCCGCTCTTCGCGCCGCCGCCGCCCCTGAGTGTGGAAAAGGTGATTGCCGGTATCGAACGCTACGGCGCGCGCCACGGCGTGACGCTGCATAAGCTGAGCTAGCCGGGCAGGGCGCCCGGCCCTTTACGGCTAAACGCCGTCGGTGATCGGCTTGCGCACCAGCACCAGATAGGCGAGGGCGCCCACCACGGCGATCCCGGCGCAGATCATCAGCGCGAGGCTGAACGACTGGGTGGTATCGAGCACCCAGCCGGTAATGACCGGCGCGAAGGAGGCGAACACAAAGCTGGCGAAGTTCTGAATGCTGCCGACCGAAGCGGTCATGCGCGCCGTAACGTTGGCGTGGATCAGACCCCAGCAGGAGGTGCCCGCGAAGTGGATGCAGAACAGCGCCATACCGATCAGCGTCACGGCGCTGGTGGTGTCGGTGGCGCGCGTCACGAAGGCGGTAAAGGCCGCCGACAGTAGCATGCCGGTGATAATGCACACTTTGCGCGTCTTCACCGCATCAAAGCCGCGACGCACCAGCGCATCCACCGCATAGCCGTTAAGCAGCATGCCCGCCGCGCCGAACAGGAAAGGAATTGCCGCCAGCAGGCCGGTGCTCTTCAGATCCAGGTGGTAGGTCGACTGCAGATA
Source organism: Pantoea sp. ACRSC (assembly GCF_022346785.1). Lineage (NCBI taxonomy): Bacteria > Pseudomonadati > Pseudomonadota > Gammaproteobacteria > Enterobacterales > Erwiniaceae > Pantoea > Pantoea sp. ACRSC. The sequence continues at coordinate 51,119 of NZ_JAKRNN010000003.1, forward strand.
GCCCGGCAGCCAGGCGATATAGAGCCAGGCGGTATAGTTGATGCCGCTAAAGCCGATCATCATGCCCCACATGGTGCGCTGCTTGAACAGGCCGCGCCATTCGGCGAAGCTCAGCGGCTCCTGGCGCGACGCCACGCTGCCCGCCTGCAGATAGTGGATCTCCTCCGCGCTCAGCCTGTTGTTGTCGCGGTCGCGATAGATCATGTACCAGCCAATCGCCAGAAACATACCGAGCACGCCGATGGTGATAAACATGCCGCGCCAGCCGAACGCCAGCATCATCGCAGCCAGCACCGGCGGCGCCACCGACAGGCCAATCATCGAGGCGGCGTTAAAGAAGCCCATCGGCATGCCGCGGTCTTTAATGTTGAACCAGTCGTTGATCACCTTCACGCCGCACGGGTTCATCGGCGCTTCGCCGATGCCGAGGCCGATTCGCACCAGAATAAACTGGGTGAAGTTATGCACCAGCCCGGCCGCCGCCTGAAACAGCGACCAGACAAACATGCCGAGGCCTAACATAATGCGCGGGCCTTTACGATCCAGCAGCGCGCCGCAGGGCAGCTGCGCCAGCCCGTACGCCAGCGAAAAGGCGGAGAGCAGCATGCCGATTTCGGTGGCGTTCAGCCCCAGCTCTTCGCGGATGGTCATATTGGCCACCGAGAGCGAGCTGCGGTCCAGATAGTTAATAATGGCTGCAAACAGCAGCAGCAGCATGGCGGTGATCTGAATCTTGCGAATGCGCGGCGAACGCACGATATCGCTGCGCGCCGGCACATACTCCTGGCCAGGCTGCGCGCCGACGGCCGGGTTTTTAACGTCGCGGGTTGAGGTATTTTCCATGGCATACTCCCGTAGCGGGGTCGTTATCGTTATCAGAGGTCAGAGAACATAGCGGCTCAGCGGCTCGCCATGAGTTGCAGTCGAGACTAGAAGCAATGCCGCCGGGATGTTGCGAAGATGTTTCTGATTCGTGCGGGAGCTAATGCTTTGCGGTTTTTAATCGGTTTTTAATTGTACTGCTGAATTGAGCGCGCCATAGAGAGGCGGGAAGTCGCCAGATGGGTATGCAGCGCCAGCAGGGCATCGACATCCTGACGGCTAATCAGCGCGGCAAGCAGCGCCATATGCTCCTCCAGCGCTACGATATTGCGCTGCTTGAGATCGCGCTCGTCCCACTGATAATGCGAATGAAAAATAACCGAAATAATCTCCAGCGAGTGGTTAAAAAAGGGGTTGTTGGCGGCAGAAAGGATCAGCGAATGCAGCTCTTTATCCAGCGCGGCGAACTGGCGATAGTCGCTGGCGATGGTATCGCGCAGGGCGCGGTGGCGATCGAGCAGATCGCGCGCCTGGATCCAGCGCTCATCCTGCGGCGGCAGGTTGAGAAACCGCGTCAGGGCGTGCGTTTCCAGCATCTCGCGCAGCTCAAACAGCTTGTCGGCGTAGTCGAGGGTAAACTTTTTCATGCGCCAGCGGCCGCGCCTGACCGGCTCCAGCAGATCGTAACGCATAAAGCGCAGCAGAAACTCGCGCACCACCACCGGACTGACCCTGACCCGCTGCGCCAGCTGTAGCTCGCTAAAGGCGTCGCCGGGCGCGAGCTGGCGCTGGTTGATCATCTCGAAAAATGCCTGCTCGAACTGGCTCGCCTGCTGCTCAATCGGCGAGGTCAGTTCGCTGAAGCCATCCTCCTCCTGCGGCTGCCGCACGATCACATAGGTTCCCGCCACCTTTTCCAGCACGCCGCACTGCGTCAGATAGTGCAGCGCGTGGCGCACCGTGGTACGGCTGATATTGAACATCTCCGCCAGTGCCGCCTGGGCGGGCAGCGGCGAACGGATATGGCGCTGGGCAATCCCTTCCAGCATCTGATTAATCACGTTCTGGCGCAGATTCAGATTTCGGCTCACGGGCGCTCTCCGGGTTTTTATTTATTAAAAACCATTCAAATCCCAAAAAAAACGCCGTGCCTCACAGATCGCGCGGGCAAAACAGCCGCTCTGTGATCAATTCGTCATAACTGCGGCAGGACAACCGGAGAACCATCATGACAACAATGAAAACCCTGGTCATCGCTGAACCTAAAAAAATGGTCTGGACCACGCGCGAGCAGCCTGCGCCTGCGGCGGGCGAGGCGCTGATTAAAATCATCGCCGCCGGCATTTGCGGCACCGATATCCACGCCTGGGCGGGCAACCAGCCTTTCTTCAGCTATCCACGCGTGCTGGGACATGAGCTGTGCGGCGAAGTCGTGGCGCTGGGCGACGGCGCGGAAGGGGTTGAGCCAGACCAGCGCGTGGCGCTGATCCCCTATATCTCCTGCCTGCGCTGCGACGCCTGCCAGAGCGGCAAGACCAACTGCTGCGAAAAGATCTCTGTCATCGGCGTGCATCAGGATGGCGGCTTTTGCGAGTATCTCGCGGTGCCGGCCGGTAATCTGCTGCAGGTAAAGGAGGTCGCGCCGGAAGCGGCCGCGCTGATTGAGCCGTTCGCCATCAGCGCGCATGCGGTGCGTCGGGCAAGCGTCGGCGCGGATGAGGATGTGCTGGTGGTGGGCGCGGGGCCAATCGGGCTGGGCGTGGCGGCGATTGCGGCGGCGGCAGGCGCTCAGGTCGTGGTGGCGGACACCAGCGCGTTTCGCCGCGCGCACGTTGCCAAAGAGCTGGGCCTGACGGCGCTCGATCCGACGCGTGATGATTTTTACGATGCGCTGCGCGCGCAGTTTAACGGCAGGCTGGCGCTGAAGGTGATCGACGCGACCGGTAGCCCTGCGGCGATGAACAACGCGGTCAACCTGATGCGCCACGGCGGTACCGTGGTCTATGTCGGCCTGCATAAAGGCGATCTGACCATCCCGGACAGCGAGTTCCACAAGAAAGAGAGCACCTTAATGGGCAGCCGCAACGCGACGCGCGAAGACTTCGATCGCGTGCGCGACCTGATGGCGAGCGGCCAGCTGCGCGCCGGCATGATGCTCAACGCGCACTTCGCCTTTTCGACGCTGGCGGAAAGTTTCGAGCCGCAGGTGATCAACAACCGCGAGCTGATTAAGGGCGTTATTCACTTCGATCGCTAAGGGTGCGAAAGAAGTGGTCGCGCACCTGTTCGGCGTCGACCCCCAGCGCCACGCGTTGGGCGGGCAGATGGCGAAACGGATCCTCCCGCGACGCCAGCGCGCTCAGCTTACGCACCGTTTGCCCGCGCGCGATGCCCTCGGTGATAACGCGCAGCGGCCCTTCGCTCAGCTGAAACGCCTCGGGCTGGCAGAGCCAGGCGATCGCCAGCGTATCGTGCAGCGCCATGCCGTCGAAGCCCTCTTTTTGCAGGCTGTAGGCAAGATAGGGCCGCACGATGGCGCTCAGCACAGGCTGGTTAAGCTGTTGCACTTCCTTGCCGCTGATCAGCACCTTGTGCGTCACGTCGAGCGGCACCACCACGATGTTAAGCGCCGAGCTGAGCACCTGATCGGCGGCGTGCGGATCTTTCCAGATATTGAACTCGGCGAAGGGGGTGACGTTGCCGCTGTGGCCGTCGGTGCCGAAGGCACCGCCCATAATCACCAGCTCTTTCACCAGCGGGATAATATCGGGCGCCTGATTGATGGCGCTGGCGATATTGGTCAGCGGGCCAATCGCCACCAGCGTCACCTCATGCGGCCGCGCGCGCACGCTGTCGATAATAAAGGGCACCGCGTCCGGCGCGGCGTCGCTGTAGGGGTTGGCAAACGCGTCACCCAGACCATCTTCGCCGTGCAGCTTCGCCGGCTCGCTGGGTGCCAGCGCCAGCGGGCGCGAACAGCCGCGATAGACCGGGGCGTCGATCCGCATCCTGTCGCAAAACAGGCGAGCGTTTTTTACCGCCTGGCCTACCGCCACGTTGCCGAACACCGTTGTGATGCCCAGCAGCCGCTGCGTGCGCGCCGCGTAAGCCAGCGCGAAGGCGTCATCTACGCCGATATCGGTATCGAAAATCAGAGTGCGCATAACCTTCTCCTTAAAGCAGAAATCTGTGAATGATTGCATCACTATTCTCTGCGCGTGCTGAATAGAAATTGACCAGCAAACATCATGTCTTTAGACTAACAAAGCACGATCGCTGGCGAGTAACTTGACCAACTAACAGAGGTTTTATGCACAAGTTGAACCTTTACGAGGCAAAAACGCATTTTTCTAAACTCATAGCGCATGTAGCGGCTACAGGTGAGGAATATATTATCGCCCGAAACGGTCAGCCGATGGCGAAGCTCGTTCCTCTGACTCCGGCTGAGAAAACGCCGCGCATCGGGTTTATGAAAGAGAAGGGCGAAATCAGCGTGCCAGACAACTTTAACCAACTGCACGCCGACAAGATTGAAGCGCTGTTTTACGGGAATAGCGAGCATGGCACCAGGGAAGAATAAAGCTTCTGCTTCGACAGAAGGCGGATATTTAATTGATACCCATGCCCTTATCTGGATTGGCTGGCAGCCAGAAAAACTCGCTACAGAGACCATCGCTATCCTGGCCGACCACAATAATCGACTTTATTATTCGCCTGCCTCAATTCAGGAAATCGCTATCAAGGCCGATTTAGGCAAACCCGATTTTGGCTTTGATCCAGTCAGCCTGACTGAAGGATTAAAAGAGGCGGGCTATATTGAACTCCCCATTACCTCACGCCATGCCTGCTCCATCCGCAACTTACCAGAAAAGATGCATAAAGATCCTTTTGATCGTTTGCTGGTCGCCCAGGCTCGAGAAGAAAATCTGATCTTAATAACCAATGATGAAAAGATTATTCAGTACTGCTCTGACTATATAAAAATTATTAAATGCTGTTAGAAGAGGTACGCTTTTATTAAAAAACTCGCCGCGGCAAAGTCTCCAGAACCTGCTTTTTCGCCGCCTGCTGCTGGTCTGACCCGCTTGTCACTCCCGGTGCATCATCGTATTATCAACGCCTTAAGGTGATGGCGTTCCACCTTCCCCAACCGCCTGCTGGCGACCCCAGCGGCTGATGACGCCTGACATTAACCCGAATCCTCTCGCAGGCGTTGCTGGTGTGTCAGGCTAGTGCTCTCTCTCCGCCACCTCCCTGCGCGATCGCTGACTACAGGAGTTAACTATGTTGAAGTCGCTGTTCGCCGTTATGCTGGGCGGCGCTGCCGGCTGTACGCTGCGCTGGCTTATCTCGCTGCGCTTTAACGCGCTCTTTCCCAGCCTGCCGCCGGGCACGCTGCTGGTGAATCTGGCAGGCGGATTTATTATCGGCGCCGCGCTGGCCTGGTTTATGAAATACCCTCAGCTTGATCCCGCCTGGAAGCTGCTGATCGTCACCGGCTTATGCGGCGGCCTGACGACCTTCTCCACTTTCTCGGCAGAAATCCTTATGTTGCTACAATCAGGTAAATATTTGTGGGCGATGGCGAGCGTGCTGGTGCACGTTACCGGATCGCTGCTGATGACCTTTGCCGGCTTCGCGCTGGTGAATCTGCTCGGCTAAAAGCAAATATCGGCCGCGGAGCATTCCGCCTCTGCGGCAGCCGATGATTCCGGACGATTAAGGAGGACGTTCATGACTCAGCCTGCATTCCTTAACCTGGTGCTGTTAAGCGGTAATATCGAAGAGAAACTTCAGGCGGCGCGCGACGCCGGATTCGATCAGGTCGAAATCTGGCGGGAAGATGTTGAAGCCTGTCAGGCTGGCGCGGCGCGTCTGGCGCAGCAGGGGGTGGGCTTCACCAACCTGCAGGTGCTGCGCGACTTCACCGGTGCCCCTGGCGAGCTGCGTCGGCAAAAGCGGGACGAGCTGCGGCAGTTTATCGCCCTGGCGCAGGCGCTGGGCTGCGACACCATTCAGGCGCCCGCCACCACGCGCGACGACGCTATCGTGCAGCAAATCGACGAGGATCTGCGCTGGCTCGCTTCCGAGGCTGCGTGCTTCGACATGCGCATCATGTATGAGCCGATGGCGTGGTGCAGCGTCGACAATACGCTGCCGAAAGCTTGGGAGCGGCTGCGGCGGCTGGATCAGCCCAATATCGGGCTGGTGGTGGATCTGTTTCATATCTGTGCGCTGGGCGGCGACGCCTCGCATCTCGATGGCATTCCCGCCGAGCGGATTTATGAAGTGCAGCTGTGCGATATGGCGGTTCAGCCGGCACCGCAGGATAAAGAGGCGATTATGCAGCTCGCGAAGCACCGGCGCCAGCTGCCCGGTGCGGGCATCATCGACGTCGGCAGCTTTGTCGATAAGCTAAAAAGCGCGGGCTACCGGGGACCGGTAGGGATTGAAGTGTTTAATGACGACCTGAAGCGCCTGCCGCCGCATGAGGCGGCGCGGCAGGCGTATGCCGCGCTCAGGCGTTTCTGGCCTTAATCCTGCAGACACTGCGCGATAAACGCGGCGGTGCGCATCGCGCCCTGCGCGGAAATGGTGTGTTCGGTTCGGGGTTCAAGCTGAAGCTCAAGAGAGACGCCAGCGGCTTTCAGGCGCTGCGCGGCTGATTCGCTCTCGCGCCACGGGATCACCGCGTCGGCGTGGCCGTGGATCAGCAGCGCAGGGGTCTGAACCGAAGGCGACAGCGGCTCGTCAAACGCCAGACGGCCGGAGAAGGCCACCACGCCTGCCAGCGGGAAGCGTCCAGACGCCAGCGCGTCGAGCGCCATGATCGATCCCTGTGAAAAGCCGACCAGCACCACGTTGTCCCACTGGTCGCGTAGCCCGTGCCGCGCGAGAATCGCCTCCAGCGTGGCGTCGAAGGCGGCGCGTGCGGCGCGTACCCGCGCCGGTCGGTTGTCCGGCGTCACGCCGTCGAGGCTAAACCACTCAAAACCTGCGCCGTGTGGAAAAGGGTAAGGCGCATCGGGCGCGGCGAAGATAACGTCCGGCAGCATCGGCGCCCAGTGACGGCCCAGCGCCGCTAAATCCTCGCCGTTACTGCCGACGCCATGCAGAAAAATCACTAACGCTTTCGCCATCCGCTTCTCCTTAAAAACCGTACTCGCTCATATCCGGGCCTGCCGGCACGATCCCGTTGGGATTGAGCGCCTTAATAGAATAATAGCCCTGTTTGATGTGCTCGATATCTACCGTTTCGCGCACGCCGGAAATCGACAGCATGCTTTTCAGATAGCGGTTGAGCAACGGATAGTCGCGCACCCGGCGCTGATTGCACTTGAACAGGCCGTAATAGGCAACGTCGAAGCGAATAAGCGTCACGAACAGGCGAATATCGGTCTCGGTGACGCGCTCGCCGAAGAGAAAAGTGCGGCCGTCCGCCAGGCGCGCTTCCAGCTCGTTCAGCTGTTCAAATACGTCGCTATAGGCCTGTTGATAGCTGAGCTGAGTGGTAGCGAAACCAGCGCGGTAGACGCCGTTGTTCAGGCGCGGGTAGATAGCCGCGTTCAGCGCGTCGATTTCAGCGCGCAGCGCGCTGGGATAGAGATCGATACGGTTGTCGGCGAGGTCGCCAAAACCGCTGTTAAACATGCGCACGATATCCGCCGACTCGTTGTTAACGATGGTCTGCGTCTTTTTGTCCCACAGCACCGGCACGGTGGCGCGTCCGGTAAAATCGGCATCGGCGCGGGTGTAAAGCTCGTGCAGATAACTGGCACCGTTGAGCGTATCGCGATCCGCGCCGGGAAAGCCGCCGAAGCGCCAGCCCTGTTCGCCCAGCTGCGGCGCAACCACCGACACGCTGATAACCGACTCCAGCCCTTTTAGCTTGCGGGCGATCAGCGCGCGCGAGGCCCAGGGACAGATCAGCGCGACATAGAGATGGTAGCGATCCGGCTCGGCGGGAAAGGGGGTGCTGCCATCGCTGCTGATCCAGTGGCGAAAACTCGACGTCTGGCGAACAAACCCGCCCTGTTTATCCGTGGCCTGAACCGGATGCCACTCCGCACTCCATTTACCTCTGACTAACATTGCGCTGCTCCTCATGCTGACAAGAGCTGCAGCTTATTACTCTTCCCGGTGGCTGATAATCGGGTCAAAACGGCAATCATTCCTTCCATTCTGGAAGGAACTGGCCGGGCGGAAAACGATCGAAGTGATCCGCCAGAAAATCGACCAGCAGTCGGGTGCGCTGCGCCAGATGGCGCGCGGCGGGGTAGAGCGCGAACAGGCCGAGCGGCGGCACGTCGTAGTCCGCCAGCACCGGCACGATATCGCCGCGCTGCAGCGCCGGGGCGGCGATAAAATCGGGCAGGCGCGCGATGCCCAGTCCGGCAACCGCTGCCTGCAGGCAGGCTTCGGTATTGGCGAAGCGCACGCGGCCGCGCACCGGCACGGTCACCGTCTCGCCCTCCTCGCTGGCGAACGGCCAGTTCCAGGGATCGCGGAAGTTCGTGTCGGTAATACACTGATGATCGCCGATGGCGCGCCAGTGCAGCGGCGTGCCGTGCTGCTGCAGATAGCGCGGCGCGGCGGCGAGGCGCACTGCGATTTCCCCCAGGCGGCGCGCAATCAGGCTGCTGTCGCTCAGGTTGCCGATACGCACGGCGATATCGAAGCCTTCGTCCACGATACTGACCGGGCGATCGGAAAAGCTGACGTCCAGTTCGATCAGCGGATAGCGTCTGGCAAAGGCGACCAGCACGTGGGAGAGCACCGCGCTGCCGAAGGTCACGGGCGCGCTGATTTTCAACCGTCCGCTCGGCGTACCGGCGCTTTCGCGCACGCTGGCATCGAGCGCGTCAAAGGCGTCAAGCAGGGTTTTGACCTGTTCATAATAGGTGCGGCCGACGTCGGTAGGCGACAGGGCGCGCGTGCTGCGCTTCACCAGCTGCACGCCGAGCTGCCGCTCCAGTCTCGACACGAGTTTTGACGCCTGACCGCTGCTGACGCCGAGCCGCGCCGCCGCCGCGGCAAAGCTGCCCAGCTCCAGCACGGCGACGAACATCCGGTCACAATCAAGCCGATCCATAGGGCGTTCCTGCAGTTGAAAACGCCAATGTACAGGCTTTTAGCCGTCGGTTGAACGCGTGACGCTCTCCCATTCGGCGAGGCTGCTCTCAAGGCTGCGCAGTTTGTCGCGCACCAGCTGCAGCGCGTCGCTGCCCAGCAGCAGATGCGCCGGCGGCGCGGGGTGATCCAGCAGGCTGAGGATGGCCAGCGCCGCTTTATGGGGATCGCCGTTCTGGCGGCCGCTTTTGGCGAGACGCGCTTCCCGTACCGGATCGAAGAGCGCATCGTAGTCGTGAAGGGTACGCGGGCTGCGCACCATCGATCGGCCTGCCCAGTCGGTGCGAAACGAGCCGGGCGCGACGGCGGTCACGGCGATACCGAACCCGGCCAGCTCCTGACTCAGGGTCTCTGAAAAGGCTTCCAGCGCGAATTTGCTGGCGCAGTAGTCGCTGATGCCGGGCAGCGTAATAAAGCCGCCCATTGAGGTGATATTGATAATCTGCCCGCGCCGCCGCGCGCGGAAACGCGGCACCAGCGCCTTCATCATCGCCACCGCTCCCCACAGGTTCACGTCAAACTGGTGGCGCATCTCCTCCAGCGTCGCCTCTTCGAAAATTCCCTCATGGCCATAGCCCGCATTGTTAATCAGCACGTCGAGCGGGCCGTGCGCCTCTTCAAACCCTGCCACTAGCGGGGCGATGCGTTCAGGGTCGGTAAGATCGAGAATGGTGCCGTGGGCGCGTGCCGGATCGCGCGCCGTAAAGGCGTCCAGCGCCTGCTGGCTGCGCACGGTGCCGAAAACGCTGTGGCCGGCGGCCAGCGCCGCCTGCGCCAGCGCCTGACCGAAACCGCTGCTGACGCCGGTGATCATGATCTTTTTCATCTGCTTTCCTCTTTAGGGGTGAGGTCTTAGACTGCGCCTGCCACCCGCAAAAGAGGATGCCTGTTTATCTGCCATCCTTGCCTGAAACGCTGATTTTTCTGCTTGCGGGCAGGAAATTACGCCGCATGCGTGCATAATCCTCTTATGAACCCCGACGCACTCCGCCTGATTGCCGCCCTTGCGCCGCAGGAAGGCTATAACCTGACGCCGCTGCCCGATGTGCGGCTGCTGCGCGCCAACCGTCCGCTGAGCCGCACGCCGGTGCTCTACGATCCCGGCATCGTGATCGTGCTGCAGGGGCGCAAGCGCGGCTATTTTGGCGATCGCGTCTATTGCTACGATGCGCAGCACTATCTGGCGGTTTCCGTGCCGGTCCCCTTTATTATGGAGACCGACGCCAGCGCCGAGGCGCCGCTGCTGGCGATCTATATGCACCTCGACTTGCCCGTAGCGGCGGAGCTGCTGCTGCAGATGGAGCAGGCGGGCGCGACGGTGACGCACCAGCCGGCCGGGATGGTTTCCACGCCGCTCGACGATGCGCTGCAACGCTCGGTGACGCGGCTGCTGTATGCGCTGGGCGATCCGCTGCAGGCGGCGCTGCTTGGCCCGGCGCTGGTGCGGGAAATCTACTTCCACGTATTGAGCGGCGAGCAGGGAGGAGAACTGCGCGCCGCCCTGACGCAGCAGGGCGCCTTTGGCAAAGTCGCCCAGGCGCTGTGTCATATTCATCAGCACTATGCGCAGGAGCTTGATATCGCGCAGCTTGCCCGCCGCGCCGGCATGAGCCACGCAACCTTTCACGCTCACTTTCGCGCCGTAACCCAGACGTCGCCGATGCAGTACGTGAAGTCGATCCGCCTGCACCAGGCGCGGCTGCTGATGGTGCGCCAGCAGATGACCGCCGCTGGCGCCAGCCTGGCGGTGGGATATGAAAGCCCTTCGCAGTTCAGCCGCGAATTCCGCCGGCTGTTTGGCCGGTCGCCGGGCGAAGAAGCCAGGCGGCTGCGTAACGGCTTCGCGCTGCCGCCCGCCCAGCCGAACGCCCGCTTCATCGCTTCACATTAGGTGCCGTTGCCCTTTCGCTGTGCGGCAAAACCTGCTTGACTAGCTTTTCGCCCGTTTTGGTCTGGAGTTCCGCATGTCTCTGCTTCACCTTGCTTCGCTGGCGGATGTTGACGCCGCTGAATGGGACGCGCTGCTGCCCGACGATCAGCCCTTTTTACGCCACGCCTTTCTGCTGGCGCTGGAGGAGAGCGGCAGCGTTCGCGCCGAAAGCGGCTGGCAGCCGGATCATCTGCTGTGGCGGGAAGCAGGCGCGCTGCGCGCTGCGCTGCCCGGCTACCGCAAGCGCAACTCATGGGGCGAATATGTCTTCGATCACGCCTGGGCGGACGCCTGCCAGCGCGCGGGCATTCGCTACTATCCGAAATGGCTGGGGGCCATTCCCTTTAGCCCGGTGACCGGCGCGCGCCTGCTGGGCGACGCGCAGGCCGCCACGCAGCTGCTCGCCGCGCTGCCGGAGACGCTGCACCAGCACGGACTGAGCAGTGCGCATATCAATTTCACCGACGCGCGCGGCGATGCGCTGCTTGAACCGCAGCCAGACTGGCTGATGCGCCTCGGCTGTCAGTATCACTGGCACAATCGCGGCTACCGCGACTTTCAGGACTTCCTCGACACGCTGATGTCGCGCAAGCGCAAACAGCTGCGCAAAGAGCGCGAGCGGGTGGCGCAGAGCGGCTTTGAATTTAACTGGTATCGCGGCGACCAGCTGCGCGAGGATCAGTGGGACTTTGTTTATACCTGCTACGCCAACACCTATGCGGTGCGCGGCCAGCGGCCCTATCTGACGCGCGACTTTTTCAGCCTGCTGGCGGCGCGCATGCCGCACAGCATTCGCGTGGCGATCGCGCATCTGCACCAGCAGCCGGCGGCGATGGCGTTCTGTCTGGTGGATGGCGAGACGCTATATGGCCGCTACTGGGGCTGCCTGGCGGAGTTCGATCGCCTGCACTTCGAAACCTGTTTCTATCAGGGCATGGACTACGCCATCGCCGCCGGCCTGAAGCGGTTCGACGCCGGCGCGCAGGGGGAGCATAAGCTGGTGCGCGGCTTTGAGCCGCAGCTTACCACCTCGTGGCACTATCTGGCGCATCCCGGCCTGCGCGATGCGGTGGCCGATTTTCTTCAGGAAGAGCGACAAGGCGTGCGCACGTGGGCTGATGAGGCGCGCGACGCCTTGCCGTATCGCCGCGGCGATCAGTGATCGCCGACGAAGCCGCTGGTCTGGTGACGCCACAGCCGCGCATAGAGGCCGTTGTGCGCCAGCAGCTCGCTGTGGTTGCCCATCTCAACAATATGGCCCTTATCCAGCACGATCAGGCGATCCATTTTGGCGATGGTCGACAGGCGGTGCGCGATAGCGATCACCGTTTTCCCCTCCATCAGCGTGCCCAGGCTCTCCTGAATCGCCGCTTCGACCTCGGAGTCGAGCGCCGAGGTCGCCTCATCCATAATAAGAATCGGCGCGTCTTTCAGCAGCACGCGGGCGATGGCGATGCGCTGACGCTGGCCGCCGGAGAGCTTCACGCCGCGTTCGCCGACGTGTGCGTCCAGTCCGGTGCGCCCTTCGGCGTCGGAAAGGCGCGGAATAAACTCGTCGGCGCGCGCGCGACGAATCGCCGTCTGCAGCTCCGCCTCGGTGGCGTCCGGGCGGCCATAGAGCAGGTTTTCGCGGATTGAGCGGTGCAGCAGCGACGTATCCTGGGTGATCATGCCAATCTGGCCGCGCAGGCTCGCCTGCGTCACCTCGGCGATATTTTGATCGTCGATGGTGATACGGCCGCCGTTCAGGTCGTAGAGGCGCAGCAGCAGATTGACCAGCGTTGACTTGCCCGCGCCGGAAGGGCCGATAAGCGCGATTTTCTCGCCGGGTTTGATATTGAGGTTAAGGCGGTTAATCACCTGATGGCCGCCGCCGTAGTCAAAGCGGATATCCTCATAGCGGATCTGGCCGCGCGTCACCTGCAGCACTTTTGCCTGCGGCGCGTCCTGCACGCTGAGCGGCTGGGCGATGGTGTTGATGCCGTCCTGCACCGTACCAATATTCTCAAAAATGCCGTTCACCACCCACATAATCCAGCCGGACATATTGACCAGACGCACCACCAGACCGGTCGCCAGCGCGATGGCGCCGACGCTGATCAGCGACTGGCTCCACAGCCAGAGCGCCAGGCCGGAGGTAGAGACGATCAGCAGGCCGTTAAGCGAAGAGAGCGTCACGTCCATGCTGGTGACCATGCGGCTCAGACGATAGTTTTTATCGGTCTGCTCCTGCAGCGCTTCGCGCGCGTAGCGCTTTTCCAGATCGTGGTGCGCAAAGAGTTTCAGCGTGGCGATATTGGTGTAGCCGTCGACGATGGTGCCCATCAGCTTTGAGCGCGCCTGCGACGCCACAACGGAGCGCGCCTTAACGCGCGGCACGAAATAGCGCAGCGAGGCGATATAGGCGACGATCCAGATCGTCAGCGGGATCATCAGCCGCCAGTCAGCTTCCGCAAACAGCACCAGCGACGTAATCGCATAGATCAGCACATGCCAGATGGCGTCCACCAGCTGCACCGCAGAGTCGCGCAGCGCGTTGCCGGTCTGGGTGATGCGCTGGGCGATACGTCCGGCAAAGTCGTTGTGGAAGAAGTTCAGGCTCTGGCGCAGCACATAGTTATGCTGCTGCCACTGGATCATGCTGGTCATGCCGGGGTTAATGCTTTGATGCACCAGCATATCGTGCAGCGCGATAAACACCGGGCGCAGGATCAGCGCCACAAACGCCATCCACAGCAGAACAGGCCAGTGCTCGGCGAACAGCGTGGCGGGCGTCGAGGCGTTGACCAGGTCGATAATGCGGCTGAGATAGCTAAACAGGGCCACCTCAATCAGCGCCGATCCCAGCCCGACCACCAGCAGCGCCGCGAAACTTGGCCACACCTGACGCAGGTAGTAAAAATAGAAGGCACCGATGCGGCCCGGGGGCGAATCAGATGGAGCATCCTGGAAAATATTGATAAAACGTTCGAAACGGCGATACAACATAACGACTCTCTTTACGCCTGGGGAGAGTAAACAGCTTAGTGCAACTTATAAGGGATTACCGATATGGAATTAATCATTCGCGGCCGTGAACCCAGCGATGCCGCTGGGTTTCAGCGTCTTTACAGCCACCCAGAGGTCTATCGCTGGACCACCCAGCTGCCCTTTCCCAGCGTGGCGACATGGCAGAAAAAATTCGAACGTATGGATAGCGAGGGCTATATCGGTTTTGTTGCGGAGCTGGATGGACAGATGGTCGGCGAAATGACGCTGTTCATTGAAAACCGGCCGCGTACCCGTCACGGACTGAGCTTCGGCATCGGCGTCGATCCCGCTTTCAGCGGACGCGGCATCGGCGAACGTTTAATCCGAAATGGCCTGGACTACGCCTTTAACTGGCTGGGCGCGACGCGCGTAGAGCTGGAGGTTTTTCACGATAATGCGCGCGCGCGGCGGCTCTATCAGCGCATCGGCTTTGAGCAGGAGGGCGTGCGCCGCAAGGCCTGCCTGCGCGACGGCGACTATCACGATATTGTTCTGATGGCGATGCTGCGCGAAAACTATTCACAGTAGCGGCGCGCTGCTGGCGACGGGGAAAAAGCATGTCAGTTTCCCGTCCTCTGTGTTGAGCGGAGTAAACCGCATCGCCTCTCGATAAAAAGCGGTGGCCTGGTCATCTTTGACCTCTACCCTAACGGCGTAAATTCCGACAGCATCAGCCGCAGCGCAGCCAGAACCAGCTGGGTGCCAGACCCTTTGCCGCGCGGAAGCGGCAGTAAACTGCGAAACCCTGACGCGGCTCAGCTGCGCGCGCATGCGGCTGCGCTTCATAGCGCAGCGCACCATGATTTCCTGGAGCTGGCGCACATTCCCCGTGCGGCAGCCGCCGTTTTTGCCGCTTATGTGCGGCGCCGCAAGCTGCGTTGTGAAGGCTGCCAAAATCAGGGCCAGATAGCGCCCATGATTTCACCACTCGCCCAATGACCAACCCTTCGCCTGCTACCTATATTTCCTCCACAGGGCGTTTAACGCGGTATGCCTGATCGTTTTTTCCGGGGCGGAATGCCTCCTTTTTAAGGAATTCACCTGATGAGAAAAGAGCACGCTGCCGCGCGGCCCACCCGCGTACGTATCTGGATCCTTTGCCTGATCCTGTTTCTGTCAGTGGTGGCCTACGCCGACCGCTCGATCCTGTCGATCTCAGGATCGGCGATCAAAGATGAATTTGGACTCTCGGCGATCCAGCTTGGCCTGATCCTCTCCGCGTTTAGCTGGGCCTATGTGATCGGCCAGATCCCCGGCGGCCTGCTGCTCGATCGCTTTGGCGCGAAAAAAGTGTACGGCATCACGCTGGCGCTCTGGTCGCTTTCCACCATTGCGATGGGCTTTGTCGGCGAACTGGCGGGCGGCATCACCGCCGCGCTGGTGCTGATGTTTACGCTGCGCTTTGCGCTGGGGCTGATAGAAGCGCCCGCCTTTCCCGCCAACGCGCGCGTGGTGATTATGTGGTTTCCCGGCGCAGAGCGCGGGCGCGCCTCTGCGCTGTTTAGCACGGCACAATACTTCGCCGTGGCCATTTTCTCGCCGCTTTCCGGCTGGCTGGTGTCGCGCTTTGGCTGGGAGTGGCCTTTCTTCGTGCTGGGCGGCATCGGGGTGCTGGCGGTGTTTGTCTGGGCGGCCTATATGCGCGAGCCGCGCAACCATCCCGGCGTTTCCGCCAGCGAGCTTAACTATATCGTCGAGGGCGGGGCGCTGGTGGATATCGACGCGGCCCATACTCTGAAGGCGCGGCCCGCGCTAAACAAAAAAATGTTCAAAACCCTGCTCTCCAGCCGCATGCTCTGGTGCGCCTATCTCGGTCAGTACTGCACCATCGCGCTTAGCTACTTCTTTATTACCTGGTTCCCCATCTATCTGGTACAGGCGCGCGGCATGAATATTATGGACGCCGGTTTCGCCACCATCGCGCCCGCGCTGTTCGGCTTTCTCGGCGGCATCAGCGGCGGCTATATCTCCGATATGCTGATCAAACGCGGCTGGAGCCTCTCCTGGGCGCGCAAAACGCCGTTTATTATCGGCATGCTAATGGCGGCGTCGCTGGTGATGGCCGCGGTTATCCCGAGCAACCTCGGCATTATCGCCATTATGTCTTTCGCCTTCTTTGGCAAGGGGGTGGCGGCGGGTGCCGGCACCTGGACGGTGATTAGCGACACCGCGCCGAAAGAGGCGGTCGGCCTTGCAGGCGGCATATTCAACGGCATCAGTAATATCGCCGGCTTCGTTACGCCGCTGCTGTTCGGCGTGATTGTCGGGCTGACCGGCAGCTACAGCATCGGGCTGGGGTTCGTCGGCGCGCACTGCGTGGTCGCCGCGCTGCTGTTCCTGTTTGTGATGGGGCCGATCGCGCGCGTCGGCGAAACGCCGACGCCTGAAGCGGCGCGCGAGGCGCAAAAGGCGGCGCAGGGCGTGAAGGCGATATAAAGCGCTGCGCCGACCACTTCATTCCCCACTGAAGAAAATTTGCTCATCTGCCGATATCTCTCTACCGGGAGCGATCCTTAGGAGAGATATCGTGATAAAACAAATCACCGTCGACGAGCTGCGGCCAGGGATGTTTATCCATAAGCTCGAGGTCTGGTGGATTAAAGACAAACGTATTCGTAATCAGATGCTGGTGACCGATCCGCGCCAGATCGCAATGCTGCGCAGTGAAGGGATCCAGCGGCTCTGGATCGATCTGAATCGATCGGTGCCAGCGCCCGCCGCGCCGTCGGCGGCCAGTCAGCCCGTCGCGCGCACCCCCTTTTTCCTGGAGCTGGACCAGGCGCAGCAGATTTTCCAGCAGGGCAAGACGCAGGTCATGGCGATGTTCAACGAGGCGCGCCTTGGGCACCGCCTCAACCTGGCGGGCACGCTCGACCTGGTAGACGAAATCGCCGGTTCAATCCGGCGCGAGCCGACCGCGCTGCTGAGCGTCGCGCGCCTTAAAAATCATGACGATTATACCTATCTGCACTCTATGGCGGTTTGCGGGTTAATGATTACGCTGGCGCAGCAGCTGGGGCTGGACGACCAGCAGGTGCGGCGCGTCGGCATGGGCGGGCTGCTGCACGACGTCGGCAAAGCAGCGGTGCCGCTGGAGATCCTCAATAAGCCCGGCAAGCTCAGCGACGAAGAGTTTGAGGTTATGCGCCAGCACCCGGTGACCGGCGTGCAGATGCTGATGGAGGCGGGCGCCGACGAGGATCTGCTGGATATCGCGCTGCATCATCATGAAAAGTATGACGGCAGCGGCTACCCGCACCGGCTAAAGGGCGAGGAGATCTCCCTCTACTCGCGCATGGCCGCGGTGTGCGACGTCTATGACGCGCTCACCTCGACGCGCAGCTACCGTAAAGGCTGGACGCCCGCCGAAGCGATGCACAATATGCTGAACTGGCGCGGCCACTTCGACCAGCAGATCCTGCATATTTTCGTGCGCGCCATCGGCATCTATCCGGTCGGCTCGCTGGTCAGGCTCGCCTCGGGACGCGTCGCGCTGGTGGTGAAAGCGGGGGAGCGCTCGCTGCTGAAGCCGGTGGTACACGCCTTCTGGTCGCTGCATGCGCAGCGCGAAGTCAGGCCGGAACGTATCGATCTCGGCGACAGCTTCTGCACCGACAGCATTATCGGCGCAGAAGAGAGTCCGCTGTGGGTAAACGCCGATCTTAATCGCGTCTGGGCGCTGGCGGGTTAAAAATCGACGCTGGCGCGCAGCACGATCTCGCGCGGCTCGCCAACGGCGACGCGCAGGTTATTGCCGCTGGACGGATAAAAGGTCTTATCAAACAGATTGTTAACGTTGACCTGCCACTTGACGCGGTAGTGGTTAAGCGGCATCTGCCAGGCAACGAAGGCGTCCGCCACCGTGTAATCATCGAGATAAAAGCTGTTGGCCGCATCGCCCGGACGGCGACCGACGTAGCGCGCGCCGACGCCGGCGCGCAGATCGTCCGCCGCCAGCAGGCCGGTGGTGCCAAAATCGTTGGTGAGAAACAGCGCGGCGGTATGGCGCGCGGTATTGCTCATGGCGTTGCCGTTATTCGCCGGATCGGCGGTGACGCGCGCATCGGTCCAGGCGTAGCTGCCCACCAGGCTGAGGGAGTCGGTCAGCTTGCCCGCCAGATCCAGCTCGACGCCCTGCGAACGCACCTTTCCGGCGGTGCGCGTCAGGGTCTCGCCATTCACCAGTTCATCAACCATAACGTTGCGTTTCTGGATATCAAACAGCGCCAGCGTGCCGGTCACGCCGTTGGGCAGATCGATCTTACCTCCTACTTCCCAGGCTTTGCCCAGCTCCGGCGGCAGCGCGCCGATCTCGGTGGCGATAGAGACGTTCGGCTTAAAGGATTCGGTGTAGCTGGCGTAGAGGCTCGACCAGTCGTTGAGGTTGTAAACCACGCCCGCGCGCGGCACCAGCCGGCTGTCGGTGCTGCGGGTGCGGGCGACGAACGGACGACCTTTGCCCGCCATCACGTCGAAGCTGTCGTAGCGCAGGCCGCCGAGCAGCATCCAGTTCGGCGTCAGGCGAATGGCGTCCTGCACAAAGAGGCCGCGGCTGTCGATATTTTCGCGCTGATCGCTGTCGGCAGCGCTCACGGTTGAGGTCGACGACATCTCGTCATACACCGGATGCCAGATATTGAAGCGGCTATTCTTTTTGCCGCGCAGCATATCGCCGCGGAAGGTGCGGTCAGCTTCGTAGTCGAATCCGGCCAGCAGCTGGTGACTGACGCGGCCCCAGTCGACGTCGCCGTTCAGCGTCAGCTGCACCATCTGTGAGCGGCTCTGGGCGTCGGCGGTGGCGTCGGCCTGACGCGTCAGCACGCCGGTATCGGCGTTAAAGGCGGTGGCGCGCGCCTGATGGTCGCTGTAGGCGTTGCGGGTAAAGCTGTAGTTAAGATGTGCCGTCCAGCTGTCGTTCAGGATCCGATCGGCGGCCAGCGTCAGGGTATCCTGGTCGCCGCGCGTGGCGTTAAAACGCTCGTCGAAGCGCTCTTCGCGCGGCGTGTTCACCGGCTTGCCGGTTTTCGGGTCGATTACCGTGCCGCGATCGAACGGCACCAGATACGCCATATGTTCCCAGGCGACGCGCAGGGTGGTGCTCTCGCCAAACCACATCAGCGACGGCGCAATCACCGTCTGGCGTGTGCGGCCGAAATTGCGCCAGTAGTCAGTTTCGTCGTGATCGACAATAAGCCGTCCCGCAAAGCCGCTGGTGCCGAGCGGGCCGGTCACGTCAAGCTGCCCGCCACCGCCGCCAAAGCTGCTGTTGCGGCCCTCCAGATGCACCTGCGGCGTCAGCAGCGGCTTCTTGCTAATGACGTTAACCAGGCCGCCCGGCTCGTTCATGCCGTAGAGCATAGAGGAGGGGCCTTTCAGCACCTCAACGCGTTCGCTGGTGGGGGTAAAGTTGCGCGCCTGAATCGAACGCACGCCGTCGCGCAGAATCGAGCCGTCGCGGTTATCGCCGAAGCCGCGCTTGATCAGCGCATCCTGCGTGCCGCCCAGCGTATTAGCCTGGGTAATGCCGCTGACGAACTTCACCGCCTCGTCGAGGTTCTGCGCGGCGCTGTCCTGCAGCACCTGCTGCTGCACCACCGTAACGTTCTGCGGCGTGTCGATAAGCTTTGCCGGCGCGCGCGTGGCGGTCACGCTGCTGTGCGGCTGGTAGCCATTCTCCTGCGGCTCGGCGTCCTGCGTCACCAGCAGCGTAGATTCCTGCGCCTGCAGGCTGCCGGAGAGCAGCGCGCCGCCCAGCAGAAGAGAAGAAAGCGGTTTCATTGCGGTAACTGGCTCCAGAAGGTCCCTGATAAATTCAGCGGCAGAAAGCGCTGATAAAGTTGCTCAAGCGTGCGTTGCGGATCGAGGTCGGCGAACAGCTGCGGGTAGAGCGCCCTGGCGAAAAACTCTACCGCCACGACATGCCAGGGGCTGAGGTAGAAGTTGTGCCACAGCCCGAAGGCGCGATGGTTTTTTACCGCCTCAAGCTGGCTGAGAACCGGCTGCGCGGCCAGCAGCTTTTGCAGGCTGGCGGCCGCCTCGCCGGCGCCGATCGCCGGGCCGAGCTGAAGGGTTTTGTCGTTGTCCGCGTCCGCCATGCCGGTCGCGATATAGACCTGCGGCGGCTGCGCCAGCGCCTGCTCAGGGTTGATCTCGCCGAACACCCCTTTTACCGCGCCCGCCGCGATATTGTCGCCGCCCGCAAAGGCGAGCAGCTGCCCGAGATTGCCGTTGACCGCGGTAGTGCAGCAGGTGTCGCGTCGGCCCAGGTGCAGATGCAGCATTACGCGGGTTTTTGCGCCGTGATAGCTCGCCAGCCGGTCGCGCACCTTATCCATATGCTGCTGATAGAAATCGATAAAGGCCTGCGCGCGCTGCGGCTGGTCGAACACGTCGCCCAGAATCTTCAGGCTCGGCACCGTGTTGTTGAGCAGATCGACCCGCAGGTCGACATAAATCACCGGAATATTGACCTGCTGCATCAGCTGGCGGAAATGCGCCTCTTCCGCGCCGCTTTTCGCCAGGCGCGGCAGGATAATCAGATCGGGCCTGAGCTTCAGCACCTGCTCGGGGTTGAGATCACGCAGCGCGCCGCTACCCAGCTGTGGCACCGCTTTGATCGCCGGAAACGCGGCGGTGAACTGTCGCCAGCTTTGCGCGTCGTACTTCGCCATATCCGCAGGCCAGCCTGCGATACGCGCCGCCGGATTGCCGGGCACGATCAGCGCCAGGGTATAGAGCATGCGGCTTTCGCCCAGAATGATGCGCTGAGGACGATCGGGCAGCGTCACGCGCTGGCCGGTGATATCGACAATGGATTTCGCGAAGCAGGCGCCGCTGCACAGCAGCAACAGCAGCAGAGAAAAAAGAGAACGCATCACAATTATTTCGCAAGGAAATCGAAATGATAATGAATATCAATCGTCTTCACAACGTCAGCAGAGCCGTTACGCTGCGCCAGCGGGTTTTATAATTAAAAAAGGCAGCACCCCCCGCTCATCCGCCTGTTTATTCGCCATTTTTATAACTTTTTTACGCCCGCTACAGGCAATTTAACCGCTTCTTTATACCGATGCGCGCAGGCTATTGGGAAACCCTGATCCCTCTGGAGGTCGCTGTGAGCGTGGGCGTAATAACCGGCATCGTGCTGGTGTTTTTGTTACTGGGCTACCTGATCTATGCCCTGTTAAATGCGGAGGCGTTTTAATGGCCGCCAACGCGTTTTTACTGATTGCTGTTTATTTGCTGGTGCTGATGGTGCTGGCGCAGCCGCTGGGCCGCGGGCTGGCGGTGCTGATCGCTGACAAGCCGGTGCTGGCGGGCGTTGAGCGTCCGCTCTGGCGGCTGCTCGGCGCGCAGGCGCCTGCCATGCGCTGGACACAATATCTGCTGGCGATCCTGCTGTTTAACCTGCTCGGTTTTGTCGTGCTGATGGCGATCCTGCTGCTGCAGGACCGGCTGCCGCTTAACCCGCAGCAGCTGCCTGCGCTGAGCTGGCATCTGGCGCTCAATACCGCGGTGAGCTTCGTCACTAATACCAACTGGCAGTCCTACAGCGGCGAGAGCACCCTGAGCTACTTTAGCCAGATGGTCGGCCTGACGGTGCAGAACTTCGTGTCGGCGGCGACCGGCATCGCGGTGGCGTTCGCCCTGATCCGCGGCTTCGCCAGCCGCGCCACCGATACGCTCGGCAACGCATGGCGCGATCTGACGCGCATCACGCTCTATCTGCTGCTGCCGATCAGCCTGCTGATGGCGCTACTGTTCGTCAGCCAGGGCAGCGTTCAGAACTTCCTGCCGTACCACGACATCACCACGCTGGAAGGGGCGAAGCAGACGCTGGCGATGGGGCCGGTGGCGTCGCAGGAGGCGATCAAGATGCTCGGCACCAACGGCGGCGGCTTCTTTAACGCCAACTCGGCCCATCCGTTTGAAAACCCCAACGCGCTGACCAACTTTGTGCAGATGCTGGCGATTTTCCTGATCCCGGCGGCACTCTGCTTCGCCTTTGGCTATGCGGTGCGCGACCGTCGTCAGGGCCATATGCTGCTCTGGGCGATGTCGCTGATGTTTGTAGTGGCCGTGGTGGCGGTGATGTGGGCGGAAACCCGCGGCAACCCGCACCTGCTGGCGCTCGGCGCGGACAGCGCGCTGAATATGGAAGGTAAAGAGACGCGCTTTGGCATCCTCAACTCCAGCCTGTTCGCGGTCATCACCACCGCCGCCTCCTGCGGCGCGGTGAATGCGATGCACGACTCCTTTACCGCGCTGGGCGGCATGGTGCCAATGTGGCTGATGCAGCTGGGTGAAGTGGTGTTTGGCGGCGTCGGCGCGGGCCTTTACGGCATGCTGCTCTTCGTGGTGCTGGCGGTGTTTATCGCGGGCCTGATGATCGGCCGCACGCCGGAGTATCTGGGCAAAAAGGTCGACGTGCGCGAAATGAAGATGACCGCGCTGGCGATTCTGGTGACGCCGACGCTGGTGCTGCTCGGCACCGCGCTGGCGATGATGACCGACGCAGGCCGCGCAGGGATGGCGAACCCGGGCATACACGGCTTTAGCGAAGTGCTCTACGCGGTCTCTTCCGCCGCCAATAACAACGGCAGCGCCTTTGCGGGCCTGAGCGCCAACACGCCGTTCTGGAACCTGCTGCTGGCGTTCTGCATGCTGGTCGGCCGCTTCGGCATCATTATTCCGGTGATGGCGCTGGCGGGCAGCATGGCGGTGAAAAAAGCGCAGCCGGTAGGCAACGGCACGCTGCCGACGCACGGCCCGCTGTTTATCGCGCTGCTGATCGGCGCGGTGCTGCTGGTGGGCGCGCTGACCTTTATTCCTGCTCTGGCGCTGGGCCCAGTCGCTGAGCATCTGCAACTTCTTCAGGGTACGCACTCATGAGTCGTCAACAACAGGCGCTGAACGGCGCACTGATGCGCGTCGCGCTGGTCGACGCGCTGAAAAAGCTGGATCCGCGCGTGCAGTTTCGCAATCCGGTGATGTTTGTGGTCTGGCTCGGCAGCCTGCTTACCACGCTGCTGGCGCTGGGCATGGCGGGGGGCTGGCTCGACGGCCGCGCCAGCTTTACCGGCGCTATTGCGCTCTGGCTCTGGTTCACCGTGCTGTTTGCCAACTTCGCCGAAGCGCTGGCGGAAGGGCGCAGCAAGGCGCAGGCGAGTAGCCTGAAAGGGGTCAAGAAAACCAGCTTTGCGAAAAAGCTGTCTGAGCCGCGCCACGGCGGCCAGTGGCAGCAGGTCTCGGCCGACAGCCTGCGCAAGGGGGACATTGTGCTGGCGGAGGCGGGCGATATTATTCCCTGCGACGGCGAAGTGCTGGAGGGGGGCGCCTCGGTCGACGAGAGCGCCATCACCGGCGAATCCGCGCCGGTGATCCGCGAGTCGGGCGGCGACTTCGCCTCGGTGACCGGCGGCACGCGCATCCTTTCCGACTGGCTGGTGATCCAGTGCAGCGTCAACCCAGGCGAGACCTTTCTCGACCGCATGATCGCTATGGTAGAGGGCGCGAAGCGGCGGAAAACGCCTAACGAGATCGCGCTGACCATTCTGCTGGTGTCGCTGACCATCGTGTTTCTGCTGGCGACCGTTACCCTCTGGCCCTTCTCCGCATGGGGCGGCGCGCCGGTCAGCGTCACGGTGCTGGTGGCGCTGCTGGTCTGTTTGATCCCCACCACTATCGGCGGCCTGCTGTCCGCCATCGGCGTGGCGGGCATGAGCCGTATGCTGGGCGCCAACGTCATCGCCACCAGCGGACGCGCGGTTGAGGCGGCGGGCGACGTCGACGTGCTGATGCTGGACAAGACCGGCACCATTACGCTCGGCAACCGCCAGGCGACGCAGTTTCTGCCCGCGCCGGGCGTCAGCGAAGAGCAGCTGGCCGATGCAGCGCAGCTCGCCTCGCTGGCGGATGAAACGCCCGAGGGGCGCAGTATCGTGGTGCTGGCGAAACAGCGCTTCAACCTGCGCGAGCGCGACCTGAACAGCCTGGGGGCGAGCTTTATCCCCTTCTCGGCGCAGACGCGCATGAGCGGCGTCAATGTGCAGGACCGGCTGATCCGCAAAGGGGCGGTGGACGCGGTCAAGCGCCATATCGAAGCCAACAGCGGCCGCTTCCCGGCGGAGGTCAACGCGCTGGTGGAAGAGGTGGCGCGCGCGGGCGGCACGCCGCTGGTGGTGTCGGAAGGGGCGAAGGTGCTGGGCGTGGTGGCGCTGAAAGATATCGTCAAAGGCGGCATCAAAGAGCGTTTCGCCGAGCTGCGCAAAATGGGGATCAAAACCGTGATGATCACCGGCGATAACCCGCTGACCGCGGCGGCGATCGCGGCGGAAGCGGGGGTCGACGACTTCCTCTCGGAAGCGACGCCGGAAGCGAAGCTGGCGCTGATCCGCCAGTATCAGGCGGAAGGGCGGCTGGTGGCGATGACCGGTGACGGCACCAACGACGCCCCGGCGCTGGCGCAGGCCGACGTGGCGGTGGCGATGAACTCCGGCACCCAGGCGGCGAAAGAGGCGGGCAACATGGTGGATCTCGACTCGAACCCCACCAAGCTGCTGGAAGTGGTGCATATCGGCAAGCAGATGCTGATGACGCGCGGCTCGCTCACCACCTTCAGTATCGCCAACGACGTCGCCAAATATTTCGCCATTATTCCGGCGGCGTTTGCGGCGACCTATCCGCAGCTCAATCTGCTCAACGTGATGCATCTGCATTCGCCGTCGTCAGCCATTCTCTCGGCGGTGATTTTTAACGCGCTGGTGATCGTCTTTCTGATCCCGCTGGCGCTGAAGGGCGTGAGCTACCGGCCGCTGAGCGCGGCGTCGCTGCTGCGCCGCAACCTGCTGATCTACGGCGTGGGCGGGCTGCTGGTGCCCTTTATAGGCATTAAGGCCATCGACCTGCTGTTAGTGCTGCTCGGTCTGGCGTAAGGAGAAAAAAATGAGTCAGTTACGTCCGGCAATGTTAGTTTTACTGCTGCTTACCCTGATAACCGGCGTCGGTTATCCGCTGCTTACTACCAGCCTGGCCCAGTGGCTGTTTCCGGCCCAGGCCAACGGATCGCTGATTGAAGCGCAGGGTTCTGAGCTAATCGGCCAGAACTTTACCCGACCCGGCTATTTCTGGGGGCGGCCGTCGGCCACCGGCGACGCGCCCTATAATCCGCTGGCGTCGAGCGGCAGCAATCTGGCGGCAAGCAATCCGGCGCTCGACAAGGCGGTGGCGGATCGCGTCGCCGCGCTGCGCGCCGCTAATCCGCTCTCGCCGCAGGCGGTGCCGGTAGATTTAGTGACCGCGTCGGCCAGCGGGCTGGATCCGGCGATTTCGCCCGCCGCCGCGCGCTGGCAGGCGCCGCGCGTCGCCACCGCCCGTCAGCTGCCGCTGAAAACGGTGGAGGATCTGATCGACGCCAATACGCAGCGGCCGCTGCTCGCCTTTAGCGGCGATCCCACCGTTAATGTGCTGCGGCTTAACCTGGCGCTGGACGCGCTGACTCAACCCTGAAGGATGTAATGAACGACGAACGCGAACGCCCCGATCCCGACGCGCTGCTGTTGCAGCAGACCGACAGCCATCGCGGCAAGCTGAAAATCTACTTCGGCGCCTGCGCGGGCGTGGGCAAAACCTACGCCATGCTGCAGGAGGCGCAGCGGCTGCGCGCGCAGGGGCTCGACGTGCTGATCGGCGTGGTGGAGACGCACGGCCGGGAAGAGACCGCCAGCCTGCTGCATGGGCTGGCGGTGCTGCCGCGGCGCGCTACCGGCCGCTCGCGTCATGCCGAGTTCGACCTTGATGCCGCGCTGGCGCGCCATCCGGCGGTGATCCTGATGGATGAGCTGGCGCACACCAACGTGCAGGGATCGCGCCATCCCAAGCGCTGGCAGGATATCGACGAGCTGCTGGACGCGGGCATCGACGTCATCACCACCGTCAACGTGCAGCACCTGGAAAGCCTGAACGACGTGGTGGGCGGCGTGACCGGCATTCGCGTGCGCGAAACTCTGCCCGACCCCTTTTTCGACAGCGCTGATGAGGTGGTGCTGGTGGATCTGCCGCCGGACGATCTGCGCCAGCGCCTGAAAGAGGGCAAGGTCTACGTGGGCGATCGCGCGGAGCGCGCCATCGAAAACTTCTTCCGCAAGGGCAATCTGTTCGCCCTGCGCGAGCTGGCGCTGCGCCGCACCGCCGACCGCGTCGACGATCAGATGCGCGCCTGGCGCGACCAGCAGGGCCGCGACCGCGTCTGGCACACGCGCGATGCCATTCTGCTCTGCATCGGTGAGGACTCCGGCAGCGAAAAGCTGGTGCGCATCGCCGCGCGGCTGGCGGCGCGGCTCGGCAGCGAGTGGCACGCGGTCTACGTTGAGACGCCGCGCCTTAACCGGCTGCCGGAAGCGCGCCGGCGCGCCGTCCTGAAAACGCTGCAGCTGGCGCAGGAGCTGGGCGCGGAGACCGCCACGCTCTCCGATCCTGACGAGGCGCAGGCGGTGCTGCGCTACGCCCGCGAGCATAATCTCGGCAAGATTGTTACCGGCCGCCGCCCGCTGCGGCGCTGGCACCGCGACAGCTTCGCCACGCGCCTCGGCAAGCTGGGGCCGGATCTCGATCTGCTGGTGGTGGCGCTCGATGAGCCTGCGGCTGAAGCGCCAGCGTTAGCGGATGCGCGCGTCGGCGGCGACCGCTGGCGTCTGCCGCTGCGCGGCGTGCTGATGGCGCTGCTGCTCTGTATTCTGGTCACCGCCGCCGGACGCTGGCTGCTGGCGGGATTCGATACCGCCAACGGCGTGATGATCTATCTGCTGGCGGTGGTGATTATCGCGCTGCGCTACGGGCGCTGGCCGTCGGTGATCGCCACGGTAATGAATATTCTCGCCTTCGATCTCTTTTTTGTTGCCCCGACCGGCACGGTGGCGGTCTCCGACCTGCAGTATCTGGTGACCTTCGCGGTGATGCTGGCGGTGGGGGTGATTGTCGGCAATCTCACCGCGGGCGTGCGCTATCAGGCGCGCGTCGCGCGCTACCGCGAGCAGCGCGCGCGTCACCTTTATGAGATGGCTAAATCGCTGGGCAGCGCGCTGACGCCTGAAGATATTGCCGCCACCACGCAGCGGGTTATCGACGTCACGCTGCAGGCGCGCAGCCTGCTGCTGCTGCCGGACGAGCAGGGCGAGCTGGTGGCGACGGGCGCGGCGACGCCGGGCAGCGAGCCGGATCGCGCCATCGCCAAATGGAGCTACAGCAAAGGCCAGCCCGCAGGTGCAGGCACCGACACGCTGCCAGCCGTGCCCTACCAGATCCTGCCGCTGAAGAGCGGCGCGCACTGCCGCGGGCTGCTGGTGGTGGAGCCGCAGAACCTGCGTCAGCTGATGATCCCGGAGCAGCAGCGGCTGGTGGAGACCTTTACCGTGCTGATCGCCAACGCGCTGGAGCGGATGGCGCTGTCGCAGAGCGAGGCGGCGTCGCGGCTGGCGGCGGAGCGCGAACAGCTGCGCAACGCGCTGCTCTCCGCGCTGTCGCACGATCTGCGCACGCCGCTGACCGTGCTGTTCGGCCAGGCGGAGATGCTGATGCTGGACCTGGCCAGCGAAGAGTCGAAGTATGTCACCCAGGCCAACCAGATCCGTGAGCAGACGCTGAGCACCATCCGCCTGGTAAGCAATATGCTCGATATGGCGCGCATCCAGTCGGGCGGACTGAACCTGCGCGAAGAGTGGCTGGCGCTGGACGAGGTGATCGGCGGCGCGCTCAGCAGCATGGCACCGTCGCTAAAAGGACACGGCGTCACGCTCGACCTGCCGTCGGAGCTGGTGCTGATCAAAGGCGACAGCACGCTGCTGGAGCGGGTGCTGACCAACCTGATTGAAAACAGCCTGAAATATGCGGGCAACAGCGCGCAGCGCGGCATTCGCGCCTGGCGCGACGGCGAACGGCTTGAGATAGCGGTCTGGGATAACGGGCCGGGCATCGCCGACAAAGACCTGACGCGCATCTTCGACAAGTTCGCGCGCGGCGATAAAGAGTCGTCGGTGCCGGGCGTCGGGCTGGGGCTGGCCATCTGCAAAACTATCGTCGAGAGCCACGGCGGGCGCATCTGGGCTGAAAATCGCCCTGAAGGCGGCGTCGCTTTTCGCCTCTCTTTGCCGCTGCCGCCCGCGCCTGAAATTTCTGAAGAGGCGCTGAAATAACTTCGCAGAGGATCGGTTATACTGCCTTACCTGTCTGATTATCTGTGGGAAATTATGGAACGTTTTACCGAAAACCTGATGTATGCGTCGCGCTGGCTGCTGGCTCCGGTTTACATTGGACTTTCGCTGGGTTTGCTGGCGCTGACGATTAAATTTTTCCAGGAAATTTTTCACCTGCTGCCTAATGTTCTCAGCATTGCGGAAAACGATCTGATTTTACTGCTGCTGGCGCTGGTCGACATGACGCTGGTAGGCGGCCTGCTGGTAATGGTGATGCTCTCGGGCTATGAGAACTTCGTCTCTAAGCTTGATATCGACGACCATAAAGAGAAGCTGAGCTGGCTCGGCAAGATGGACTCCGGCTCACTGAAAAACAAGGTCGCCGCGTCGATCGTCGCTATCTCCTCTATCCATCTGCTGCGCGTGTTTATGGAAGCGCGCAACGTGCCCAACGACAAGCTGATGTGGTATGTGATTATCCATCTGACCTTTGTGCTGTCGGCCTTTGTGATGGGCTGGCTGGACAATATGTCGAAAAACGATAAAAAGCATTCCTGACCCCGCCGGGCGAAGCCGCCCCTGCGGGCTAAAATTTCCCGGCTGGCCGCGTGCCGGTCAGCTGGGGCATCACTTCCCGCACCATTTCAAAGAATTTTTGCAATCGCGCCGGGTAGTAGCTCGCCCAGGGGTAGGTCAGCCAGACCGGCAGCGGCGGCGCCTGCCATTCAGGCGTAAGCTGCACCAGCTCGCCGCGCGCTAAATCCTCCTGCACCACCCAGGACGACATAATCGCCGCACCCATTCCCATTAATGCCGCTTTGCGCACTGCGTAGAGGCTGTCGCTGCTCAGGCGCGGCGCAATCGCCATATTGACCGGCTGGCCGTCGTCAATGCGCTGTAACGCAATTTCGTTACGGTAAAAGCTGGTCAGCGCCAGCCAGGGCAGCGTCGCCAGCTGCTCTACGGCGTCGATCGGGGCGTGCTGCGCCAGCAGATCCGGCGAGGCGACCACGATGCGCGGCACCTCTGCCAGCAAAATCGCCACGATAGCGGGATCGCTTAGCGCGCCGACCTGAATCGCGCAGTCGACATTCTCGGCGATAAAGTCGGGCGTGCGGTCGTTAAGCATCCACTCCACGTTCAGGCGCGGGTAGCGCATCAGATAGTCCACCAGCGGCGCGACCAGCTGATCCTGGCCGAAGGCGTGCGGCGCCCGCACCCGCAGCGTGCCGACCGGTTCATCGTTGGCGTGGGTCAGCGCATCCTCCAGCGCGTGCCAGGTGGCCAGCAGCTGGCGCGCATGGGCGTAGCAGCGCTCGCCGTCGTCGGTCAGCTTGAGCGCGTGGGTGGTGCGCAGGATCAGCTTCAGCCCAAGACGCTGCTCCAGCGCCTGCAGCCGACGGCTGATGGTGGGCTGGGTGGTATTAAGCTGCGCCGCCGCTGCCGACAGGCTGCCGCTCTCGACGATGCGGATAAAGGTCTGCATCAGTTCAATACGATCGGGACTGGATAAGTTGTTCATACGCACCACGTATAACAGTTCTGCTTTTTATCAGTCTACCGCGTATGGCGGCAATGCGCTTTACTAAGCGCCATACCCCTGTGGAGAATATCATTATGTCAGCAATTAACAGCGTTGCGGCCAGCCCGGCCGAAGCCTTGCCCGGCCCGCTGGTCTTTACCCTTGCCGCAGGCGCAGGGTTGAGCGTGGCCTCGATTTACTACAGCCAGCCGATGCTGGATATCATCGGCAAACAGTTTAGCGTCGGGGTCGGCGCGGTCGGCATGGTGCCGATGCTGACGCAGATGGGCTATGCGCTGGGTATTCTGCTGCTGGCGCCGCTGGGCGACCGTCACGATCGCCGCGCCATTATCCTGATTAAGGGCCTGCTGCTGGTGGCGGCGCTGTTGCTGTGCGGCTTCTCCGGCGGCCTGAACGCGCTGCTGGTTGCCAGCTTTGTCACCGGCCTGACGGCGACGGTGGCGCAGGATATCGTACCGGCCTCCGCCGCGCTGGCTCCCGAGCGCAGCCGCGGAAAAACGGTCGGCACGGTGATGACCGGCCTGCTGGTAGGCATCCTGCTGTCGCGCGTGGTGAGCGGCGTGGTGGCGGAGTATTTTGGCTGGCGCGCCATGTACTGGCTGGCGGCGGCAATGGTGCTTTGCATCAGCCTTGCGCTGTGGCGCGTGCTGCCGCGCTTTACCCCCGGCACCTCGGTAAGCTATCCGCGACTGCTGCTGTCGCTGGCGCATCTCTGGCGCCACCATCAGACGCTGCGGCGCGCGGCGCTGGCCCAGGGTCTGCTGTCGGTCGGCTTCAGCGCCTTCTGGTCGACGCTGGCGCTGATGCTCAGCGATCGCTTCCACCTCGACAGTGCAGTTGCGGGCGCCTTTGGCCTGGCGGGCGCGGCGGGTGCCATGGCCGCGCCGCTGGCGGGCAGCGTTGCCGACCGTATCGGCCCGGCGCGCGTCACCATCGTCGGCGCTGGGCTGGTTACTCTCTCCTTCGCGCTGATGTTTCTGCTGCCCGCGCTGCCGCTACCTGCCCAGCTGGCGCTGATCGTGCTCAGCACCATCGGCTTCGATCTCGGGGTGCAGGCCACCCTGGTGGCGCACCAGACGCTGGTTTACAGCCTGGCGCCAGAGGCGCGCAGCCGCCTTAACGCGCTGCTGTTTACCGTGGTGTTTATCGGCATGGCGACCGGCGCTGCGCTGGGCAGTCTGGCGCTGGCGCGCTGGGGCTGGAATGGCGTTGTGACGCTCGCCACCCTGGCCGGGGCCGCCAGCCTCGCGCTTCGCCTGGCGAGCCGCCACCTGAAGAACTGATCCCGTTTTCGCGCTCTTGTGCCAGGATTAAACATAATCTTTAGGGAAAACGGAGCGTTATGAGCTTTCTTGCCTGGATGGCAGCCACCGGCTGCCTTCTGTTATTAATGTCGCTGGCGTCGGGATGGATACATCGCGGCCCGGTGACGTCGTTTGGGCTTTACCTGGTAGCCGGGATCCTCTGCGGACCCTGGGTGTTCGACGTCGTGCAGATCGACATTCTGAAACATTCGGAAGCCGCCGCGCATATCACTGAAATCACCATGGCGGCCTCGCTGTTTATCACCGGACTGAAGCTGCGCCTGCCGCTGCGCGCGCACAGCTGGCGGCTCGGAATGCTGCTCGCCTTCCCGGCGATGCTGCTGACGGTAGGCGGCATGACGCTGCTGGCGCACTGGCTGGCGGGTTTCGACTGGCCGCTGGCGCTGGCGTTCGGCGCCATCGTCGCGCCGACCGATCCGGTGCTGGCGAGCCTGATCTCCGTTAACGATGCGCGCGACGACGACGCGCTGCGCGTGGCGCTCTCCAGCGAAGCGGGCATGAACGACGGATCGGCGCTGCCGCTGCTTGTTTTGGCGCTGCTGCTGTTTAACGGCGAAAGCCTGACCTGGGGCAGCTTTGGTCACTGGACGGCGGTTGAGGTGATCTGGGGCATCGGCGGTGGTCTGGGGCTAGGCTTTCTGTTTGGCCGCCTTGTCGGGCTGCTGGCGACGCGGCTGCGCAACGCGCACGGCGACGTGGCACCCAACGATTTTCTCGCGCTGGCGCTGATTGCGCTCAGCTACACGGCGGCGGAAGCGCTGGGCGCGTCTGGCTTTCTGGCGACCTTCGCCGCCGGCGTGGGGCTGCGCCGCGCCGAGCTGCGCGTCTTTAAAAGTTTTCCACCGGAAGAGCTGAGCGAAGAGGAGCGGGTGCTGCCCGCTGAAGCGCTGGTCAATCCCAACAACCGTCTGGAACACGCCGGGGAAAGCGGCAATATGGTGAAGTCGGTCGGGCTGGTGGTCAGCGACGCGCTCTCATTTGGTGATACGATTGAGCGGTTGCTGGCGGCGGCGATGATGGTGGTGCTGGGGGTGACGCTTGCCCATCACTGGAACCTCGACGGCATCCTGTTGGGACTGGCATTATTTATCGTGGTGCGGCCGCTGGCGGTATGGCTGACAACGCTGCGCTGCGGCATTCCGCCGGTGCGCCGTCTGCTGATCGGCTGGCTCGGCATTCGCGGTATCGGCAGTATTAACTATATCGCCTTCGCCTGGGTACACGGCATGGCGGGACAACAGGCCGAAACAATGGTTGATATGGCGCTGACACTGGTGGTGTGCAGCATTGTCATTCATGGCGTGACGGTAACGCCGCTGCTGAACTGGCGCTCGGCGCGCCTTTCCGCCCGGCATCACGACGAGTAAACCGTCACCCGATTAAAACAGGAGTGGATATGAAAAAGTCGTTGTTGATTGTACTGGGGATGCTGGCCTCATCCGCCGCGCTGGCCGCTGACGATGAGACCAATATTCCGCAGGAAAACGTTTATGCCAGCAAGCTCTGCCATATCGTCAGCGGGGAGACCCAGGTGGGCACGGCGGATTCCTACGTGCAGAAAATGAAAAGCTATACGGCGATGAGCAAATCGTCGAGCGCGATGAACCAGCCTTCGTTTGACGAGGATATCGCCAGCGAGGTGGCGAACGCCTGGCTGCAGCTGGGCGAAGACGAACGAGGCAAGCTGCGCGCCGACGAGCCGCTGTGCGAGCAGACGGTAATGACGCAGTTTCAGCAGGAAGATTAACGCTGGCCGCGTCGCTAACGCTTCTGGCCCGCACCCCTGCGGGCCTTTTTAACAGCAGGGGGGTTATGCCTTATTCCGCTTACAGACGCCGCGCCGTTTCAGGCGTGATGGCAGCCTTGCCTGCCAACCTCTTTTGCCTGCACTCTGGCGTCCTCGACTCACTCAGGCTTCTGTAATTCCTGCTAATCACGCTGTTTTCGCACAGGAAACAGACCGGCAAACCGTTTCGCCTGACGATCTCCCCCCTGAAAAACTCTCTGCGCGGTCTCTTTTATGCGCGCGGCTGCGGAAGATTTAAACAGAGTAAATGCTCTCCGCGCCGCGGGCGAATTAGCGCCTTCAGCCCACCTTTTTTTGTAGCATTTTGTGCCGGATTGCGTACATAATCGCCAGCAATTGATATGCGTCACATAATAACAGCGCCGCCGCTGACAGGCGCGTCTGGATCAGCTACTGGCATTGACTCAACGGGCATCATGATCACGCGTCGACACTTTCTTTTGGAGTCTGGAGCCCTTCTCCTTTCGATGACCGCAGGCAAGCTCTTTGCCCGCGATGAGGTCATTCCGCTGTGGCCGGACGAACCGCCGGGCGGCGGCGGGCCGTCGGGGCCGCTGCGCGTTAACAAGCACGGCTCCTGGTCCAATATTGTCAGCCCGACTATTCAGCGGTTTAAACCAGAAAACCCCAACGGCGAAGCGGTGCTGATCGCGGCGGGCGGCGGCTATAAGTTTATCGGCATGGGTCGCGAGGCCTGGCCGGTGGCGCGCTGGCTCAACAGCAACGGCTACACCGCCTATGTGCTGAGCTATCGTCTGCCGGAAGAGAAGTGGCAGGCGGGCCATCTTGCGCCGCTGCAGGACGCGCAGCGCGCTATTCGGCTGGTGCGTTCGCTGGAGCGCAAAGTGCACGTGCTGGGCTTCTCCGCCGGCGGGCACCTGCTCGGCATGGCGGCGGCGCGTCCAGATTTCCGCTCCTATGAATTCCAGGATGAGCTGGATCACGTGGTGCCGAAAGTCGACAGCGTTGGTTTGATCTATCCGGTTATTACCCTGGAAGCGCCTTATACCCACACCACCACGCACCGTATTCTGGTGGGCAACGGCGCGACGCCGGCGGAAGAGGCGAACTGGTCGGTGCAGAATTACGTAACCCGCAGCTATCCGCCCACCTTTCTGGCGCAGGCGGAAGATGACCCTGTCTCCAACCCCTATAACACCGAGCTGATGCGCGATACCTGTCGGCGCAACCGCGTGCCGGTGGAGCTGATAGAGATCAGCCGCGGCGGTCACGGCTTTGGCCTTGGCAAAGCGGGCACCCCTGCCGCGCTGTGGGATCAGGCTTATGCGCGCTGGCTCGATCGCCTTAGCTAATCCGTTCACTTCCCGGCGGCTAGCAGGCTGCCGCGGTAATCGTCGTCTGTCTGCGCTCGATAGCGAGACAGAGGGCGTGCAGCGGCAGGTTGTTAGCGCCGACGCTGAAGAGAGCCTTCAGCTCTTCCGACACCTATTCCTGCGCCAGAAAGGGGCAGGAGATAATCCTCGAAACCAGCGGCGTTATGCCGTGCAGGCAAAGGAATCGGTGTGGGCGGCGATTAAGGCGAGTTTGCCGCCCTGAGATAAAGGTTGCGGCCTTGGGTGCGCGGCCAGTGCCAGCGGCGACGTTGATTAATAAAAAAGCCCGCCGAAGCGAGCTTTGATAGAGGGAGAAACGTTACTCCCTTTTACCCTTTATAAAATAAAGGGTTAAGTCTTTGAGGATGGCTATGCCGCCATAAGAACAAAATAAAATCACAAAAAACTTTGCGGCTTCATACGGTAGAAAACCCATCCATCCATCATCTGGGAAAATATCTACTGAGGTTAACAGAGCAGTGGCTGATAATATCCCAGGAATAATACAGGCATTTTTTACCCTGTTTTCCCTACCAGGTGCACTGTCCGCCATAGTTATTCCCTGTCCCTCCACCATTTCCATTACCGGTGGCAGCACATGATATTGCCCCTGCGGCAATGCCTCTGGCCACGCCACCCCAAGAGGTTGAACCTGATATAACACCCGTAACGATACTTGATACACATGGGTTATCACGAATAATTGAACCTAAATCCATCCCACACGAATGAGTTCCAACAAAGCCGGCACCCTGGCCCCCATAGCTGGTATGGCCAGAATAATTCCTGGAACTATTAAAAGATTCATAGCCACTATTGGCATTCGCGCCAGATATAATCTTCAACTGCTCTCTATCCACAATTTCCATATTTGAATCTCCACTATTTAACTCAATGCATAGTAAGCAGCGCTGCGTATTTGTTATACCAGCAGGCCGCGAAACAAGCAAAAAATAATACAGAGATTAAAATAGCTAATTACATCGTTGATTAAAATGTACTTTTAAAGTTGAATTTTTTCAGGCTCAGCAAATGATTGGCAATAACTCCAGCTGCGACCAGTTATTTACCAATTAGCGAGACAGATATCACATTATTTCTTGTCAATGCTAAAGATATGTTAAATATATCTTTTTTTTACATCTCTTTTTAAGAGGGCATTGTTGAAATGGTGCCGGTTGCAGGCATCGAACCCGCGACATCCTGATTACAGGTCAGGCGCTCTACCAATTGAGCTAAACCGGCAAATCAGTCATCAGGATTAGCTCTACGGCTAACGCTCGCTCACTACCCATCTGCCTGCTGGACCCAGTGTCTTTCAGGTAGAGCATAAATGAAAAAAACCGCCAGATGGCGAGGTTGCAAATGTTATAAGTCAGTACGTTATGACAGCTCATAACAGAGTTTCTTATGTTTTGCGTACGTATTATTGTATGAACTTTGGGATCCGAGTAAGACAAAAATCGATAATATTAAGGCGTTGTTTGTGGAAATGCCAAATGCTGGCACTCAGAAGAAATTGCTATCCAAATCTTTATTAAAAAGAAAATTTTAGAGGTTTCTGAAGCAAGAAGAAAGACATTAAAGAACTCCTGGGCTTTTTGGAAGAAGAGATATTTCTTTCTGGCATAAGTAGCAGGAGATATAAGGCTGGCTCAAAAAGACCCATTTAGCAACACTCTCATATCAGGCTTCTCCTGGCTTATTTTTACCGGTCTCGCTAATGACTGGTTATTTCTTCTGTGTCAGGCTCTGTGCATGTTTTTTTCAGAGTCAGGAAAGATGAAGAAGAAAAACAGCACCCCGACTCCGCACGATGCGGCCTTCCGGCAGTTTCTCAGCCAGCCCAGCGTCGCTCGTGACTTTATGGAGCTTCACCTGCCTGCCAGACTGCGCGCCCTGTGCGACCTCAGCACGCTGAAGCTGGAGTCTGGCTCTTTCGTTGAGGACGACCTGCGTCAGTACTTTAGCGACGTACTGTTCAGCCTGAAAACCCGCCGCGGCGGTGATGGCTACGTGCATGTGCTGATTGAACATCAGTCTACCCCCGATAGCCATATGGCGTTTCGGCTGATGCGCTATGCGGTGGCCGCCATGAAGCGCCATCTCGACGCGGGGCACAAAAAGCTGCCGCTGGTCGTGCCGCTGCTGTTTTACGCCGGCAAGCGCACGCCTTATCCGTTTTCTACCCGCTGGCTGGACGAATTTAGCGATCCGGCGCTGGCGGAGAGCGTCTACGGCAGCGCGTTTCCGCTGGTGGACGTTACCGTGATCCCGGACGAAGAGATCGCTGAGCATCGCAGCATGGCGGCGCTCACGCTGCTGCAAAAACATATCCATCAGCGAGATCTGGCGGAGGTGATGGAGAGGCTGACGTCGGTTTTACTGGCAGGCTGGCTCTCTTCTTCCCAGATATTGTCGCTGGTACACTATATTGTTCAGGCAGGAGAGAGCGCCGATGGCAGCGCCTTTATCCACGCGCTGGCACAGCGAATGCCGCAACAGAAGGATGCACTGATGACCATTGCAGAACAGCTTAAGCAGAAAGGCAGGCTTGAAGGAAAGCTTGAGGGAATACTTGAAGGAAAGCTTGAGGGAAGACGTGAGGGAGAGCTTGAAGGAAGACGTGAAGGAGAGCGTGAAGGCACACTTAAAGTCGCACGCAGCCTGCTGAAAATGAATATGCCGCGCGAGGCGATTATGCAGGCTACCGGCCTGTCAGAGGAAGAGCTGAACCGCCTTCAGACAGCCTGAGGCGAGGTCGGATGCCAGTGTCTTTCTTCACGCGCTGGCACAGCGAATGCCGCAACAGAAGGATGCACTGATGACCATTGCAGAACAGCTTAAGCAGAAAGGCAGGCTTGAAGGAAAGCTTGAGGGAAGACGTGAGGGAGAGCGTGAAGGCACCCTTAAAGTCGCACGCAGCCTGCTGAAAATGAATATGCCGCGCGAGGCGATTATGCAGGCTACCGGCCTGTCAGAGGAAGAGCTGAACCGCCTTCAGGCCGCTCAACGCAATGCCTGACGTCACGCCGGTTAAAGATTGAGAGGGCCAGCATCGGCTGGCCCAATAATCATTAACGCATCGTCACGAACTCTTCTGCCGCGGTCGGATGGATCGCCACGGTATTGTCGAAGTCTTTTTTGGTCGCGTCCATCTTCAGCGCTACCGCAAAGCCTTGCAGCATCTCGTCCATGCCTGAACCGATACCGTGAATACCGACAATCTTCTCGTCCTCGCCGACGCAGACCAGCTTCATGCGGCAGGGCTGGCGATGCTGCGTAACCGCGGTGTACATCGCGGTAAAGGATGATTTATAGACTTTCACCCGCTCGTCGCCGTACTGCTCGCGCGCCTGCGGCTCGGTAAGGCCTACGGTGCCGATGGGCGGATGGCTGAACACCACGGTGGGGACGTTATTGTAGTCGAGATGCTCGTCAGGCTTGTTGTTGAACAGGCGCTCTGAGAGACGACGACCCGCCGCCACCGCGACTGGCGTCAGCTCGACCGCGCCGGTGTTGTCGCCGACCGCATAGATGCCGTCGACGCTGGTGTTCTGATACTTGTCGACCTTGATATAGCCTTTTTCATTCAGCGCCACGCCGGTTACCGCCAGGTTCAGGTTATCGGTCGCCGGTTCGCGGCCGATCGCCCATACCAGACAGTCGACGGTCTGCTCGCGCCCGTCTTCCAGCTGCAGCGTCAGGCTGCCGTCGGCGTTCTTCACTACCGCCTTTGGCACGGCGTGAGTATGCAGCGCCGGGCCCTCGGCGTTCATCACCTCTACCAGCGTATCGGTGATCAGCGGATCGAAGCTGCGCAGCGGCGCGTGCTTGCGCACAAACAGGTGCGTTTCGGAACCCAGCGCGTTAACCACGCCCGCCAGCTCAACGGCGATATAGCCAGCGCCGATCACTGCCGTACGTTTCGGCAGGGCGTCCAGCTCAAAGAAGCCGTCAGAATCGATACCATATTCCGCGCCCGGCACGTCGGGATGGCTCGGACGGCCGCCGGTGGCGATCAGAATATGGTCGGCGGTAATACGCTCGCCGTTCACTTCCACGGTATGGGCGTCAACGAAACGAGCAAAGCCCTTAATCACGTCGACGTTGTTTTTGCCCAGCACGTTGTCGTACGAGGTGTGGATGCGATCGATATAGGCGCTACGGTTTTTCACCAGCGTTTCCCAGCTGAAATGGTTCACCGTCGTATCGAAGCCATAATCCGGACCGTAGAGATGGATAGCCTCGGCGATCTGCGCCGCGTGCCACATCACTTTCTTCGGAACACAACCCACGTTCACGCAGGTGCCGCCCAGCTCTTTGGCTTCAATCAGGGCGCATTTCTGGCCATACATAGCGGCGCGGTTAACTGAAGCGATGCCGCCGCTGCCGCCGCCAATGGCGAGATAGTCATAATGTCGTGTCATGGTGTGTCCATCCGGTTGCAAGAGTTTGGTCAGGATTGTAACGCTGAGAGGCGAGACGGCGCAAAGATTGCGCCTATGATTGTAATAGGGTTGAATTCTCTCCTCACTGACAGGGAAGCATAGCATGCAGCTCACATTTCTCGGCACCGGCGGCGGCGCGCCCAGCCTGCAACGTAACGTCACCTCCATTGCCTTTACCTGGTCGCCACGCGGCGACACCTGGCTTTTCGACTGCGGCGAAGGGACGCAGCTTCAGTACATGCGTTCGCCACTTAAGCCGGGACGCATGAACAAAATTTTTATCACTCATCTGCACGGCGACCATATTTTCGGCCTGCCCGGTCTGCTGACCAGCCGCTCTATGGGCGGCATCACCGAGCCGCTGACCATTTACGGGCCCGAAGGCATCCGGCGCTTTGTCGAAACCGCGCTGTCGCTGAGCGGATCCTATACCGACTATCCGCTGGAAATCGTCGAGATCGAGGCGGGGCCGGTGCTTGACGACGGCGAGTTCCGCGTCAGCGCCTGGCCGCTGGTGCATCCGCTAAACTGCTTCGGCTACCGCATTGAGCAGCACGACAAGCCGGGCTTTCTCGACGCCGCGCGTCTGAAAGAAGAGGGGGTGCCGCGCGGGCCCTGGTATCAGCAGCTAAAAGCAGGAGAGCGTGTGACGCTGGAGGATGGACGGGTCATTAACGGCGCGGACTATCTCGGCCCGGCGACTAAAGGCAAAAGCCTGGCGATTTTCGGCGATACCGCGCCAACGCCGATGGCGCTGCAGCTGGCAGCCGGTGTCGATCTGATGGTGCATGAAACCACGCTGGAGGCGGCGTTGCAGGAGAAGGCCAACGGACGCGGCCACTCTACGACGCTGCAGGCGGCGCAGGTGGCGAAAGAGGCGGGCGCAAAGCGCCTGATCGCCACCCATTTCAGCTCGCGCTATATGCCGCGCGACATGCCGCGCTTGCTGGAGGAGTGCCGCTCAATATTTCCCAATACCGAGCTGGCACAGGACCTGGCGGTGTTTACGCTGTAAGGCTCAGCGGCTTATTCCGGCACCAGCTGCGTCACGGTGGCGTGGCCGGTTCCGGCAGGCACCAGCTTCTGGTGCAGCCAGGGCAGCAGTTCGTTCATCTGCTGCGCCAGCTTCCACGGCGGGTTGATGACGATCATACCTGATGCGGTCATGCCGCGCTGATCGCTGTCCGGGCGCACCGCCAGCTCGATCTGCAGAATATTGCGGATGCCGGTCGCCTCAAGATCGCGCAGCATATGCTTGATCTGCTGACGCAGCACGACCGGATACCAGAGCGCGTAGACGCCGGTAGCGAAGCGCTTGTGACCCTCATGAATCGCCTTCACCACGGCCTGATAGTCGCTTTTCAGCTCGTAAGGCGGATCGATCAGGATAAGACCGCGACGGGTCGGCGGCGGCAGCTTCGCCTTCAGCTGCTGATAGCCGTCGGCGCGCTCGACGCGGGCGCGGCTGTCTTTCAGAAATTCACCGCGCAGCAACGGGAAGTCGCTGGAGTGCAGTTCAGTGAGCTGCAGCTTATCTTCTGCGCGCAGCAGGTAGCGCGCGATCAGCGGCGAGCCAGGATAGTAGCGCAGCGTGCCGCCTGGGTTAAGGTCGCGGATGGCGCTGAAGTAGGGCTTCAGCAGTTCCGGCGCGTCCGGCTGCTGCCAGATGCGGGCGATGCCTTCCAGATACTCGCCGGTCCGCTCGGCATGTTCGCCGCTCAGCAGATAGCGACCTGCGCCGGCATGGCTGTCGAGGTAGAGGAACGGCTTTTCTTTCTCTTTCAGCGCGCTGATGATCAGGCTCTGTACGGTGTGTTTCAGCACGTCGGCGTGGTTGCCGGCGTGAAAACTGTGGCGATAGCTCAGCATAACAGTGGGGATTCCGCGGTTGGCGTAAAAAGGCGTACTGCAAGTAAGCGGGATTATACCTGCTGAAGGGGAAAAATGCTGGCCGATTCTCCGCCGCCAGCCTGTCTGACGCGTTTCTTCGCCGCGCATCCTGGCTGGCATTGATTTTCGCTACACTTAACCGCATGTTAGTAAGATTGCGTTGCGCGCCCCGCGCGCCCCATACATTGAACAAGGACTGCGCTATGACCAATCCATTACTCCAGCCTTTTACGCTGCCGCCTTTCTCCGCCATTAAGCCTGAACATGTGGTGCCTGCCGTGACCGAGGCGCTGAACGAGTGCCGCGCGGCGGTGGAAAAAGTCGTTGCGCAGGGCGCGCCCTACACCTGGGACAACCTGGTGCAGCCGCTGGCGGAAGTCGACGATCGTCTTGGCCGCATCTTCTCACCGGTAAGCCATCTTAACTCGGTGAAAAACAGCCCGGAGCTGCGTGAAGCCTATGAGCAGACCCTGCCGCTGCTCTCGGAATACAGCACCTGGGTCGGCCAGCACGAAGGGCTTTACCAGGCGTACCGCGACCTGAAAGAGGGTGAAAGCTTCGCCGCGCTGGACGTGGCGCAGCAAAAAGCGGTCGATAATGCGCTGCGCGATTTCGAACTCTCCGGCATCGGCCTTGATAAAGAGAAGCAGCAGCGCTACGGCGAGATTGCCGCGCGCCTCTCTGAGCTGGGCTCCGCCTACAGCAACAACGTGCTGGATGCGACCATGGGCTGGAGCAAGCTGATTACTGACGAAAGCGAACTTTCGGGTATGCCGGAAAGCGCGCTGGCGGCGGCGAAGGCGCAGGCCGAAGCCAAAGGGCAGGAGGGCTGGCTGCTGACGCTGGATATTCCAAGCTATCTGCCGGTGATGACCTACTGCGACAACGCCGCGCTGCGCGAAGAGATGTACCGCGCCTATTCGACGCGCGCCTCCGATCAGGGGCCGAACGCCGGAAAATGGGACAACGGCCCGATTATGGCGGAAGAGCTGGCGCTGCGTCACGAGCTGGCGCAGCTGCTGGGCTTTGACTCCTACGCTGACAAATCGCTGGCCACCAAAATGGCGGAAAATCCGGCGCAGGTGCTCGACTTCCTTAACGACCTGGCGAAACGCGCCCGTCCGCAGGCGGAAAAAGAGCTGGCGCAGCTGCGCGCCTTTGCTGAAAAAGAGTATGGCGTCAGCGAGCTGAATCCGTGGGATCTCACCTACTACGGCGAAAAACAGAAGCAGCATCTCTACACCATCAGTGACGAACAGCTGCGCCCTTACTTCCCGGAATCGCGCGCCGTTAACGGCCTGTTTGAGGTAGTGAAACGCATCTATGGCATCACCGCCAAAGAGCGTACCGACGTGGACGTTTATCATCCTGACGTGCGCTTCTTCGACCTGTTCGATGAGAGCGGCGAGCTGCGCGGCAGCTTCTATCTCGACCTCTACGCGCGCGAGCACAAGCGCGGCGGCGCCTGGATGGATGACTGCGTTGGCCAGATGCGTAAAGCCGATGGCTCGCTGCAGAAGCCGGTCGCCTATCTGACCTGCAACTTCAACCGTCCGGTGAACGGCAAGCCCGCGCTGTTTACCCACGACGAAGTGACTACGCTGTTTCACGAGTTCGGCCACGGCCTGCACCATATGCTGACGCGCATCGAAACCCCGGGGGTTTCCGGCATCAGCGGCGTGCCGTGGGATGCGGTGGAGCTGCCGAGTCAGTTTATGGAGAACTGGTGCTGGGAGCCGGATGCGCTGGCCTTTATCTCCGGTCACTATGAAACCGGCGAACCGCTGCCGAAAGAGCTGCTCGACAAGATGCTGGCGGCCAAGAACTATCAGGCAGCGCTGTTTATCCTGCGTCAGCTGGAGTTCGGCCTGTTCGACTTCCGCCTGCACGCCGAGTTCGATCCGGCGAAAGGCGCGCAGATCCTTGAAACCCTGCGCGAAGTGAAAAAGCTGGTGGCGGTGGTGCCGAGCCCGGAATGGGGTCGTTTCCCGCACGCCTTTAGCCATATCTTCGCCGGCGGCTACGCGGCGGGCTACTACAGCTACCTGTGGGCGGACGTGCTGGCGGCGGATGCCTGGTCGCGCTTTGAAGAAGAGGGCATCTTTAACCGTCAGACCGGCCAGTCGTTCCTGGATAACATCCTGACGCGCGGCGGTTCAGAAGAGCCGATGGAGCTGTTTAAACGCTTCCGCGGCCGTGAGCCGCAGCTGGACGCAATGCTGGATCATTACGGCATCAAGGGATAACGCCTGCAGTGAAGATCTGTTTGATTGATGAATCGGGCGCCGGTGACGGCGCCTTGTCGCATCTGGCGCTGCGCTGGCAGCTGGAGCATGACGAAAGCAGCGTGCTGGCGCTGGTACAGACGCCGACGCACCTTGAACTGCGCAAGCGCGACGAGCCGAAGCTGGGCGGCATCTTCGTCGACTTCGTCTCAGGCGCGATGGCGCACCGTCGTCGCTTCGGCGGTGGACGCGGCGAGGCGGTGGCGAAAGCGGTTGGCGTAAAGAGTGGTTATCTGCCGGACGTGGTGGACGCGACCGCCGGACTCGGGCGCGACGCCTTTGTGCTGGCGGCGATCGGCTGCCGCGTGCGCATGCTGGAGCGTCATCCGGTCGTGGCGGCGCTGCTGGACGATGGGCTGCAGCGCGGCTATCAGGATGCGGAGATCGGCGGCTGGCTGCGCGAGCGGCTGACGCTGATCCACGCCCCCAGCGCCCAGGCGCTCGGCGACATCATGCCTGCGCCGGACGTGGTTTATCTCGATCCGATGTATCCCCACCGGCAGAAAAGCGCGATGGTGAAAAAAGAGATGCGGGTGTTTCAGTCGCTGGTGGGTGCCGATGAGGACGCCGACGCGCTGCTGGAGCCGGCGCGCCGTCTGGCGAAGAAGCGCATTGTGGTGAAGCGTCCCGACTATGCGCCGCCGCTGGCGGGCGTGGCAACGCAGTCGGCGGTGGTGACCAAAAGCCATCGCTTCGATATTTATCCGCCGCTCGGCCGGGAAATATAATTCTCCCACTGCAAAGATAAAAAGCGTGCCTGTCGTCGCGTCAGGCACGCGCTAACCTGCCAGGCTTAACGTCTTATTTAATTTCCGGTGTGTGCTGAAAAGTAAAATTAATTCAGCCTGCGCGCGTAGTCCTGACGCTCAGGAGAGGCCAGAAAGCCCTGCACGATACGCAGACCGCCAAATTTTTAAATCAACCGTTTGATTCTGGCGATCGGGGAAATAAGCGGGTGAGAGTACAGGCGAATTCTTTATTTGGCGCGGGCAGACAGGGTGCAGGAAATAGCGAGGGCTAACGGCTATACAGCAGCGCTATTTTAGTGAATCAGC
Source organism: Pantoea sp. ACRSC (assembly GCF_022346785.1). NCBI lineage: Bacteria > Pseudomonadati > Pseudomonadota > Gammaproteobacteria > Enterobacterales > Erwiniaceae > Pantoea > Pantoea sp. ACRSC. The sequence goes on from NZ_JAKRNN010000003.1 coordinate 94,910, forward strand.
AACAGCCGGTGTTTCAGAAGCGGTGAGCGCACTACTGCGCCATAACTAAAGAAATAAACAATCAATAAAGCATCTGGCTATAACGCGGGCTGCTGGCGCGGCGAAAAAAAGCCGGCACGCGCCGGCTTTTCTCAGCGGTTATTCGTCATCCGCGTCGCGCAGCGGGACGATCAGCATATCGATATGCACGGTGTTAATCAGCTGGCGCGCTGATGACATCAGCTTGCTCCAGAAATCCTGATGGTGGCCGCACACCACTAAATCCACGTCATATTTTTTGATCGCATCGACCAGCACCTGGCCAAGATCGCCGCTGCCGCTCAGGGTCTCGCTGATGGGATAGCCTGCCGCATCCGACAGTCCGCGCAGCGCGGTATGGGTCTCTTCCGAGATACGCTTCTGCATATCGCCCAGGTTGACGTCTATCAGGCCGGTGTAGAGATCGGAATAGTTCACATCGACGTGAATCAGCGAAATTTTGGCGTCATAGGGGCGCGCCAGCGAGACGGCTTTATCCACCAGCAGCTGGCTTTCGGGAGAAAGGTCTACCGCAATCAGGATATGTTTATAAGCCATGATATAACTCCTTTCACAAGATTCAGGATGGCGACCTGTCTTCCTCTCGCGTCATTGCCTGCGCAATCCTTTACGCGAACGGGCGATATTTGTCACCAGGTGTTCTGTCGGTGTTCCCGACAGATAGTTGTTATGCCTTTAGTATAGCGGCGACGGGTAACAAATGCTGCTGCATACGCTTCGGTTGTGAATAAGATCAAGGCTTAGCGCCTTTTCGCTCGCGGCGAACGAAAATCCTCGCTGGAAAAGAGTTAAAAACTTCTCCTACACTACAAATTAACGGTGGTACTTCTCGGGTGCCGACCGCGTAACCTTGTCAAAAAAAACAGATCTGTTCGGGTCATTCAGTGGTCGGCTTTTTCCCGTGGAGCATGAAGCGCAGCCGCGCTCCAGCCTGTCTCCGCGGCTCCAGCCGGGAGGGAAATATGATCAGCACTATCGCGCTTTTCTGGGCTCTTTGTGTGGTGTGTATTGTGAATATGGCGCGCTACTTTTCTTCTTTGCGCGCGCTGCTGGCGGTGCTGCGAGGCTGCGATCCCTTACTCTATCAGTATGTTGACGGGGCAGGCTTCTTTACCTCGCACGGTCAGCCGAGCAAACAGGTGCGGCTGGTGCGTTATATCTGGGCGAAACGCTATCTCGACCATCATGATGACGAATTTATTCGTCGCTGCGAGCGGGTGCGCGGTCAGTTTATCCTGACCAGCGCGCTATGCGGGTTGGTGATCCTCAGTCTGATTTGTCTGGCGATCTGGCACTAGAAATAAAAAGGGCGACCTGCGTCGCCCTTGATATTTGCGTGTTTTACACCAGCTTCAGCGCCAGCCAGTAGAGGCTGCCCGACAGCAGAATACAGACCGGCAGCGTAAAGACCCACGCCATGGCGATATTCTTGATGGTGCGGCTCTGCAGCCCGCCGCCGTCCACCAGCATGGTGCCTGCAACCGACGACGACAGAATATGCGTGGTCGAAACCGGCATGCCCGTGTAGCTGGCGATGCCGATTGAAACCGCCGCAGTCACCTGCGCCGACATGCCCTGCGCGTAGGTCATGCCTTTTTTACCAATCTTCTCGCCGATGGTGGTCGCGACGCGACGCCAGCCGATCATGGTGCCGATGCCGAGCGCCAGCGCGACCGCCATAATGATCCACACCGGCGCATACTCAATGGTGCCCAGCAGATCGGTTTTCAGCTTGCCGAGGAAGCGTTTATCGTCGGCGCTGGTTTCCGGCAGCTTGGCCGCCTTATCAGCGGTATCGGCGATGCACAGCAGCAGACGACGCATCTGGCTGCGTTGCTCCACGCTAAGCTGCTCGTAGCTTTGCAGGTTGTTGTTCAGCAGGCTCTGCGCGCGCTGAACCGCCTGCAGCGCACGGGCGCTGTCGCAGTGGAACTCTTTCGGGCCAGACGGCGTCTCTTCCGGTGTCGGTAGCGCAGGCGGTGCCATCTGAATGATGTGCGTCAGCGCCTCGCTATGCTGCTGATAATACTGCTCGAGGTGATTGACCGCGTCGCGCGTACGCGTGATGTCGTAGCCGCTGGCGTTCATATTAACCACGAAGCCTGCCGGCGCGACGCCGATCAGCACCAGCATAATCAGGCCAATGCCTTTCTGACCATCGTTAGCGCCGTGTGAATAGCTGACGCCGATAGCGGAGACAATCAGCGCGATACGCGTCCAGAACGGCGGCTTTTTCTTGCCGTCGATCTTCTCGCGGTCAGCCGGCGTCATATGGATACGCGCGCGCTTTTTCGTGCCGCTCCAGTAGCGACGCAGCAGGAAAATCAGGCCGCCCGCGATAATCAGACCGACAATCGGTGACAGGATCAGCGACAGGAAGATGTTTATCACTTTAGGGATATTAAGCGCGTCGATCACCGAAGTGCCGGTCATCAGCGCGTTGGTCAGGCCGATGCCGATAATCGCGCCAATCAGCGTATGCGAACTGGAGGCCGGCAGACCGAGATACCAGGTGCCGAGGTTCCAGATAATCGCCGCCAGCAGCATGGAGAAGACCATTGCCAGGCCGTGCGTGGAGCCAACGTTTAATAACAGATCGGTAGGAAGCATATGCACAATGGCGTAAGCAACGCTTAAACCACCGAGCAGCACGCCGAGGAAGTTGAACACGCCTGCCATTACTACAGCTAACTGCGCGCGCATGGCACGAGTATAGATAACCGTCGCAACTGCGTTGGCCGTGTCGTGAAAGCCGTTGATTGCTTCGTAAAACAATACAAACAGCAGGGCAAGAACCAATAACAGGCCGGTACTGAGGTCAAGACCAGCGAACAAATGTAGCATACACATTACGCCATTTTGAGGACATGAGCGCGGCGCATTATCTGCGACAACGCAGGGTATGGGAAAGCAAAATATAGCCTTGTTTTGACTTAAGAATGTCAAAAGTTGACTGAGTGCACCTAAAACTGCCTTAAAATTAGTCGTTTACATTATGACATAATTACGACAAATTTTTGGCGCTGGCGTCATGCAGAGCAGACCTCTACAATCAGCGCCTCTTAAAAAAGCGGGGCGAAGGCAGTGGAAAAGTTTGACGTTATTATTATCGGCGCCGGCGCGGCGGGACTGTTTTGCGCGGCGCAGGCCGGTCAGCGAGGCCGCCGCGTGCTGTTGCTGGATAACGGCAAAAAGCCCGGGCGTAAGATCCTGATGTCAGGCGGCGGGCGCTGCAACTTTACCAATATGTACACCGAACCTGCCGCCTACCTGTCGCACAACCCGCACTTCTGCAAATCAGCGCTGGCGCGCTACACCCAGTGGGATTTTATCGAGCTGGTTAATCGCCACAAGATTGCGTATCACGAAAAGACGCTGGGTCAGCTTTTCTGCGACGACTCGGCGGCGCAGATTGTCGATATGCTGATGGCGGAGTGCGAGAAGGGCGAGGTGACGCTGCGCCTGCGCAGCGAGGTGCTGAGCGTGGCGCGCGACGCCTCGGGCTACCGGCTGCAGCTCAACGGCGCGACGGTGCAGGCGGAAAAGCTGGTGATCGCCAGCGGCGGGCTCTCTATGCCCGGCCTTGGCGCCACGCCGTTCGGTTATAAGATTGCCGAGCAGTTCGGCCTGAAGGTCTATCCGACCCGCGCCGCGCTGGTGCCCTTTACCCTGCATAAGCCGCTGCTGGAGCGGCTACAGACGCTCTCCGGCGTCGCCATCGATACCACCATTGAAGCGCAGGACGGCACGCTGTTTAAAGAGGCGATGCTCTTCACCCACCGCGGCCTGTCCGGTCCGGCGGTGCTGCAAATCTCCAGCTACTGGCTGCCGGGCGAGCATATTACCGTCAACCTCTCGCCCGCTACCTCAATAGAAGCGTTCATCAGCGTACAGCGCGAGGCACATCCAAATCTGAGCCTGAAAAACAGCCTGGCGAAGCTGCTGCCGAAGCGTCTGGTAGAGGTATTGCAGGAGATGGGGCAGGTGCCCGATGTGACGCTGAAGCAGCTCAACGGCAAGCAGCAGGCTGAACTGGCGCAGACGCTGCATCAGTGGCGCGTGCAGCCCAACGGCACGGAAGGCTACCGCACCGCCGAGGTGACGCTGGGCGGCGTCGACACCACGCAGCTCTCCTCGAAGACGATGGAGGCGCGCGACGTGCCGGGATTATATTTTATCGGCGAAGTGGTGGACGTCACCGGCTGGCTGGGCGGCTACAACTTCCAGTGGGCGTGGAGTTCAGCCTGGGCGTGCGCGCAGGCATTGTAACGCGCGCGCTGGGCGTCGGTTCCGGGCCTGGCCGACGCCTTTCTTAATCCGATTTCTGCTCCGCATCAACCCCACGTTTGCTGCGTTTTCTCCGCCTGCCGCTTCGCTAATTCCCTGACTCGCAACACTTTTAGACGAATCCGCCTGGCGCGTTTGCCGTCCCGATTTCATACTTCTGATTTATCACAGAGGAGATCCGCCACCCATGCTTACCTTTATGCGTTCCCTGTTTTCCAGCCCGGAAAGCTTTATCAGAGGCATGTCACGTCAGGATTTGAATGATTCCATCGCCGACGGCGAGCGCATCATTATCGATGAGGACGGCAACGCTTCGGTAAACGTGCTGAGTGAGGAAGTGCATGAGGATTTCGCCCGCCACGTCGAAACGCTAAAAGGAGTTTAAGATGGGTACGGCGATATTCATGGTGCTGATGGTCTGCGGCTACTGGTACACCAGCCGCGATCTCTCCAGCCGGTTTAAAATCCGTCGCAGCTTCGGCTGGGATGTCTATTTTCTGGTAGCGCTCTACGGCTGTATCTTCGTGCTGCAGGGGATGCTGGCGACCGCTATCATCTGGCTGCTGCTGCTGATTGTCTCCAGCCTCGCTAACGCGCTGCAGCTGGTGCCCGGCGAACATCTGCGCTGGCAGATGGAGTTTATGAACTGGAGCTTCCTCGGCATCCAGGCGCCGGTGGTGGTGATGCTCGCCTTCGCGGTGCTGTTCTGTATGTACCGCTCGAACTGGTCGGCGAGCGCGCGCCTGAACAGCAGCGGACGCCAGGATCTCTATCAGCAGCTTTCCAAATCCAACGGCGTCGAGCAGCTGCTCTATCAGTGCATGCGGGAGGGCGAGCTGGCGTGGATTACCCTCAAGTCGCGCCGTATCTATATTGGCATGGTGCATGCCGCCACCTTTGAGTATGAAAACACCGCCAATATCGTGATCATCCCGATGCTCAGCGGCTACCGCGACAGCAAAACGCTCAGCATGTCGATTGAACATAACTACAGCCGCTGGTATGCCGAGCACGACATCACGCTTACATCCGAGCCGAAAAACGCCATGGCGTTCCGTAAAGTGCTAATGGTGGATCAGATTGAAAGCCTGTCGCTGTTCGATCCGGCCAGCGCCAGCTCGCTGGCGATGACGCATCACGACGGCGTGCCGCTCGAAACAGAGGGAAGTTTTACGCCCCACTCTCCGCCGTAAACCGCTTGTGCGCGCGCCGCGCTTAATGACGCATTCGGCTATAAGCTGTTTAAGACACTTCATCAGAGAGGAACGGATATGGCAGGCAAAGCATTAGTTATCGGCGCATCGCGCGGCATCGGCCTGGCGGTGGTCAGGGCGCTGGCGGCCAAAGGGTGGCAGGTCACGGCGACCTACCGCAGCAGCGCGCCGGAGGCGGAGGCGCAGTGGCACGCGCTGGATATGACCCATCAGGAGGAGGTGCGTCAGCTGGCGGCGCGGCTTAAAGAGGAAACCTTCGATGCGATTCTGATCAACGCCGGTATTTCCGGCCCGTCGCATCAGAACCTGCTGCAGAGCAGTGACGACGAGCTGGCGCAGCTGTTCCTGACCAACGCCATCGCGCCGGTGCGCTGCGCGGAGGCGCTGCTGCCGCTGCTGGCGAAGCAGAACGGCGTTATCGGCTTTACCACCTCTATTCTCGGCAGTCTGAACGAGAACGACACGGCGGCGATGCCGATCTACTCCGCCAGCAAGTCGGCGCTTAATATGCTGAGCCGCGCGCTGCTGCCGCAGATTAACCAGCATAACGCGACGCTGCTGTCGCTGCATCCGGGCTGGGTGAAAACCGATATGGGCGGTGAGTCCGCGCCGGTAACGGTCGAGCAGAGCGGCGAAGGGCTGGTGCAGCAGCTGGAGGCCTGGCGCGGACGCGGCGGCCATCACTACGTGGACTACGCCGGACAGCTTTTGCAGTGGTAAAACAGGGCGCGCCAGCGCCTTTTTTGCATCTGCATCCCTGAAACACTACACTCGCGGCATAGTCTGACAAGGAGTTATTATGTCTCAGTCCCTTCAGCGCAAGCCGCTGCCGCTGCCTGGCGGCCACAATAAAGTCCTGTTGCACTCCTGCTGCGCGCCCTGCTCGGGCGAGGTCATGGAGGCGATGCTGGCGTCCGGCATCGATTACACCATCTTTTTCTATAACCCCAATATCCATCCGCTGAAAGAGTATGAGCTGCGCAAAGAGGAGAATATCCGCTTCGCTGAGCAGTTCGGCGTGCCCTTTGTCGACGCGGACTACGATCGCGATAACTGGTTTGAGCGCGCAAAAGGCATGGAGTGGGAGCCGGAGCGCGGCGAACGCTGCACCATGTGTTTCGATATGCGCTTTGAGCGCACCGCGCTCTATGCGCATGAACATGGCTTTCCGGTGATCACCAGCTCGCTCGGCATTTCGCGCTGGAAGAATATGCAGCAGATCAACGACTGCGGCGTGCGCGCCGCCAGCCGCTATCCCGAGATGATCTACTGGGATTACAACTGGCGTAAAGGCGGCGGATCGGCGCGCATGATCGAAATCAGCAAGCGCGAGCGATTTTATCAGCAGGAGTATTGCGGCTGCGTCTATTCGCTGCGCGACAGCAATCGGCATCGCGTAGCCAGCGGGCGTGAACGCATTAAAATCGGCGTGCAATATTACTCGCCGGACGAAGAGTAGAAAAATAAAGGGCGCTGTGGTCGCCCTTTATTTTTCACTGTTATAAACGCCATCAGCGCAGGCCATTGCAGGCCTCTGCAGTGTCGATATTGCGAATATCCAGACGCGCAGAGGTAAAACGTTTGTGGTTGTTGACAACGGGCTTTGCCTGTAGACAGAGCTCGCAGGGATTAATATTGCCTTCCAGCTGCGCCTGGATTTCTGGATCGAGCTGACGTTTGCGACAGACGTAGGGCGTACAGCCCATGACCTGCTTAAACGAGCGCGTAAATGACTGCTGACTTTCGAAATGGTATTTCATCGCCAGAGTAATAATCGGCGTGTTGCTGCTTTTCAGGATGTAGACGCAGGCGGCCAGTTTACGCTTGCGAATATAGCGCGCCAGCGTCTCGTTGCGGCAGCGGGCGAAAAGCTTCTGTAGATACCATTTGGAATAGCCGGACTTTTCGGCAATATCATTAATGCTGAGTCGCTGATCGAGATGGGTGTTAATCCACTCGGTCACGCTATCAATCACCTCTTCATTATATTTCTTCTCTTGCATAATCCACCTCATAAAAAATTGCGCATAGTGTAGGGTTTTTAATCTTTCGCTAAGTGGGGCTTAAGTAAAGAAGTATCAGAATATTCATTTTTATTTTTTTACAAGAGGAGCGATATATGAGTTTTTTATCAAAAAGGAGGCCGTGTTGTATTTTGGTTGTGAAAATTAAGCCAAAAAAATAAATAAACGTAACTTAATCTTCTCGCGCCGTCGGGAATATTTAGATTTTCTGCAATATTTATGACGGTAATTGACGGAGGCGGGCATTTTATTCGCTTTTGACCATCAGGAAAAATGACAGAGAGCAGACTAAGCTTTTTTGTAGAAAAATCATTTATATGACACAGCGCAACAATACGACTGGCCTTAGCGCGTGTCACACTGCCGCTCTTTTGCTCATAATGGAGATCACCGCATGCGTCCGACCTCTGGCCCGAAAAAATCGCTTGCTGCGCTACTCGCCTCAGTAACCCTGTTTAGCGCTGCGCCCGCTTTTGCCGCCACCACCTATGGCGAACAGCTGGAAGGCTTCCAGTATCCTTTCCCGCTCCAGCGCTTCAGCTTCTCTTCTCAGCAGCAGACGCTCAGCATGGGCTATATGGATGTCAGGCCAACCGGTCGCGCCAACGGGCAGACCGTGGTGCTGCTGCACGGTAAAAATTTCTGCGGCGCAACCTGGGAGGGGAGCATACGCGCGCTAAGCCAGGCGGGCTATCGCGTCGTCGCGCCGGATCAGATCGGCTTTTGCACCGCCAGCAAGCCCGATAACTATCAATACAGCTTCCAGCAGCTGGCGGATAACACTCATCAGCTGCTGGCGCATCTCGGCATAAAGAGAGCAACGATCGTCGGCCACTCCACCGGCGGCATGCTCGCCACGCGCTATGCGCTGATGTATCCCGCCGAGACGCAGCAGCTGGTTCTGGTGAACCCCATCGGGCTGGAGGACTGGAAAGCCAAAGGTGCCCCCTGGCGCAGCGTGGATCAGTGGTATCAGCGCGAGCTGAAGCTGGATGCGGCGGGCATCAAAAAGTATGAGCAGCACACCTACTACAGCGGCCAGTGGAAGCCGGAGTATGACAAATGGGTCGATATGCTGGCGGGCCTGAATGCCGGCCCGGGGCATAAGAAGGTGGCCTGGAACTCGGCGCTGATCTACGACATGATTTTTACCCAGCCGGTATTTTACGAGTTTGGCGACCTGAAAGTGCCCACCACGCTGATGATCGGCACCGCCGATACCACCGCTATCGGCAGCGATATCGCCTCGCCGGAGGTGAAAGCGACGCTGGGTCACTATGAGGTGCTGGGCAAAGAGGTGGCGAAGCGCATTCCCGGCGCGCGCCTGATTGAGTTTCCCGGCATGGGCCATGCGCCACAGATGGAGTCGCCCGATCGCTTTAATCAGACGTTAATTGAGGCGTTAGCGCAGCGCTAACGTTACAGAGGCGAAAAGCGATCCTGCCGTCGTTGCGACGGCAGGATGCGGAAGCGATCAGAGGATTTTCTGTTCTGCGAGGTCGAGGGCGAAGTAGCTGAAAATCAGGTCGGCGCCGGCGCGTTTAATCGCACCCAGGCTCTCCAGCACGACGTTACGCTCGTCGATAGCACCCGCCTGGGCGGCGAATTTGATCATCGCGTATTCGCCGCTCACCTGGTACGCCGCCAGCGGCAGCTCAGTGCGTTCGCGGATGTCGCGCAGCACGTCGAGGTAGGCGCCAGCCGGTTTCACCATCAGCGAATCCGCGCCTTCGGCCGCGTCGATCAGCGACTCGCGAATCGCTTCGCGGCGGTTCATCGGATTCATTTGATAAGTTTTGCGATCGCCTTTCAGCGCGGTGCCGGCCGCTTCGCGGAACGGGCCGTAGAACGACGAGGCGAACTTGGTGGAGTAGGACATAATGGCGGTCTGGGTAAAGCCCGCCGCGTCCAGCGCCTGGCGGATCGCCTTAACCTGGCCATCCATCGCCGCCGACGGCGCGATAAAGTCCGCGCCCGCCGCTGCCGCCACCACCGCCTGCTTGCCGAGGTTAATCAGGGTTGCGTCGTTATCCACGCCGTGATCGCACAGCACGCCGCAGTGGCCGTGGCTGGTGTATTCGCAGAAGCAGGTGTCGGACATAACGATCATTTCCGGCACCGTCTCTTTGCAGATGCGCGACATGCGCGCCACCAGGCCGTTTTCATTCCAGGCATCGCTGCCGGTGGCGTCGGTGTGGTGCGAGATGCCGAAGGTCATTACCGAGCGGATGCCCGCTTTGGCGATGCGCTCGATTTCCCAGGCGAGGCGCTTTTCCGGAATGCGCATCACGCCCGGCATCGCTTCAATGGCCTTGTAGTCGTCAACGCCTTCCTCAACGAAAATCGGCAGCGCCAGATCGTTCAGGCTGAGGGAGGTTTCCTGGAAGAGTTCACGCATCGCGGGGCTGGAGCGCAGCCTTCTTGGACGCTGGAGCAGAGTAAAGTCAGACATATTCATTCTTACGCAGGTGAAAAAAGTAGCGATAGTCTACTCCTTTTAACGCGCGAGAATGAAGATTGTGTGCGGCGCAAAAAAAAGCCCGCCGAGTGGCGGGCCTTAAACGGATTACTCGTTAATATCGGGGTGCTGCTGCACCAGATTCTTACGCTTCGCCTCAAGGCGGGCGATCTCAGCGTCGATATCTTCGATTTTATGTTCGATATTGTCGTGATGCTCCTGCAGGATTTCACGCGCCTCTTCGAGGTCGGACGCGGCAGGTGCCGCGCCGCGCAGCGGTTTGTTCGCCGTCTCTTTCATATAGATGCCGGTAATCAGGCCGATCACCGCCACCACCATCAGGTAGTAGGCCGGCATATAGAGGTTATTGGTGGTCTCCACCAGCCAGGCGGCAAGCGTCGGCGTCAGACCGGCAATCAGCACGGAGATGTTAAAGGCGCTTGCCAGCGCGCTGTAGCGGATATGCGTCGGGAACATGGCCGGCAGCGACGACGCCATCACGCCGGTAAAGGCGTTAAGGATCACCGCCATCAGCAGCAGACCGGCGAAAATCAGACCCAGCACGCCGCTGTTAATCAGCATAAAGGACGGTACAGAGAAGATCAGCAGGGCGATACTGCCGATGATCACAAACGGACGACGGCCGAAGCGGTCGCTGAGCATGCCCATTACCGGCTGCACAAACAGCATGCCGATCATAATGGCGATAATAATCAGTACGCCGTGATCTTCCGAGTAGTGCAGGTTATGCGACAGATAGCTCGGCATATAGGTCAGCAGCATGTAGTAGGTGACGTTGGTGGCGATCACCAGACCGATACAGGCAAGCAGGCTTTTCCAGTGCTTGCTGGCGATCTCTTTAAACGACACTTTCGGGCCGTCGCGCAGGCCTTCGCGGTCGCCTTGCTCCAGCTTTTCAACGTGCTGCTGGAAGGCTGGCGTCTCTTCCAGCGCGTGACGCAGGTAGAGGCCGATAATGCCGAGCGGCAGCGCGAGGAAGAACGGCAGGCGCCAGCCCCATTCCATAAACTTCGCTTCGCCGATAATCGCTGAGATCAGCACCACGATGCCGGCGCCGAGCACAAAGCCAGCGATCGAGCCGAAGTCGAGCCAGCTTCCCATAAAGCCGCGCTTGCGGTCAGGGGAATATTCAGCAACGAAGATGGAAGCGCCGGTATATTCGCCGCCCACCGAGAAGCCCTGCGCCATTTTGGCGATCAGCAGCAGAATCGGTGCCCAGATACCAATCGAGGCGTAAGAGGGGATCAGGCCGATACAGAAGGTACTGATCGACATAATCACAATGGTGATTGAGAGAATCTTCTGGCGACCGTACTTATCGCCCAGCATACCGAAGAAGAGGCCGCCCAGCGGGCGAATCAGGAAGGGAACGGAAAAGGTACCGAGCGCGGCGATCATCTGCACGCCTGGTGACGCATCGGGGAAAAAGACCTTACCCAGCGCGTAGGCGACGAAGCCGTACACGCCAAAATCGAACCATTCCATCGCGTTACCCAGCGACGCGGCAGTAATGGCTTTGCGCAAACGGGCGTCATCGATAATAGTGACGTCATCCAGCCCAATAGGTTTGACACGCTTCCTACGTAGTTTCATAGAGTTACCCTGTAATAGCACATGAAAGTCCTCAAGGTCGCGAACCGATTGAACGAAACAGTCCGCGGCATTGAGAAAATTTAAGCATAGCCGTTCGGCAGAATTTTCCACTGGCTACTAGGCGCAATAATTAGTATTGAAATTATTGCAACCAGTGGCAGAGTATACCGTTTTTCGTTGATATTTGTCATGTTTGGCCTGATAGCGGCCTTTTTTGCCGACGATAGCGGAATAGCAGGCGGTTGGATAAGGCGCTTAACGCCGCTGATTTTTGCAAGGTTTTGCGACGCTTAGCGGAAAGAGAAGAAAATCTGACCGCCGCGCTTCGGTTAAAATTGCGGCGTCTGCGTCAGAAGGCGGCGCTAGAGCAGCGATCGCAGCGGCTGATGTTGCAGCCAGGCGGCGATATCCTCGACCGCCTGGGTGAAGTAGCGCCGGTAGTTGCTGTCGGCGACATAGCCGAGATGCGGCGTCGCCAGCACGTTGGGCAGCTGCCGCAGCGGATGATCGACGGGCAGCGGTTCGACGTCGAATACGTCCAGCGCTGCGCCTGCCAGCTGGCCGGAACGCAGCGCGGCGATCATCGCCTGCTGATCCACCAGGCCCGCGCGCGCCGTGTTCACCAGCAGCGCGCCGGGCTTCATCTGCGCCAGCGCGGCGGCGTCGAGCAGATGGCGCGTGCGTTCGCTTAACACCAGATGAAGCGACACGATATCGCTCGCCGCCAGCAGCGCCTGAAGTGACGGCATCCGCGTTGCGCCGCACGCTGCCGCGCGCTCGGCGGTAAGATTCTGGCTCCAGGCACAAACCTGCATGCCGAACGCCTGCGCCACTTTCGCCATACCGCCGCCGATCTTGCCCAGTCCGATCAGCCCCAGGCTTTTACCTTCCAGCCCCATGCCGAGGTGCTGCTGCCACGGACCGCCGCTGCGCAGCGCCTGATTCTCCGGCACGATGTGGCGCGCCAGCGCCAGCAGCAAACCCCAGGTAAGCTCCAGCGGCGGCGCGCTGCTGCTCTCGGTGCCGCATACCGCGATGCCGCGCGCGCGGCAGGCGTCCAGATCGATGGCGGCATTGCGCATGCCAGAGGTGACGATCAGCTTCAGCCGCGGCAGGCGCGCCAGCCGGGCGGCAGTGAGCGGGGTGCGCTCGCGCATGACGACGATAATATCGCTGTCGGCCAGCGCGGCGATCAGCGCGTCGTCGTCGGCAACAGGCTGCTGCAGCGAGCGGGTCTGCACGGCGGGGCGCAGCGAATCCCAGTCGGCCAGCGACAGGGCAACGTTCTGGTAGTCATCAAGAAGGGTGCAGTGGAGCATCGTCAGATTCCTCTGTGCGTATCGGCTGATGCGTATGCTCTGCGAGCCAGGCGATAAGCGTGCTGTTATCCATAGGCAAAGCATAATAGTAGCCCTGAATAAAGGTCACGCCGCGCTGGCGCAGGTAGAGGTACTGCAACGCCGTCTCCACGCCTTCGCCCAGCACCTCCAGCTGCAGCTTATGGCTGAGGGTGATAATGGCGTCCAGCACCGGCGTTTCGCCCGACAGCGACTCAATCGCGTTGATAAAGCCACGATCGATTTTCAGATAGTCGAGCGAGAAGGTCTGCAGATAGCTGAGCGAGCAGTGTCCGGTGCCGAAATCATCGATGGCTACCTTCATGCCGTCGGCGCGCAGACGATCGAGTTTTCGCGCCACATCTTCGCCATCTTTAATCAGGCTGCGCTCGGTCAGCTCCAGGGTAATCTGCAGCGGCGTCTGCTTAATTTTATCGGCGAAGTTGAGCATATCCTTCACGAAGGCGGGATGCTGCAGATGTTCGGCAGCGACGTTGATACCGAGATGAAAGCCTGGCTCGACCTGCCACTGCTGCACATCTTCGGCGACCAGGTCGAGAAGATGACGCGTCAGCGGCACGATCATGCCTTCCGCTTCGGCTGCGCTGATAAAAATATCGGGTCGAACCACGTCGCCGTTTGGCAGCGTCCAGCGCAGCAGCGCTTCGGCGCCGTTACAGGTCTCGGTGTGGTTGTTATAAACCGGCTGGTAGTGAACCGAAAACTGGCGCGCATTGATGGCGCGGCGGATCTCATCGCGCCAGGAGATACGGCGCTGCAGCCAGTTGGCGGTCAGAATCATCAGCAGAATAGAGAGAATGGCCGTCATCGGCAGGAAAATCAACGTCACCTGACGCCAGGCGCGCATGATCTCCGCGCCTGGCGTCTCGATGGTCACGCTAATGGGATAGCGCTTCGACTGCGCCTGATAAATGCTGGCGCTAAACAGGCTGGCGTGAGGCGGCGTCCCCTGGCCGGTGGAGACAGGCGCGCCGTCGTTAAAGCGTATGCTGAGCCGATAGCCGCGCGCCTCGCCGATGGCGTTCATAAAATCCATCAGATACTGGCCGTCGATAAGCGCCCAGAAACCCTCATCATCCGGCAGTTGCCGGACAAAAATCACTGCCGGACGCTGCGGCACGCCAGCCGTGCCGGCAAGAGAGAGGCTCCACCAGGCTTTGCCGGTAACCGGCGGCGCACGCAGTATCATGTCGCTTAACGAGCCGGGATTGACGCCGTAGGCCGACGAGCAGGTGATTTTCACCCCTTCCAGCTTGCCGATGGCGCGGAAATAGGCGTTAAGGTTGCCGGCGCGCTGCAGTTCGTCTTCGAATTTTTCGCAGGGCTGACGGTGAAAACGGCGTAGCCAGGTGATCATATCCCAGGCGCTGTCGCTCATTTTTTCCGCCTGCGAGAGCAGGGTATTGGCGGCGTTGATCTGCTGCTGCTGGACGGTATGCCGCGCGTCGATCGCCGTGAACAGGATGCCGAGCAGCAAGGGCAGCACCCCGGACAGGATAATAATTATTCTTGCGTAGTCGCGTTTTCGTTTTAACGGCGGCACCGCCAGTTCCTCTGAATGTTGATGCGTCTGTGAGGAGGTGCAGATTTAATCAGCGCAGCATAGCACGCTCTCAGGCCGTGCAGGGTAGCGTTTTGCTCAGGCGAGCGGGTGACGCAGATCAAGTATCGACCGGGCTTTGCAATTATTGAGATTGTTTTGCCGCTTTTGGCATTTCCCTGCGGCGAAAACGCTGTGTAACCATGACGTCATACTGAATAGCATAATAAAGAGGCGTCTATGAGTACGGCAACCCTGGCATCTTCTTCTCTTCAGCAGCGTATTTCCGACGCGGAATGGCAGGCGCGCGTCAGGCTGGCGCAGGCCTATCATCTGGCGGCAAAGCTGCGCTGGACCGACCATATCTATACCCACTTTTCGCTGCGCGTGCCGGGCGATCGTCCGCACTTCCTGATTAATGCTTTCGGCCAGACGTTTGACGAGATCCTGCCGGAAACCCTGGTGAAGATCGATATCGACGGCAATATTATCGACGATCCCACCGGACTGGGCATCAACCCGGCCGGCTTCGTTATCCACAGCGCCATCCATCGCGCCCGGCCGGACGCGCATGCGGTGATGCATACCCACACGGCGGCGGGCATCGGCGTCTCGGCACAGCAGGGCGGCCTGCTGATGATCTCGCAGCACAGCACGCGTTTTCACCAGCGCGTTGGCTACCACGACTATGAAGGTATTGCGCTCGATCTCGACGAGCAGCAGCGCATCGTCAACGATCTCGGCAGCCTCAACGCGCTGATCCTGCGCAACCACGGCCTGCTGACCGCAGGCGGCAGCATCGAAGAAGCCTTTTATAACCTCTACTACCTTGAGCGCGCCTGCCAGGCGCAGCTGGCGGCGCAGTCGGGCGGCGCGCCGCTGATAATTCTGCCGGATGCGGTGGCAGAAAAAGCGGCGCAGGCGTTCGATAACAGCATCCGCAACAAAAAGTATCAGCTGCACTGGGACGCCTATATTCGCCAGCTCAACCGCAACGCCCTGTAAGGAGCCGCTATGAACAGACTTAAAGCGTTTGCGGCCGCGCTGCTGCTGAGCGCCAGCGCAATGGCACAGGCGGCGCCCGATCTCAGCGAGGTCACGCTGGTGCTGGGTGACCAGGCGCGCAATCTGCGGTCGCTGGTAGAGGCCTCCGGCGTGCTGAAGGATGCGCCCTGGCGCTATCGCTGGGCTAATTTTCAGGGCGCCGCGCCGCTGTTTGAAGCGCAGCGCGCCGGCGCGGTCGACACCTCCTACGCAGGGGATCTGCCGGTGCTGATGGCGGCGTCCGGCGGCGTGCCGCTGAAGATCATCGCCACCAATGTCGGCGACGCCGGGTCGAATGGGCTGATCGTGCCTGCCGACTCGCCGGTGCGCAGCGTAAAGGATTTGGCAGGCAAAGAGGTTGTGGTCTCCTCGGCGCGCGGCAGCATCTCGCAGCATCTGCTCTATGAGGCGCTGGGCGAAGCGCAGGTGCCGCGCGACAGCGTGCCGGTGCGCTTTGTGCTGCCGACCGACGCCAGCGCCGCTTTTAACGCCGGGCAGATTGGTGCCTGGGCAACGTTCGATCCCTATCTTGGCATCGCCGAGCAGCACGGCGCGCGGCTGCTGCGCGACGGCAAAGGGCTTACCACCGCGCTGTCGTTTGTGACCGCCACCCAGCAGTCGCTGGACGATCCCGGCAAGCGCGCGGCCATCGCCGATTTCGCCCAGCGGCTGGCGAAAGCGCGCGCGTGGGCGCTGACCCATAAAGAGGAGTACAACCAGGTTTATGCGCAGCTGACGCGCCTGCCGCCGGCCGATGCGGCGAAGATTACCGCGCGCATTTCCCACGGTATTCGCGGCGTAACGGCTGAGGATATTGAAAAGGTGCAGAAGGTGTCGGATCTCTTCAGCGCGCTGAAAATTCTGCCGAACCGGGTGGATGTGGCGGCGATTACCGACCGCAGCCTGTTTCCGCAGTAACAGGGCAAAGGGCGCGGTGCTTCGCCCATGCCCTGTTTTTTTACCGCATTACTCGTTGAACAGCGTCTGACGCAGCGCCAGCTCGACGCCGCGTAGCTCCGCCAGCCCTTTCAGACGGCCAATCGCCGAATAGCCAGGGTTGGTGCGCTTGTGCAGGTCGTCGAGCATCTGATGGCCGTGGTCGGGACGCATCGGAATCGCATGCTTCTCGCCCGCGCGCCGACGGCGCTGCTCCTCCGCCAGGATTACCCTGATTACGCCGACCATATCGACGTCGCCCGCCAGATGCGCCGCCTCATGGAAGCTGTTGGGGTTGGCTTCGCGCCGCGTGGCGCGCAGGTGGATAAAGTTGATGCGGTCCGCGAAGCGTTCCGCCATCTGCGTCAGGTTATTGTCGGCGCGTACGCCGTAAGAGCCGGTGCAGAAGCAGAAACCGTTGTGCAGGCTGTCTACCGTCTCTTTCAGCCACTGCATATCCTCTTCGGTAGAGATAATGCGCGGCAGGCCGAGAATAGGGCGCGGCGGATCGTCCGGATGGACCGCCAGCTTGATACCGACCTCTTCGGCCACCGGCACGATGGCGCGCAGAAAGAACGCCATATGCTCGCGCAGCTTTGCCTTGTCGATGCCGTCATACTGCGCCAGCTGCGCGCGAAACTGATCGAGCGTGTAGCCCTCTTCCGCGCCCGGCAGACCGGCGATAATATTGCGCGTCAGCAGCGCCTTCTCCTCGTCGCTCATGGCGGCGAAGCAGCGCGCCGCCGCCTCTTGCTCCGCCGCTGAATAATCCTGCTGCGCGCCGGGGCGCTGCAAAATATGCAGCTCGAAGGCGGCGAAGGCGTCAGCGTCAAAGCGCAGCGCTTTGGCGCCGTCCGGCAGCGTCCAGGCGAGATCGGTGCGCGTCCAGTCGAGCACCGGCATAAAGTTGTAGCACACCGTGTCGATGCCACAGGCCGCCAGATTGCGTATCGACTGCTGATAGTTGGCGATATAGCGCTGATAGTCGCCGCGCTGCGTTTTGATCGCCTCGTGTACCGGAATGCTCTCTACCACCGACCAGACCAGATTCTTTTCCGCCAGCAGCGCCTGACGCGCTTTAATCTCTTCCACCGGCCAGACGTCGCCGTTGGGAATATGGTGTAAAGCGGTTACGATGCCGGTCGCGCCCGCCTGGCGCGCATCGTCTAACGAAACCGGATCGTTGGGGCCATACCAGCGCCATGTATGTTCCATTATCACTCCTTAAGCCGCATATTCGGCCCAGTGGTCAGGCCGCTGGACCAAGAGTATGCTAGCCTGATGGGAAAGGCCGTGATCGCGATCGCAGCGCAGTGAATTGCGCCTGGCAGAAAGGGCGTACGGCCTGTGCTACGCTGCACCGCTGCTGACAGGAGAAAAAATATGGCGCTGCCTGTGCTGAAAACGGAACGTCTCTATCGCCAGATCGCCAACGCGATTATGGAAAGTATTCAACGCGGCGAGTTCGCACCAGGCGCGGCTCTGCCGCCGGAGCGCGAGCTGGCGAAGCAGCTGGGGGTCAGCCGATCCTCCGTGCGCGAGGCGCTGATTGCGCTGGAGATGACCGGCTGGGTGGATATTCGCACCGGCAACGGCGTCTTTGCGATGCAGCCGCAGCCGCCCGCTAGCGCGCCTGCGACGGAAGCGGATCACAGCCTGGAGGATCTGCTGCAGGCGCGTCTTGCGTTCGAGGGGATGCTGGCGGAAATGGCGGCGCGCAACGGCAGCCCGGCGCAGCGCGAACAGCTGCGCGCGTTGGCCGACAGGCTGCTGCACTACCGCGCCAACGACGCGGAATTTCTTGAGCAGGACAAAGGCTTTCATCTGCTGATTGGCGAAATGAGCGGCAACGAGGTGCTGCGCGAGATGATGGAGTCCCTCTGGAACAAGCGCGACAGCGCGCGCTTCCGGCGGCTGGAGCGCCATTTTACCGACAACGACTTTACTCATGAGATGAACCGCGATCATCAGCAGATTGCCGCGGCTATTTGCGCAGGCGACGCCGCCGCCGCGCGCGCCGCGATGGAAAACCATCTGACGCAGGTGCGGCGGCGGCTGCTGGGCTAGATTTTATGCCGTTTTGGCCGGCCGGCACCGAGCATAATCGCCAGTCGGCTGCCGCCCGGCGTGGTTTCCATCAGGATTTTAGTGATGCTGGTCAGCGGCACCGAAAGCAGCATGCCGACCGGCCCCAGCAGCCAGCCCCAGAAAATCAGCGACAGAAACACCACCAGCGTCGACAGCCCTAAGCCGCGCCCCATTACGCGCGGCTCCAGCATATTGCCGAACACCATATGAATGGCGGTAAAGAGCGCCGCCACCAGCATTGCGTCGTAAGGGCTGTTGAGCAGCAGCGCCTGCAGCACCGGCGGAATGCCGGCGATAATCGGGCCGATATTGGGAATATAGTTAAGGATAAAGGCCACCACGCCCCACAGCAGCGCGAACTTGATATCGAGCAGAAACAGGCAGCCCCATACCGATACGCCGGTAATCAGGCTGATCAGCGTTTTCAGCGCCAGGTAGTGCGTCACCCCTTTCAGCGCCCGGTGCAGCCCGGCGATGCGGATCTGCGGATTGGTCAGCGCGTTGCGCATTTTATAGGGCAGATGGTGCACTTCGAACAGCATAAAGACCACCGTCAGGATCAGCAGCACGAAATTGCTCATCATGCCGGAGAACTGCGTCAGCGCGACGGTGGCGAACGACATCAGCATATTGGGATCGAAGCGCTGCACCAGCGTACTGGTGGAGACGTGAATGCCGATGCCTGACGCCAGGTGCTGCACCACGCTCATCTTCTGCTCCAGGGTGGCGCGCAGCTGCGGGTAGATATCGGAGAACTCGCTGACTGAACTGGCGAGCACCGCCACCAGCAGTAAAATCACGATAAATATCACCGAGATCACCACCGTGATCGCCAGCCCGCGCCGCCAGCCACGCCGCATCAGGAAGGTCACGATGGGATTGAGCACAATGGCGAAAAAGGCGGCCAGTAAGAAGGGCACCATAATATCGGAGGCGGCGCGGATGCCAGCGAGAATAATCACCAGCATCGCCAGCTTAGTCAGAATATTTTGCCCAATTTTTTCCTGCTGTATTTCGTTCATCCCCTCTCCTGAAAAGCCAGACCGCAGAGAGTAGTGTAGCTGAAAGGTAATTAACCGTCTGATTCGGCTGTAAAAGCGGAGCGCAAATCAGAGAATTCAACCCTGAATATCCTCGCGGATGCGTGTACGGCGAAAAAGCGTATAGTGAGATCTCCTGCCTGTAAAAATTTAATCAACCAGGAGCGCACTTTTTCATGCCAGATCAACCTGCAGCGGAACCTGCTTACAGGGGTATTGGATTGACCCTGCTGATTATTTCCATCGTTATCTATAACTTCGCCAGCTACCTCACCATCGGCCTGCAGCTGGCGGTGCTGCCGGGCCTGGTGCATGACCAGCTCGGCTACAGCGCCTTCTGGGCGGGCGTCGTGATCAGCCTGCAGTATGTGGCGACGCTGCTGAGCCGTCCTCACGCCGGGCGCTACGCCGATATCTGGGGGCCGAAGCGCATTGTGGTGCTGGGGTTGTTCGGCGTGCTGCTCAGCGGCCTCTGCTATCTGCTGGCGACCTGGCTTGCGGCGGCGTCTGTCGTCAGCCTGGCGCTGCTCTGCCTCGGACGCGTGATTCTTGGCGTCGGCCAGAGCTTCACCGGCACCGGCGCCTCGCTGTGGGGCGTGGCGCGCGTCGGTTCGCTGCATATCGGCCGCGTTATCTCCTGGAACGGCATCTGCACCTATGGCGCGATGGCGCTGGGGGCGCCGCTGGGGGTCATTATCTACCGTCAGGGTGGGCTGCTGCTGCTTTCGCTGGTGATTATCGCTATTTGCGTGCTGGCGATTGCGCTGGCGCTGCCGCGTCCGGCGGTGAAGGGCAGCCGCGCCCGCCCGCTGCCGTTTCGCGACGTGCTTGGCAAGATTTACGGCTTCGGTCTGATTCTGGCAATGGGATCGGCGGGGTTCGGCGTTATCGCCACCTTTATTACCCTGTTCTATCAGGCAAAGGGCTGGGACGGCGCGGCCTTCGCGCTGACGCTGTTCAGCGCAGCCTTTGTCGGTACCCGGCTGCTGTTCCCGAATGCGATTAACCGTTTTGGCGGACTGCGGGTCGCCAGCGCCTGCCTGGCTGTCGAGGCGCTTGGGCTGTTTCTGGTGGCGGGCGCGTTCGATCCCTGGATGGCGAAAAGCGGCGCGCTGCTGACCGGCGCCGGCTTTTCGCTGGTCTTTCCGGCGCTTGGCGTGGTGGCGGTAAAAGCGGTGCCGCAGGCGAATCAGGGCAGCGCGCTGGCGACCTACACCGCCTTTATGGATTTAGCGCTGGGCATCACCGGCCCGGTCGCGGGCTTTATTATGAGTTTTGCAGGCGTCCCGCTGGTCTATCTGCTGACGGCGCTGCTGGTCTGTCTGGGGCTGTTCTGCACCCTGCGGCTGGCGCGGCGGCTGCCGGCCACGTCGCAAGAGGCGAAGGAAGGGTAAAAAAGCGGCCTCCGACCGAGGCCAAAACGTGTCGCAAGACACAGATAAGGGTAGGGCGACGCGGCGGGCAACCGGCCCGCCGCGCAAGAGTCAGGCCTGCAGCAGCGCGATGCTGTGGCGAATCTGGCGCTCAATCTCCGCGGGGGTCCAGCTGTTAAGCTCGGAGGAGAAGGGCTCAAAGGCGTAGACGCCTTTATAGCCAAGCATCTCCAGCCGCTTCACCTGCGCCACGCTGTTCAGCACATCCTGGTCGCTCAGCATAATGCGCTCTTCATCGGTGAGTTCTGCGGTGGCGCGCCTGTCCTCCACGCCGGAAAGATGCACCAGACCAATCATATCGACGTCGATCTCCGCCGGGAACTCCTGCTCGGCATGCTCATACAGATGATGGTGGAAGGTGTCGATCACCAGCTTAAACGGCACCTGCGCGTCGCGGATCAGCTGCTGCGCCTGCACCGCCGAGCGCAGCGAGCTGACCGGGAAGCCCAGCGGCTCAACCAGCCCCTGGACGCCATGCTGCGCAAAGCGCGGTGCCAGCGTGCGCAGCGCCGCCAGCGTCTCTTCCGGCGCAATCTCGACGCCTTCGTTCAGCGGACACATCACCAGCGCACGGGCGCCGATGGCCTGCGCGTCACGCAGCAGCGCGTCGGCTTTCGCCAGCAGCGCCTCATCCACGCGGTTAAAGGGATAGAGCGCGTTGATGGTCACCACCTCAATATTGTATTTCGCTATCAGCTCGCGCGTCTGCTCAGCGGTCAGGTCGTCGCACACCTTGCCGCTCGGCATATCGTTACGCAACTCTACCTTGTTCAGTCCCAGACGCTGAACCAGCTGAAAAAACGCCTCTAATGAAAGATTTGGCGCGATTTTACGGTTAATACAGAAACGGGTTGGATCGATGGCCATGCTGCGGCTCCTGTAGTGAGGCAAGAGAGAGGAAATAAACTGAGGGCAAAGAAAACATTTATTTCATAAATAGTGAATTATGGAATGTAAAGGTTGAGATCTGCCTCGCATTAATTTCATTTTTCGCCGTTGCCGCGCCGCTTCTGTTCGCTTTTTCAGGGCGGAAATCTGCTGTAAACCTCAGGGGAACTCAGGCGCTGGGGCCCGCCAGCGCGCGCTTTTTTGCAGCAGCGGCAAAAATGCGATCCATGCCGCTAAAAGGGAATTTTCCAAAAAGTTTTATTTGAAAAATTTATTTCACTGTAATAGCTTCATAGCATGCTTTCGGTTTTGCCTGGTCAGACAGCGTCGTTACGCAGAGGCGCTGCAGGGAACTTACATATCTCAAGAGGCTATGAAATGAACATCACAGGAAACTTCATTGGCGGTCAGATCACCTACAGCGCCAGCAACGAAACCATCCCTGTTTACGATCCGGCGACCGGCAAAGTGGTGCGCGAGCTGACTCAGAGCACCGGGGCGGAAGTCGCCGAGGCGATTAAAATTGCCCATGAGGCTTTTCCCGCCTGGTCGAAAACCTCACCGCTGCGCCGCGCCCGCGTGCTGTTTAACTTTAAGGCGCTGATGGAGCAGCATCGCGACGAGCTGGCCGAACTGATCGTCTCTGAGCACGGTAAAGTGTGGTCGGACGCGCAGGGCGAGCTGACGCGCGGGCTGGAAGTGGTGGAGTTCGCCTGCGGCATTCCGCATCTGATTAAAGGTGAATATTCCGCTAACGTCGGCTCCGGCGTTGACAGCTATTCGCTGATGCAGCCGGTTGGCGTGGTGGCGGGCATTACGCCGTTTAACTTTCCGGCGATGGTGCCGCTCTGGATGTTCCCCATCGCGCTGGCGTGCGGCAATACTTTTGTGCTCAAGCCACCCGCGCTCGATCCTTCGGCGGCGGTGCGCATGGCGGAGCTGCTGAAAGAGGCGGGCCTGCCGGACGGCGTGTTTAACGTGGTGCACTCCTCGAACGAAGATGCCGAGCAGCTCTATAAAGATCCGCGCATTGCGGCGGTGAGCTTCGTTGGCTCCTCCGGCGTCGCCGAGCATATCTATAAAACCGCCAGCGCCCACGGCAAGCGCGTACAGGCGTTTGGCGCGGCGAAAAACCACGCCATCGTGATGCCGGACGCCGATCTCGACGCCACGGTAAACGCCATTATGGGCGGTGCGTTCGGCTCGGCCGGCGAGCGCTGCATGGCGCTGCCGGTGGTGGTTGCAGTTGGCGACGATACCGCCGATAAGCTGATTGCGCGCCTGACGCCGCTGATCAACGCGCTGCGCGTCGGGCCAGGCATTAACCAGGGCGCCGAAGAGAATGAGATGGGGCCGGTCGTCTCCGCCGCGCATCAGAAAAAGGTGCTGGGCTATATCGACAAGGGCGAGCAGGAGGGCGCGAAGCTGGTGGTCGACGGCCGCAATTTCCAGGTGCCGGGCTACGGGGAAGGCTACTACGTCGGCGGCACGCTGTTCGATAACGTTACCCCGGAGATGACCATCTGGCGTGAAGAGATTTTCGGGCCGGTGCTGAGCATTATGCGCGCGCCGGACTACGCCAGCGCGCTGCAGCTGGTCAACAGCCATGAGTTCGGCAACGGCAGCGCCATCTTTACCAGCAACGGCAATACCGCGCGCGAGTTTGTGCAGGATGTGGAAGCGGGCATGGTCGGCGTCAACGTGCCGGTGCCGGTGCCGATGGCGTTTCACAGCTTCGGCGGCTGGAAGCGTTCGGTGTTCGGCGCGCTCAACGTACACGGCCCGGACGGCGTGCGCTTCTATACCCGCATGAAAACCGCCACCGCGCGCTGGCCGAGCGGCCAGCAGACGGTCTCGGAGTTCAGCATGCCAACCCTGAGCTAAGCGCATCAGACAGCAATTCCAGCTACAGCTCTGCGGCAACGCAGCTGTAGCTGCCTGTTTTCAGACTAAAAAAGAGGAGTGGGGATGTCTTTTCTTGCAAAAGCGCAGCAGCCGGACGCCAGCGGCCGCATCCAGCACGTTACGCCGGAAAGCGCGGGATGGCGCTATGTCGGCTTTGACGCTTATCTGCTGAAAAAAGGGGAGAGGCTGCAGCTGAGCAGCGGCGATAAAGAGCTTTGCCTGGTGCTGGTAGCGGGGCTCGCCTCGGTGAAAACGCGCCACGCTGAATTTCCCGGCATCGGCAAGCGCATGTCGCCGTTTGAGCGCGTGCCGCCCTATTCAGTCTATGTGCCGCACCACGACGAGGTGGAAATCGTCGCCGACAGCGATCTGGAGCTGGCGGTCTGCAGCGCGCCAGGCCAGGGCAATCTGCCGGCGCGCCTGATCGCGCCAGCGGACGTCGGCGTTGAGCAGCGCGGCAAGGGACGCAATCAGCGTCTGGTACACAATATTCTGCCGGATAACAAACCGGCCGACAGCCTGCTGGTGGTGGAGGTCTATACCAACGAAGGCGATACCAGCTCTTATCCAAGTCATAAGCACGACGAGGAAAACAGCGAAAACGAAACCTGTCTGGAAGAGACCTACTATCACCGTTTCGATCCAGAGCAGGGCTTCGCCATGCAGCGCGTCTACACCGAGGACCGCTCGCTGGACGAGTGTATGGCGCCCTATAACCGCGACGTGGTGATGGTGCCGCGCGGCTATCACCCGGTAGCCACCATTGCGGGCTACAACAACTACTACCTCAACGTTATGGCTGGCCCGGTGCGGCTGTGGAAGTTTACCTGGGAGAAGGATCACGCCTGGGTTAACAGTGATAACTACCCTCGCGAATAGCCAGGGCGACGCGCAGAGAGCAAAAAGGGCAATCACAGTATTGCCCTTTTTGCTGCCGGAGAAGGGCGATCAGCTGTTAGCGTTATTCAGCGCCAGCGATACCGCCAGCGTCTGCGCCAGGCAGAGAGAGGCGACCTGCGAACGGAATCCATCTACCTGCGCTTCCCGCACCACAAAGCAGACGTCGCTAAAGGCTGCCAGCGGGCTGACCTGGCTGTCGGTAATGGCGATCTGATGCGCGCCGCGCTTCGCGCCCATCTCAACCAGCTCTACCGCTTCGCGCGCGTAGGGCGAGTAGCTGATGGCGATAACCACATCTTTCGGGTTTACCAGGCTCAGCTGCTCGGTGAACATCCCGCCCAGGCCGTCGATCAGGAAAGCGCGACGTTCAAGATGACGCAGCGCATAGACCAGATAGGAGGCGACGCTAAACGAGCGTCGCAGGCCGATAACATAGATGTTTTCAGCGTCGTTCAGCAGCTGCACCGCTTTGTTGAGCTGGTCGGGATTGACCTGCATCGCCAGCTGCTGCAGCGCCTGGCTGTTGACCATGGTAAAGACATTCAGGATCTCCACCGGGCTTTCCGGCGAGGTCGCGGCGTCGTCGGTGGCGGTCTGGCGAAACAGGCGCGCGCGCTCGGTATAGTTGACCGTCTCTTCCATCAGATGCTGACGGAAAACCTGTTTCATTTCGTTGAAGCCGCTAAAGCCGAACGCGTTGGCGAAGCGAATCAGCGTCGACGGCGGCACGTCAGCCTGCGCGGCAATCGACGCTACGGTATCAAAGGCGATGCTGTTGCTGTTATCAAGAATATAACGAGCCACCTGCTTCAGGCGCTTGCTCAGCGTTTCGTAGCGGCGACGAATATCATCCTGTAACAGGGAGAGTTGGGTAGGGTTATTGGTCATTACTTCGGCCCGTTAAAAAAAGAAAAATGGCTGGATAATGAGCGCTATAGTACCAGATGGATGGAAAATTTCATTTGTTTGCGCCCACAGCGGGGTTTATTTCATCGCTTTATGAATTACCTCACATAATGCAGGGATTGTGGCGGAAATAGCGGTGAAAAGCGGAGGAAAAAGCGAAACAGGTCCTGCTACACGCCTTTGCGCCGCGCAGCAGGGCCTGGCAAATGCCGTTACAGTCCGGCGTTTTCGCAAATGTATTTGCGCGCCTTCACCGCATATTCGAACGGGTTGGCCAGCGCGGGATCCTGCTCCGCTTCAACCACCATCCAGCCCTTATAGCCATACTCATCCAGGATCTTAAACACAGGCTTAAAGTCGATAACGCCGTCGCCCGGCACGGTAAAGGTGCCTTTCTTAACGCCGTCGAGGAAGCAGAGGTGGTTATCGCGCACCTCGGCGACAATCTCGTCGCGCACATCTTTCAGGTGAACGTGGAAAATACGCGGCAGATACTTTTGCAGCACGTCGAGCATCGCCTGCTGCGAGCCTTCGGAGTAGTAAATATGGCCGGTATCATACAGCAGCCCGACCCGATCGCTGGTTAGCGCCATAAAGCGGTCGATCTCTTCCAGGGTCTGAATGCCGGTGCCCATATGGTGATGCAGCGCCACGCGCATGCCTTTCGCCGCGGCAATCTCCGCCAGCTCGTTGTAGCCTTCGGCCGTCAGGCGCCACTCTTCGTCAGTAAAGAGCGGCTTCTGCTCCAGCACTGGCAGCGTGGTGCCCTGAATGCTTTTACTCTGCTCGGAACAGCCGATGACGCGCGCGCCCATGGCGTGCAGAAAATTCATATGATTAACGAATTCATCAATGGTCTTCGCTTTTTCGCCGCTGGCGAAGAAGGTACTGAACCAGGCGTTGCAAATCTCAAGGCCGCGAATATCGAGCATCGGCTTCAGGATCGCCGGATCGCGCGGATATTTGCTGCCGACTTCGCTGCCGGTAAAGCCCGCCAGCGCCATTTCGCTGACCGTCTGCTGAAAGGTGTTCTCTTTGCCCAGCTCCGGCATATCGTCGTTGGTCCAGCCGATCGGCGCAATGGCCAGTTTTACGTTCTCTTTGTTCATCTTTTTCGTCCCGACGGGTCAGGGCGGCCGCAGCCGCCCGCAAGGAAAGGGAAAGGCTTATTTTTTGTCGTAGAAGGCGGGGCGGGGCGGCATTTCAACCGGCTCGATGGCACCGCTCTGCTGCGCTTTCAGGCAGGCGTCGGCCGCCACCGAGGCGGCGAAACCGTCCCAGGCGGACGGGCCGGTCAGTTCACCCGCCTTCACGTCGTTGATAAAGGCCTGCAGTTCGACGTCGTACGCCTCGATAAAACGATCTTTCCAGTCGGTCAGAATGGTGGTGGAGAGTTTCGCTTCGCTGCGCAGCTGCACCGAGGCGGGCTCCGGCAGCTTCGCGATACCGGTTTCGCCGACAACCTCGCACTGGATGTCGTAGCCGTAGGCGCAGTTAACGAAGATCTCGACGTCGATGCGCACCCCTTTTTGCGTTTCGAACAGCACGATTTGCGGATCTTTCAGGCGCGCGTGCGACTTCGACGTCACGCGCGGAAAAACCACCTGCACGCTTTTATAGTCGTCGTTGGTCAGCCAGCGCAGCACGTCCAGCTCGTGGATCAGCGTGTTGGTGATCGCCATATCGGTGGTGTAGCTCTCTGGCACCGTCGGGTTGCGGTGCGCGCAGTGCAGCATCAGCGGCTCGCCGATGCCGCCGTCGGTAATGACCTTTTTCAGGGCGCGATAGCCCGCATCGTAAGGGCGCATAAAGCCGACCTGTACCAGACGCTTGCCGTGCTGGATCTCCGCGTCCACCACGCGGCGGCAGCCTTCCGCGCTCATCGCCAGCGGCTTTTCGCAGAACACCGGCTTACCGGCGGCGATGGCGGCCAGCGTAAACTCTTCATGCGTCGGGTCCCAGGAGGTCACCAGAATCGCATCGACTTCCGGCGACTGGATCACCTGATAGCCATCGGCGTAAACCTCGGCCTGAATATTCAGACGCTGCAGCGCGGCGCGCGCGCCGTCGACGTTAATATCTGATACCGCCACCACTTTTGCCCCCTGCAGGACATTGTTGCAGCGACGAATATGTTCCTGACCGATCGCGCCGGCACCGATAACGCCAAGTTTCAAAGTCATAATTACACCTGTAGGGTTCATAGCGAGGAATAAAAGGCCGGCTAATCCCGGCCGGAATTTAGTATTTGCGCGCCTGGTCGAGATGGGCGTTCAGCTTCTGCGCCACCGCCTGGGTGCGTTCGGAGGTCGAGGCCTGCGCCACGCCAACGTGCCACCAGCTGAAATATTTGTGCACCATGGTTTTCGGCAGCACCTTGATATCGATAAGGGTCGATACCGGCGACTGGCGCGCCTCTTCCAGCGCGGTTGCCAGCTGCTCCAGCGTAGTGACGCGCCAGGTTTTGCAGCCGTAACCGGCGGCGATGGCGGCGAAGTCTACCGGCACAAAGCCGCCGTCCAGCTTGCCGCCTTCCGGGTTGCGGAAGCGGAACTCGGTGCTGAAGCTGTCCATGCCGTGTTCCATTTGCAGGTTGTTGATGCAGCCGTTAGTCATATTGTCGAACAGCACGATGTTAATTTTGGCGCGTTCCTGAATGGAGGTGACCAGCTCGGAGTGCAGCATCATAAAAGAGCCGTCCCCCAGCAGCGCGTAGACTTCGCGATGCGGCTGCGCCAGCTTCGCGCCCAGCGCGGCGTTTACCTCATATCCCATGCAGGAGTAGCCGTACTCAACGTGGTACGAGTTGTAGTCGCGGGTGCGCCAGACGCGCTGCAGATCGCCCGGCAGACTGCCCGCTGCCGCCACAATCACCGCATCCTTTGGGAGCTGCTCGTTTAGCGTGCCGAGCACGCGGCTCTGGGTGAGCACCGACTGGGTCAGGCGATTGAATTCGGCGAACACCGCGTCGCGATCGAGATGGTCGGCAATTTCGGGAATAAAGCCGTCGCCGCTGTATTCCACCTGGTAGACGCGCTGCGTCTCTTTCAGCAGTTTGCTCTGCGCCTGGGCGATCTGATCGCCCCAGTCGTTGCTGTAATTTTTATCCGCCAGCCCCGCCTCCAGCGCCACCAGCGCTTCGCGCGCGTCGGCCAGCAGCTGCACGCCGTCGAGCTTGTAGCTGTCGAAGTTGCTGACGTTGACGTTCAGGAAGCTGACCTCGGGATGCTGGAAAATCCATTTTGAGGCGGTGGTAAAGTCGGTGTAGCGCGTGCCGACGCCAATCACCAGATCCGCCTCTTTCGCCAGCAGGTTGGCGGCCAGACAGCCGGTTTCCCCGACGCCGCCGACGTTAAGCGGATGATCGGAGACGATGGTGCCTTTGCCCGCCTGCGTTTCGGCGAAGGGGATCTGATAGCGCTCGGCAAACTGGCGCAGCGCCTCGCCCGCTTCGGAATATTTCACGCCGCCGCCCAGCACGATCATCGGCTTGCGCTTGCGGCCGATCAGCGCCAGCGCGTCATCAAGCTGCGCGGCGGTCGGCAGGCGGCGATCGAGACGGTGTACGCGCTTCTGGAAGAAGTAGTCCGGGAAATCCCAGGCTTCGCTCTGCACGTCCTGCGGCAGGGCGATGGTTACCGCGCCGGTTTCGGCGGGATCGGTGAGCACGCGCAGCGCGTTAATGCAGGCGGTCATCAGCTGTTCAGGACGGCTGACGCGATCCCAGTATTTGCTGACGGCGCGAAAGGCGTCGTTGGTGCTGATGCTGAGATCGTGGCTCTGCTCGATCTGTTGCAGCACCGGATCGGGCTGACGCGTGGCGAAGACGTCGCCCGGCAGCAGCAGTAAAGGAATGCGGTTAGCGGTGGCGGTGGCCGCGGCGGTGATCATATTGGCGGCGCCCGGCCCGACCGACGAGCTGCAGGCGATAATCTGGCGGCGCAGAGACTGTTTGGCAAAACCCATCGCAGCGTGCGCCATGCCCTGTTCATTGCGACCCTGATAGACAATCAGATCGCCGCTATCCTGCTCCAGCGCCTGTCCCAGCCCCAGCACGTTGCCGTGACCGAAGATGGCGAAGAGGCCTTTTACGAACCTGGTTTCCACGCCGTCGACATTAATGTATTGATTATCAAGGAACTTAACCAGCGCCTGCGCGGTGGTCATTCTGATGGTGGCCATATGCTTTTCCTTTACATGCTGCAACCTGGTGGCAGGTTAGCGACGTGGCGTGCCGCGAAAGCGACCGCAGGTAACTGAAACGTGAAGCGATTATAAACAAATATATTTTTCATAAAATACGATTACAGAAGAAACATTTCATTTTGCGATTGAGATCAAATTTAACCGCGAAACGTGCCGCTCACCGTTCGCGACAGCAGGCCAACTGAAACAAGAAGCGAGAAAAGCGACAGACATGAATAATTTCATTCTATTTCAGCGGCTTTCATGCAGGGCAGCGTCGCGAGGGTCGCCCGCTGTGCAGCCCTGAAACGGCGCGAAACAGAGGAAACATGGCGCACAGAATGCGCAGGCGGCGCAGAGTTTTACCTGGTTCACAAAATCGCGACGGACGTTTCATTTCATATTGTGTTTGGAATTTTTATTCCTCATACTCGCCTTATCGTCAGTCTGGCAAGGGCAAAAACCCAGACGCACGCCGGGAGGTCGGCTCTCTTGCCCGCGTGTCTGCTAATCACAGAAGGAAAACACAGGTATGAGTACACAACAGAAGCGGCTTGATGTGATTTGTATTGGACGCATCGCCGTCGACCTTTACGGTCAGCAAATTGGGGCGCGGCTGGAGGATATGAGCACCTTTGCCAAATATCTCGGCGGCTCCTCCGGCAACGTCGCCTACGGCACCGCGATCCAGGGACTAAAGTCGGCGATGCTGGCGCGCGTAGGCGACGAGCACAACGGCCGCTTTCTGCGCGAAGAGCTGAATCGCGTAGGCTGCAATACCGAGGGACTGATTACCGATAAGCAGCGCCTCACCGGGCTGGTGATCCTTGGGATTAAAGATGAAGAGAGCTTTCCGCTTATTTTCTACCGCGACAACTGCGCCGATATGGGGCTGGTGCCGGAAGATATCGACGAGGAGTTTATTAACGCCTCACGCGCGGTGGCGGTGACCGGCACCCATCTGTCGCATCCGCAGACGCGCGCCGCGGTGCTGAAAGCGCTCGATATCGCAAAGCGCAACGGCCTGCGCACCGCGCTCGATATTGATTATCGCCCGGTTCTGTGGGGGCTGACCTCGCTCGGCGACGGTGAAACGCGGTTTATCGCGTCGCAGCAGGTAACGCGCCAGCTGCAGGAAGTGCTGCACTATTTCGACCTGATTGTCGGGACGGAAGAGGAGTTCCATATTGCGGGCGGCAGCACCGATACGCTGACGGCGCTAAGAAGCGTGCGCCAGGCGACGCAGGCGACGCTAGTGTGCAAGCGCGGTCCGCTGGGCTGCGTAGTGTTCGAGGGCGAGATCCCCGATAGCTGGGAGCAGACGCGCCTGCACAGCGGCGTGCGGGTCGACGTCCTTAACGTGCTGGGCGCCGGCGACGCCTTTATGTCTGGCCTGCTGCGCGGCTGGCTCAACGACGAGGGCTGGGAGCAGGCGTGCCGTTACGCCAATGCCTGCGGCGCGCTGGTGGTGTCGCGTCACGGCTGCGCGCCGGCGATGCCGACCAAAGCGGAGCTGGATGATTTTCTCAGCCGCGACCAGCAGGTAAAACGCCCCGATCTCGATCAGCGTCTTAACCATTTGCATCGCGTCACCACCCGCAAACAGCGCTGGCCGGAGCTGAACGTCTTTGCGTTCGACCATCGCAAACAGCTGGCCGATATGGCGCGTGAAGCGGGCGTCGATGAGAGCAGGATCCCGGCGCTGAAAGTGCTGCTGCTAAAGGCCGCGGAAGAGGCGGCGCGCGATGCCGGACTGGAGAGCAAGAGCGGCATTCTGGCCGATACCACTTACGGCCAGAAAGCGCTGAACGCTATTACTGGCCGGGGCTGGTGGATTGGTCGTCCCATTGAGATGCCCGGCTCGCGGCCGCTGCGGCTGGAGCACGGCAATATCGGCTCGCAGCTGACTGACTGGCCCGCCGAGCACGTCGTGAAATGCCTGGTGTTCTATCATCCGGACGACAGCGCCGAGATGCGCAAAGCGCAGGACGAGCTGGTGCTCGACGTCTGGAAAGGCTGCAACAAGAGCGGGCATGAGCTGCTGCTTGAGGTGATTTTGCCCGAAAGCAATCCCGATCGTAACGAAGCCCACTATCTCACTATCCTCAGCCACTTCTATCAGCTGGGTATTCAGCCCGACTGGTGGAAGCTGCCGCCGCTGTCGGCAGAGAGCTGGCAGGCGATCGGCGGTCTGATTGAGCAGCAAGACCCTCACTGTCGTGGCATTTTGCTGCTGGGTCTCGACGCGCCGGAAGAGACGTTAAAGGCGGGTTTCGCCGCGGCGGCGCAGGCCCCGTGGGTAAAAGGCTTTGCGGTCGGGCGCACTATTTTCGGCCAGCCGTCGCGCCAGTGGCTGCAGGGCGAGCTGGATGATGCGGCGCTGGTAGAGAAGGTGAAGGGCAACTATCTGCGGCTGATCGGCTACTGGCGCGCTGCACGCGGTTAGTCGCGGGCTGGTTATAGAGACGGCACAAAAGCTTAAAAGCGGGAGGCATAAGCCGAAGAGCGAAGCGTCCTGCGCCAGGGGCAAAAACGCATAGCCTTGGCCCGGTAACGGACGCACCCCAGGGATGAGGTGCGGATCCGCGCGGGGCGAGCGAGCATGGATGCATAAGTGACTTTGCGATTGGGTTATGTCTCACGCGTCAGCACAATGCCGCTCACCTCAACGACGGGAAGAATCCCGTCGTTTTTCTTTCAATAGCTTATTTCAGCGTAATGCTCTGAATGATGCTGTCCGCATCGCTCTGCGCCTGCTGCTGGTTGTCGCCCGGCAGGGTAATCTGCAGCGTCAGCAGTTTGCCGTCGACCTTCGCCAGAATCACCGAGGACCAGGAGGTCTGGTTATTGGCAGAGACCACGCTGTCCAGACGCTGCGCAGGCTGATCTTTCAGGGTAATCGCTTTATCAGAGACCACCTGCAGCTGCGGGTCGCGGTTGCGCTGCTGCTGTTCCAGACGCTGCGCCAGCACATCCAGCCCTTCGTTAGTGGCTTCGCCGGCGATAACGATCACGGCACGCGCGCCGGTTTCATCGGCGTAAACATGCATATTCGTCGTCTGGTTGCCCAGCTTGCCGCTCTTGTCCGACATGCCTGCCGGCAGCGAGAAGCTCAGCTTGCCGTCCAGCAGCGTTACGTTCTGCGCCGACTGGCTGGCGCTGGTGCCGTTGCTGCCGGTGGCGTCATCTTTCTTCTGATCGCAGGCCGCCAGGCCCAGCACCAGTAAGCCAATTCCCGCATATTTCACTAAGTTTCGCATCTGAATCCCTTTATTTGATTCCAGTAAGGCGTTCATACAACTCGAATCAGGCGGCAAAAGCAACCGCCCGATTGTCAGCAGATCTTAGCGGGTGATGGCGAAAGGCTCTATCGCCGCTTAGCCGAAATTTATCTGCGGGCGCTGCGAGCGCTCCGCCAGACGTTTCAGCATCGCATTGAGCAGCACGCCATAGGCGGGCAGGAAGAAGACCAGGCAGATCAGCACTTTAAAGCTGTAGTCCACCAGCGCGATCTCAACCCAGTGCGCGGCCATAAAGGGGTCTGTGCTCTTATAGAAGGCGATAAAGAAGAAGGCGAGCGTATCGCTGATATTGCCGAGGAACATTGCGCAGCCCGGCGCAATCCACCACTGCGGCAGCTGGCGCAGGCGGTTAAAGACGTGAACGTCGAGGATCTGCCCCAGCGCGTAGGCCATAAAGCTGGCGCAGGCGATGCGCGCGACGAACAGGTTAACGTTTTGCAGCGTCGCCAGGCCCTGCCACTCTCCCTGATAGAACAGGCTGGAGACCAGATAGGAGACAAACAGCGCCGGAACCATCACCGCGAGGATAATGCGGCGTGCCAGCGGCGCGCCGAAAATACGCACGGTCAGATCGGTGGCCAGAAAGATAAACGGGAAGCTAAAGGCGCCCCAGGTGGTATGGAAGCCGAAAATAGAAACCGGCAGCTGCACCAGATAGTTGCTGGAGATAATCACCAGCAGGTGAAACAGGGAGAGCCAGATCAGCGCGTGCTGACGCTGACGCGAAGAAAATGCGATCATCGTTGGACCTTTTTCATATTGGGGTGAGGGAACCCATTGCCGCGCAAAACTGAGCCAGCGCGACGGTATCAATGTTAAAAACCGCGGCATCTTACCGCGTTGTGCTATTTACGCAATGGTTAATTTTAACGCAATCGTTCTCGTCTTGCGTCTGCGGGGCGGCGCGTTAAAATGAGCGCCCCTGTTTAGAACCGAGTGATTTATGAGCGACAACTTCTCCCATGCCGACCATCAGCTGGATGCCCTGGGCCTGCGCTGCCCGGAGCCGGTAATGATGGTGCGTAAAACGGTCCGCACCATGCAGGATGGGGAAACGCTGCTGATTATCGCCGACGATCCGGCTACCACGCGCGATATTCCCGGCTTCTGCCGCTTTATGGAGCATCGCCTGCTGGCGCAGCAGACCGAGACCCTGCCTTATCACTACCTGATCCAGAAGGGCCTCGGCGCCTGATCGTCGGGCGCGCTACCTGTGACGCGCGCGCAGCAGCCGCAGCGCGTTAGCGGTCACCAGCGCCGTTGCGCCGGAGTCGGCGACCACCGCCAGCCACAGGCCGGTCAGCCCCAGCAGCGTCGTCACCAGAAACAGCGCCTTCAGCCCCAGCGCAATGGCGATATTTTGCCGCAGCGTGGCGCGCGTGCGTCGCGCCAGCGCGACCAGCGACGGCAGCAGCGGCAACGCATCGCGCGTCAGCGCGGCGTCGGCGGTCTCCAGTGCGATATCGCTGCCGCTGCCCATGGCGATGCCGATGGTGGCCGCCTTCATCGCGGGCGCGTCGTTGATGCCGTCGCCGACCATCGCCAGCGGGTGCTGCTGGCCCAGCGCGCGAATGGCATCAACCTTGTCGCCAGGCAGCAGGCCGGCGCGAAAGTCGATCTCGAGTTCGCGGGCGATCGCCGCCGCCGCGCGCGGGTTGTCTCCGGTGAGCATCAGGCTCTCAATGCCCATCTTCTTAAGCGTCGCCAGCGCGGCGCGCGCGTCGGCACGCAGGTTATCGCGCAGCGCAATCGCCCCCAGCGGATCGCCGTCGCGCAGGATCGCCACCAGCGTTTGCCCCTGTTCTTCCTGTTGCAGGATCTGCGCGCGCTGCGCGGCGCTTAATGTCTCGACGCGGCCAGGGGAGAGCAGTTCCACCTGCGCGCCCTCTATTTGCGCGGCGATGCCGCTGCCCGCCAGCGTCATCTGATGGCTGGCGCAGGGCAGTGCCAGCTGCCGCTCGGCGGCGGCCGCGACGATCGCGGCCGCCAGCGGATGCGTTGAGCCCTGTTCCACCGCCGCCGCCAGCGCCAGCAGCTCATCTTGTGAGGCGGAGGCGAAGCAGAGTACGGCGGTGACCTGCGGTTTGCCCTGGGTCAGGGTGCCGGTTTTGTCGAAGGCAAAGGCGCGTACCTGGCTAAGGCGCTCCAGCGCCGCGCCGCCTTTGATCAGCGCGCCCTGGCGCGCGGCGGCGGCGAGGCCGGAAGTAATGGCGGCGGGCGTTGCGATCACCAGCGCGCAGGGGCAGCCGATCAGCAGCAGCGTCAGCCCTTTATAGATCCACGGCAGCCAGTCGCCGAAACCGAGCAGCGGCGGTGCCACCATCACCAGCGCGGCCAGCAGCATAATCAACGGCGTATAGAGACGGCTGAAGCGATCGATAAAGCGCTCCACCGGCGCGCGATGGCTGTCCGCCTCTTCAATCAGGGTCAGAATACGGTCGATAGCGCTGGCACCGGGTTCAGAAGTTACTTCGAGCTGAATCAGGCGATCCACGCTGGTCGCGCCCGCCAGCAGCGCATCCCCTTTTTCATGCGTTACCGGCAGCGATTCGCCGGTCAGCGCGCTTTCGTCCAGGCTCGCCTCGTCGCTCAGCAGGCGACCATCTACCGGCAGGCGCCCGCCCGCGGCCACTTCGATAACGTCGCCGGGACGCAGCGCCGCCAGCGCCACGGTTTCCCGCCCGCCGCCGCTGAGCCGCGTGGCGTTTTCCGGGCGCAGCGCCATCAGCTGCGTCACGCCGCTGCGCGCGCGGGCGGCGGCAAAGGCTTCCAGCCGTTCACCCAGCAGGAACAGCAGCAGCACCATTGCCGCCTCGGCGTGGGCGCCGATCAGCAGCGCGCCGGCGGCGGCGACGCTCATCAGCGTTTCGATAGTAAAAGGGGAACCGCTGCGCGCGCGTCGCCATGCGCTGCGCGCCACCGGCCACAGGCCGATCAGCGTCGTGAGAATAAACAGCCCGTCGCCCCAGCGCGGCATAAACTGGCTCAGCGTTACGCTGGCGAGCATCAGTACGGCAAGCAGCAGCAGGGCGCGGTTTTCGCGCCAGCGGGAGGCGGGGCGGGGCGTCGGCGCGTCGCCGACCAGCGAGAAGCCAGCGCGCGCCACCGCCTGTTCAACGGCGGCGGCAACATCGGCGCTGGCCTCCACCAGCAGCTTTTCGCTGGCGAAGATGACGCGGGTGCGTAACACCTCGGGCAGCTGGCTGACGGCGGTTTCAACGGTGCGGGCGCAGCTGGGACAGTCCATGCCGCTGACGCGCCAGCTATGGCGCCAGGCGCCTTGCCTGTCGCTCTCTCTGTCGCCGTCGCCGCAATCGCTGTCGCCGCCGGGACTCTCGTCCGCCGCCTCGCAGCAACCGCCGCCGCAGGCTGGCTGAACGGGGGAGGCGGCACTGATATTAAGCCGTGCGGACGAGGCAGCAGGCAGGGCGCACAGCGGTTTGGTGGCGGAATGGGTATGGCGAGAGCGGCCGCAGCCGCAGGCATGAGAATGATGATGCTGCATAAAACCTCCAGTAACGGACGGGCGATCCCGCCCGCTACTGCATCCTACACTCTGGAGTCGACTCCAGAGTCAAGACCGGTTTTACATCATAAGAGCCACAGCGAGCGGACAATCATAAAGTGTCCGGCAAAGTAGCAGGCGGCGACGATGGCGCTGTCGGCGCGGAAGCGGCGGCGATAGTGGCTGACGAACCAGACGATATTTGCCAGCAGCAGCAGGCTCGCGCCTACCACCAGGGTGAAGCTGTCGTCGTCAGGACGGAAGAAATATTGCTCGGCTGCCATCCAGGTCATCACCAGCGTCATGCCGATCAGCGTGCAAACCGGCCAGCGCAGCGTCTCAAGACGACTCCAGATGGTGGCGATGGTGACAGCGCCGATAATCAGCAGCGTCAGCGGAATCGGCCAGTAAAAGGTCATCGTCATACCGGCGGCGAAGCAGATGGTGTAAAGCAGGTGAGAAAGAAAGAAGGCACCCAGCGCATAGAGCATCTGCTGGCGCGGCAGTAGCAGCAGCGCATCGCCGACCAGCGTGGCGATCAGTCCGGCAATAATCAGGTAATCGGTAGGTTTCAGCACGGGCGCCTGCCAGGCCCAGCCCACCATCAGCAGCAGCGTGATGGGTTTGAACAGCCACCGCTGCCACTGTGGGCCGCGATAGGATGCGTCAACATAGAGCCAACCGGAGAAAAGTACCGCAAGAAATGACCAAAGCATTGCCGCTCCCTTAAGGACAACCTGTCCATCAGATGGTGAAAATTCCCAGTAAGTCGATCCTAGTTTAGGTTACGGCCTCGCGATGTGACAATCAGGCAACTCTGGTTGTATGCTTCAGGCGCATTGCTTTTCAAAGCTTAACGAGACGAGAAAAAACCATGAGCAAACCACCGCTACTCTTTTTTATCGTACTGGCCGTTATCGCCGTGCTGGCGACCCGTCAGTTTATCAAGCAGCGGCGCGAGTCGGCGGTGAACGACGCTTCGCCGGTGCGCTCGCTGATGGTGAAGGTGAAGACCAAGCGGGAGTATCCGTCGCCCAACCGGCGTTCGCGCCAGCGCGAGGTGATCGCGGGCGAAGATATGCGTTACGAAGCCTGGTTTCATCCCCTGAACGGCGCCAGCGACATTAAAGCGATTGTAAGCGAGCGTGATTACAACCAGATGGATACCGGCACGAAGGGCGAGCTGAAGATGCAGGGATCGCGCTTCGTCAGCTTTACGCCAACGCGCTAAACAGCGCGCTTTTGCTCGTTGGTCTGTCTCACCTGCTTGCCGACTTTGTCAGCGGGCTGAAAGCGGCGCTTACTTCTTCTTCGGGAAATTCGCTTTCTGCCACGCCAGCAGTTCAAATACGCCGAACAGAAAGATTTTGGTCTGCGTCCAGCGATCGATCGGCGGCGCGTCTTTCGGCTGGGTGGCGCGCAGCAGCGTCAGCTGCAGCCCGTGCATCAGGATCATAAAGAACAGCGCAACGTGGATAAAATAGCGCAGCGGTTTGGGGTAGGGATCGACCAGGTTAAAGAGTAAAAAAGCCCAGACGCACAGCATTAACAGGCGGCCTAAATTAAGCAACATCGGATGTCTCTTGTTGTCGGTGATATAAACGATACGCCACTTGTCCGGCGATCTTCTCGCGATGCAGCGCCCAGCTTGCGGGTACCGGCGGTGCGCCGTGCTCTACTTCGCTCTCTACATAAATCATCGCCTCGTCCGCCAGCCAGCCATTCTGCTCCAGCAGCTGCAGCGTCTGCTCCAGCAGCCCTTTGCGGAAGGGCGGATCGACGAACACCACGTCATAAGGCTCGCCGGCAGCGGCCAGCCAGGTAAGGGTATTGGCGTTGATCACCTGCGCGTCGCTGGCGCGCAGGGTATGTAAATTCTTCTCCAGCTGCTGCGCTACCGGACGTTCCAGCTCCAGCAGCGTCACCGAACCGGCAAAGCGCGACAGCGCCTCCAGGCCCAGCGCGCCGCTGCCGGCGAAACAGTCGAGGCAGCGCGCCTGCTGCAGAACCGGCGCCAGCCAGTTAAACAGCGTTTCACGAACGCGATCGGTGGTGGGACGCAGCCCGGCGCTGTCGGGCACCGGCAGTTTACGTCCGCGCCACTGGCCGCCAATGATGCGGATTTGTCCGGCACCGCCTGTGCCACGCGGGGTTTTACTCATCTTACTCACAACTCGTCATAATTTGTTGCGTAGTTTAACGGGCGAACGGATGAGAAGAAACGGTAAAAAAGGGTGCTGTGGTGCGCTGGCTGGAAAGTGTTAGACTAGTGAGTTGCTGAAGTCATACATAATTCTGCCGTTTTTCGCCCTTTCGGCGGTGAAAACCAGAGCTAATTTTTATCCCCTGGGAACAGCGAGCGACCGGGATTAAGCCATCGAGGAGTGTCGTCACACAATGGCAAAAGAGAAAAAACGTGGCTTTTTTTCCTGGCTGGGATTTGGCAAAGAAGAAGAGACGCAACAGCCTGCGGAAACGCCTGAACACGCGCCGCAGGATTCGGCATTAACGCAGGCGGAAACTGACGCGGCGCATACTGTTGAGGTGACCGAGCAGGTTGCCGAGGCGCAGCGCGAAGCGCCTGCGGAAGCGCAGGTCGCCGAGGAGCCGGAAGCGATTGTCCAGCAAGCGCAGGAGGCGGAGATTATCGCGCCGCTGGAGGAGATCGTACCGGAAGAGGAGCCGACGCTGGCGCCGCCGCCCGTCGTAGACGAGATAGTGCCGGAAACGCTGCCCGAAGAGGAGCAGCCGCTGGATGATGAAGAGCTGGCCGCGCTGGCGCTGGCGGAAGCGCCGCAGGACGAGGCGGCCGAAGAGGTTATCGCCGAAGAAGCCGCCCATGAGATCCACCCCGGTGAAGAGGCGCACGATACCGTCAGCGATCTGCCGCTCGCCGCCGCGCCGATCGTTTCCCAGGAGCAGGAACGTCCGACCAAAGAGGGGTTCTTTGCGCGCCTGAAGCGCAGCCTGGTGAAAACGCGTCAGAACCTCGGCTCTGGCTTTATCAGCCTGTTCCGCGGCAAAAAAATCGACGATGAGCTGTTCGAAGAGCTGGAAGAGCAGCTGCTGATCGCCGACGTCGGCGTGGAGACCACGCGTCGCATCATCACTAATCTGACGCAGCAGGCGAACCGCAAGCAGCTGCGCGATGCGGAAGCGCTTTACGGCCTGCTGAAAGCTGAAATGTCCAGTATCCTGGCGAAGGTGGATGCGCCACTCGAAGTCAGCGGCAAAACGCCGTTTGTGATCCTAATGGTCGGCGTCAACGGCGTCGGCAAAACCACCACTATCGGCAAGCTGGCGCGCCAGTATCAGGCGCAGGGCAAATCGGTGATGCTGGCGGCGGGCGATACCTTCCGCGCCGCGGCGGTGGAACAACTGCAGGTATGGGGAGAGCGTAACAATATCCCTGTGGTGGCGCAGCATACCGGTGCCGATTCCGCTTCGGTGATCTTCGACGCTATCCAGGCGGCGAAGGCGCGCGGCGTTGACGTGCTGATCGCCGATACGGCGGGCCGTCTGCAGAACAAATCGCACCTGATGGAAGAGCTGAAGAAAATCACCCGCGTGATGAAAAAGCTGGACGAGGAGGCACCGCACGAAGTGATGCTGACCCTTGACGCCAGCACCGGCCAGAACGCTATCAGCCAGGCGAAGCTGTTCCATGAAGCGGTCGGCCTGACCGGTATTACCCTGACCAAGCTGGACGGCACGGCGAAAGGCGGCGTGATCTTCTCGGTCGCCGATCAGTTCGGCATCCCGATTCGCTACATTGGCGTCGGAGAAGGCATAGAAGATTTACGGCCCTTTAAGGCCGAGGATTTTATTGAGGCACTGTTTGCCCGAGAGGACTAATTGGGATGATTCGCTTTGAAGAGGTCAGTAAGGCATATCTCGGCGGGCGTCAGGCGCTGCAGGGCGTAGATTTTCATCTGCGGCCGGGCGAAATGGCGTTCCTGACCGGCCATTCCGGCGCCGGTAAGAGTACCCTGCTGAAGCTGATTTGTGGCATTGAGCGGCCGAGCGCGGGCCATATCTGGTTTAGCGGTCACGATATTTCGCGGCTGCGCCACAGCGAGGTGCCGTTCCTGCGTCGCCAGATTGGCATGATCTTTCAGGATCACCATCTGCTGATGGATCGTTCGGTTTACGACAATGTGGCGATCCCGCTGATTATTTCCGGCGCCAGCGGCGAAGATATTCGCCGTCGCGTCTCGGCGGCGCTGGATAAGGTCGGTCTGCTCGACAAGGCGAAAAGCTTTCCGATTCAGCTCTCCGGCGGTGAACAGCAGCGCGTCGGCATTGCGCGCGCTGTGGTAAACAAGCCCGCAGTGCTGCTGGCG
The DNA here is from genome assembly GCF_022346785.1 of Pantoea sp. ACRSC. NCBI lineage: Bacteria > Pseudomonadati > Pseudomonadota > Gammaproteobacteria > Enterobacterales > Erwiniaceae > Pantoea > Pantoea sp. ACRSC. Next base: position 135,919 of record NZ_JAKRNN010000003.1, read on the forward strand.
GACGAACCGACCGGCAACCTCGACGACGCGCTGTCGGAAGATATCCTGCGTCTGTTTGAAGAGTTCAACCGCGTAGGCGTCACCGTACTGATGGCGACGCACGACAGCGGGCTGATCGCGCGTCGTCGCTATCGCGTTATGACGCTCAATCAGGGACGTCTGCATGGAGGCCACGATGGTCAATAAACGCAATAAGCGCCCCGCTGCGCCAAAAGCGAAAGCGCCCTCTAAAAGCAAAGCGCTGAAGGGCGGCTGGCAGGAACAGTGGCGTTACGCGTGGCGCGGCACCCTGTCCGATATGTATCGTCAGCCGCTGGCGACGCTGCTGACCGTGATGGTGATCGCTATCTCGCTGACGCTGCCCAGCGTCTGCTACATGGTGTGGAAAAACGTTAGCCAGGCCGCGACGCAGTGGTATCCCGCGCCGCAGCTGACGGTTTATCTGTCGAAAACGCTGGACGACACCGCCGCCGAAAACGTGGTGGCGCAGCTGAAGCAGGTCGACGGCGTCGATAATGTTAACTACCTGACGCGGGAAGAGGCGCTGAACGAGTTCCGCAACTGGTCGGGCTTTGGCGGCGCGATGGATATGCTGGAGCAGAATCCACTGCCGGCGGTGGCGATCATTACGCCGAAGCTTAACTTCCAGAATTCGAATACCATGCAGAACCTGCGCGACAGCGTTGCGAAAGTGCAGGGCGTCGACGAGGTGCGCATGGACGACAGCTGGTTCGCTCGCCTTGCGGCGCTGACCGGGCTGGTGGGCCAGGTCGCCTCGATGATCGGCATTCTGATGATTATCGCGGTGTTCCTGGTGATCGGTAACAGCGTGCGGCTCAGCATCTTTGCCCGGCGCGACACCATCAACGTGCAGAAGCTGATCGGCGCCACCGACGGCTTTATTCTGCGGCCGTTCCTCTACGGCGGGGCGCTGCTCGGCCTAAGCGGCGCGGTGCTGTCGCTGATCCTTTCCGAAGTGCTGGTGCTGCGCCTGCAGTCGGTGGTAGCGCAGGTGGCGCAGGTTTTCGGCACCACCTTCTCGCTGGAAGGCTTCTCGTGGGACGAAGGTCTGCTGCTGCTGCTGATCGCTGCAATTATCGGCTGGATCGCCGCCTGGCTGGCGACGGTGCAACATTTACGTCGTTTTACGCCCCAGTAACCGCCTGCAACGTTTTTTTGGTATAATGTTCCTCTGCTGCCGACGATCCGGGCGCAGAGGAACCGATCTCTTCTCCCCGCCTCGTCATCTGTGTGTAAAATATTCACCGCTATAATTGAACTTGTGGATAACTTAGCTACTCTAAGTAGCACAGATTGCTTTCGGATTTCCCGCGGCGTTGACTTAAGGTAACGTCTGCTCATTAGGGAAGACGCAGCAACTTAATAATCACTGTGAGGGTTTGAATGACCAAAGAAATGCAAACTTTAGCTATTGCTCCTCTTGGCAACCTGGAATCTTACGTTCGGGCCGCCAACGTCTGGCCGATGCTGTCGGCAGAAGAGGAAAAAGCGCTGGCTGAACGGCTGCATTACCAGGGCGATCTGGATGCGGCTAAGACGCTGATCCTGTCTCACCTGCGCTTTGTAGTTCATATCGCTCGTAATTACTCCGGTTACGGCCTGCCTCAGGCGGACCTGATTCAGGAAGGTAACATCGGCCTGATGAAGGCGGTGCGTCGCTTTAACCCTGAAGTGGGCGTGCGTCTGGTCTCTTTTGCCGTGCACTGGATTAAAGCCGAGATTCACGAATACGTGCTGCGTAACTGGCGTATCGTGAAGGTTGCTACCACGAAAGCGCAGCGCAAGCTGTTCTTTAACCTGCGTAAAACCAAGCAGCGTCTGGGCTGGTTCAATCAGGACGAAGTCGAGATGGTGGCGCGTGAACTGGGCGTAAGCAGCAAAGACGTGCGTGAAATGGAATCGCGTATGGCCGCGCAGGATATGACCTTCGATATGTCCGCCGACGATGAGAGTGGCGAAGGCAAAGCGATGGCGCCGGTGCTCTATCTGCAGGATAAAACCTCAGACTTCGCCGACGGCATCGAAGAGGATAACTGGGAATCGCACGCGGCGGATAAGCTGAGCGATGCGATGCAGGGCCTCGACGAGCGCAGCCAGCACATTATCCGCGCCCGCTGGCTGGACGAAGATAACAAAACCACGCTGCAGGAGCTGGCGGACCGCTACGGCGTTTCGGCCGAGCGCGTGCGGCAGCTGGAAAAGAACGCCATGAAAAAACTACGCATGGCGATAGAAGCATAACGAAAAGGGGCGACGCGCAGTCGCCCTTTTTTTTGCCCGCTATTTAACCCAGCCATCCGCCTGCGCGCGAAAACCGCAGGCCTGCATAAAGGCGGCGCGTTCGCGCTGATCCGCACTGCCATCATCGGCGACCCACCAGTGAGAAATCGACCCGTTCTGTTCCATCGTCTCCTCCAGCAGATACTGACCGACACCGCGACGTCGCGTGACCTCGCGCACCTCCAGCTGCGAAACCTTCCCCTGCGTGCCGACAAGCGTCAGTTTTAGCGCCCCCAGCAGCCGCGCATTAAAGCGCGCGGCATAAAGACGGTGGTTTTCGTTCAGGCTGCTTTCCAGCACGGCGATATCCTCATCCGGCCAGATTTTCGCGAGATCGATGCGGTCCTGCGCGCTCAGGGTGGTCAGGCGCAGAATAGTGAGTTTCATAACAAACACCTGTACTAGTCGAAAGGGCATAGTGTAGCGAATTTATACAGTCAGAGCGCCGTCACTTTTTTAACTTGAAAACAGGTCAAAAGATGGCCTTGATGCCAGGATAGAGGAGATAAAGAACAATAAGCGGCGCAAAAGCCAGCATAACGCGCTGGATAAATGGCCGTAAGGTCTGCATAACAACCAGATGATTATGCTGTTTCGGCTGGCCATTTCCCAATGTGTCAGTTGATTTACAGAAGAAACTTCCTGTTTAATAACCTGAAAAATAAAGCCTTATTACCAAAAAATACCGGAAAAGCACGCTAAATCATTCATAAACATCATTTTTCGGCTTTATCCGGTAGGCGCTAGCAAACCACAAATCACAGACACAACAAGATGGGGAAGTCCGCATGAAAATGAGTAAAGGCCGCGCATTACTGGCGGGTTGCGTTGCGCTGGCGATGAGCCACGCCGCCCTGGCTGCCGACATCAAAATTGCCATTGTCGGCGCCGTCACCGGCCCGGTCGCGCAGTATGGTGATATGCAGTTCACCGGCGCCGCGCAGGCGATTAAGGATATCAACGCCAAAGGTGGCGTAAACGGCAACAAACTGGTGGGCGTAGAGTATGACGACGCCTGCGACCCGAAACAGGCCGTGGCGGTGGCGAACAAAGTCGTCAACGACGGCATTAAATATGTTATCGGCCACCTTTGCTCCTCTTCTACTCAGCCTGCGTCTGACATCTATAACGACGAAGGCGTGCTGATGATTACCCCGGCGGCCACCGCGCCTGAGCTGACCGCGCGCGGTTACGAAACCATTATGCGCACCACCGGCCTGGACTCCGACCAGGGGCCGACCGCCGCAAACTACATCCTCGATCAGATCAAGCCTAAGCGTATCGCTGTGGTGCATGACAAGCAGCAGTATGGTCAGGGACTGGCGGAGTCGGTGCAGAAAACCCTGAAGGCCAAAGGCGGCAACGTGGTGCTGTTTGAAGGCATCACCGCAGGCGATAAAGACTTCTCCACGCTGATTGCGCGCCTGAAGAAAGAGAACGTCGACTTCGTTTACTACGGCGGCTACTACCCGGAAATGGGCCAGATCCTGCGCCAGGCGAAAGCGGCTGGCCTGAACGCTGGCTTTATGGGGCCGGAAGGGGTGGGCAACGCCTCGCTCTCTAATATCGCGGGCGACGCCTCGGAAGGCATCTACGTAACGCTGCCGAAGCGCTACGACCAGCTGCCGGAGAACAAGGCGATCGTCGACGCCATCAAAACCAACAGCGCGCAGAACCGCAAAGATCCGACCGGCCCGTTCGTCTGGACCACCTATGCGGCGATCCAGTCGCTGGCGGCCGGCATCGAACGCAGCAAGAGCGACGAGCCGGAAGAGATTGCGAAAAACCTGAAGGCGGGCGCACCAGTCCCGACGGTGATGGGCAACCTGAGCTGGGATCAGAAAGGCGATCTGAAAGGCTTCGAGTTCGGTGTATTTAAATGGCACAAAGACGGTTCTTCAACCGCGGTTAAGTAATCGTCCCACCGGCAGACCAATCCCTTGCCGCGTCGGCAGGGGATTTTCCCGTTCTTATGCAGGTCTTCACTATGTCCGAGCAGTTTCTTTATTTTATTCAGCAGATGCTTAACGGGGTTACCCTCGGCAGCACCTACGCGCTGATCGCCATTGGTTACACCATGGTTTACGGCATTATCGGCATGATCAACTTCGCCCACGGCGAGGTCTATATGATCGGCAGCTATGTCTCCTTTATCGTGATCGCCGCCCTGATGATGATGGGCATCGACACCGGCTGGCTGATGATCGCCGCCGGCTTTGTCATGGCGATCCTGATCTCCAGCGCCTACGGCTGGAGCATTGAGCGCGTTGCTTACAAGCCAGTGCGATCCTCAAAGCGTCTGATCGCGCTGATCTCCGCTATCGGCATGTCGATCTTCCTGCAAAACTACGTCAGCCTGACGCAGGGCTCGCGCGACCTCGCGCTGCCGAGCCTGATTACCGGCCAGTGGACGCTGGGGCAGAGCAACGGCTTCGCCGCCACCATCTCCACCATGCAGATCGTTATCTGGCTGGTGACCTTCCTGGCGATGATGGCGCTGACGCTGTTTATTCGCTATTCGCGCATGGGACGCGCCTGCCGCGCCTGCGCCGAAGACCTGAAGATGGCGAGCCTGCTCGGCATCAATACCGACCGCGTCATTTCGCTGACCTTTGTGATCGGCGCAGCGATGGCGGCGGTGGCGGGCGTGCTGCTCGGCCAGTTCTACGGCTCAATTAACCCCTTTATCGGCTTTATGGCCGGGATGAAAGCCTTTACCGCCGCGGTGCTGGGCGGCATCGGCAGCATTCCGGGCGCGATGATTGGCGGCCTGGTGCTCGGCATCGCCGAAGCGCTGACCTCCGCCTATCTCAGCACCGAATATAAAGACGTGGTGTCGTTCGCGCTGCTGATTGTGGTGCTGCTGGTGATGCCGACCGGCATCCTGGGTCGCCCGGAGGTTGAAAAAGTATGAAATCCTCCTTTATCAATGCGCTGCTCTCTTCGGTGATGCTGCTGGTGCTGGCCAGCTTCTTTATGGGGATGCGGCTTGGCCTCGACGGCACGCAGCTGGTAGTGCAGAGCGCCGGCGACGTGCGCTGGAACTGGATTTTCGTCGGCTGCGGCGTGGTGTTCCTGTTCCAGCTGCTGCGCCCGTTCTGGCAGTCCGGCCTGAAAAAGCTGTCCGGCCCGGCGCTGGTGCTGCCCGGCATCGACGGCTCTACGCCAAAGCAGAAGCTGTTTATGCTGGCGCTGATCGTCGTGGCGGTGGCCTGGCCCTTTTTCGTCTCGCGCGGCGCGGTGGATATCGCCACCCTGACACTGATCTACGTCATGCTGGGCCTGGGGCTGAACGTGGTGGTTGGCCTCTCGGGTCTGCTGGTGCTCGGCTACGGCGGCTTCTACGCCATCGGCGCCTATACCTTCGCGCTGCTGAATCACTACTTTGGCCTCGGCTTCTGGGAGTGTCTGCCGCTGGCAGGCATCGTCTCGGCGCTGTTCGGGCTGCTGCTCGGCTTTCCGGTGCTGCGCCTGCGCGGCGACTATCTGGCGATCGTTACGCTCGGCTTCGGCGAGATCGTGCGCATTCTGCTGCTGAACAACACCGCCATTACCGGCGGTCCTAACGGCATCGCGCAGATCCCCAAGCCTTCGCTATTTGGCCTGGAGTTTGGCCGCAAAGTCTCTGAAGGGGGCTGGAGCACCTTCCACGACTTCTTCGGTCTGAAATATGACCCCAGCGACCGGGTGATTTTTCTCTATCTGGTGGCGCTGCTGCTGGTGGCGCTGACGCTGTTTGTGATTAACCGCCTGCTGCGTATGCCGCTGGGCCGCGCGTGGGAAGCGCTGCGCGAAGATGAGATCGCCTGTCGCTCGCTGGGCCTCAGCCCGACGCGCATCAAGCTGACCGCCTTTACCATCAGTGCCGCCTTTGCCGGCTTCGCGGGAACGCTGTTCGCCGCGCGCCAGGGCTTTGTCAGCCCGGAATCCTTTACCTTCGTCGAATCCGCCTTTGTGCTGGCGATTGTGGTGCTGGGCGGCATGGGCTCGCAGTTTGCCGTGATCCTCGCCGCTATCCTGCTGGTGGTGTCGCGAGAGCTGATGCGCGACCTGAATGAATACAGCATGCTGGTGCTGGGCGGGCTGATGGTGCTGATGATGATCTGGCGCCCGCAGGGGCTGCTGCCGATGAAGCGCCCGCACCTGAAACTGAAGCAGAAACAAGGAGAGCAGGCATGAGTCAGCCTTTATTAGCCGTTGAAGGCCTGATGATGCGCTTCGGCGGCCTGCTGGCGGTCAATAACGTGGCGCTGGAGCTGCGTCCGCAGGAGATCGTCTCGCTGATCGGTCCGAACGGCGCCGGGAAGACCACCGTTTTTAACTGCCTGACCGGCTTCTACAAGCCGACCGGCGGCACCATTAAGCTGCGCGAACAGCACCTGGAAGGCTTGCCTGGCCAGAAGATCGCCCGCATGGGCATGGTGCGCACCTTCCAGCACGTTCGCCTGTTTCGTGAGATGACGGTAATTGAGAACCTACTGGTGGCGCAGCATCAGCATCTGAAAAGCGGCCTCTTTTCTGGCCTGCTCAAAACCCCGGCGTTTCGTCGCGGTGAGAGCGAAGCACTGGATCGCGCCGCTACCTGGCTGGAGCGCATCGGGCTGCTCGACCTTGCCAACCGCCAGGCGGGCAATCTGGCCTACGGCCAGCAGCGCCGTCTGGAGATCGCCCGCTGTATGGTGACGCGCCCGGAGATCCTGATGCTGGACGAACCGGCAGCCGGGCTTAACCCGAAAGAGACGCGCGAGCTGGATGAGCTGATCGCCGAACTGCGCGGTGAGCACAAGGTTTCCGTTTTGCTGATAGAACACGATATGAAGCTGGTGATGGGCATTTCCGACCGTATCTATGTGGTAAACCAGGGTACGCCGCTGGCCAACGGCACGCCGGAAGAGGTGCGTAACAATCCGGATGTGATCCGAGCCTATTTAGGAGAGGCGTAACATGGCAAACCCGATGTTATCCGTGAACAACGTCAGCGCGCACTACGGCAAAATCCAGGCGCTGCACAACGTCAGCCTGCATATCAGCCAGGGTGAAATCGTTACGCTGATTGGCGCCAACGGCGCGGGTAAAACCACGCTGCTCGGCACCCTGTGCGGCGAGCCGCGCGCCACCCAGGGCAGCATTACCTTTGACGGCAAAGCGATTACCGACTGGCAAACCGCGCGCATCATGCGCGAGGCGATCGCCATCGTGCCGGAAGGCCGCCGCGTCTTTTCGCGCATGACCGTAGAGGAGAATCTGGCGATGGGCGGCTTTTTCGCCAGCCGCCAGGCGTATCAGTCGCGCATTGCGCGCGTCTATGAGCTTTTCCCGCGGCTGGCGGAGCGTAAAATTCAGCGTGCGGGCACCATGTCCGGCGGCGAGCAGCAGATGCTGGCGATTGGGCGCGCGCTGATGAGCCAGCCGCGTCTGCTGCTGCTGGATGAGCCGTCGCTGGGGCTGGCACCGATTATTATCCAGCAGATTTTCGACACCATTGAGCAGCTGCGCAGAGAGGGAATGACGATATTCCTGGTAGAGCAGAACGCCAACCAGGCGCTGAAGCTGGCGGATCGCGGCTATGTGCTGGAGAACGGGCACGTGGTGCTGGAAGATACGGGTGACGCTTTGCTTTCCAACGAAGCCGTCCGCAGCGCTTATTTGGGGGCTTAGGCCTGGCTTGCTTGCCATTTCGGCAGCGGGCAGTGCTCGCATTCCTCACGTACTTTAGTACGCTCCGGATGCTGCGCGCTGGCCGTTGTCGAACTGGCTGCGCCGCCGACGGCCTTCAGCGTTGAATAAGGCCTGGCTTGCTTGCCAGATTGCGGTTGGGCAGTGCTCGTCATCCTCACGTACAATGTGTACGCTCCGGTGACTGCGCGCTGGCCGCCCGTAATCTGGCTGCGACACCGACGGCCTTCAGCGTTGAATAAGGCCTGGCTGCGCCGCTTCTGCTAAAACCCCCTTCATCTTGCCGTCATCCGGCTGTCATGTTGCTGTTATTAATCCGTCATTTTCCCGTGTCATGTTACTTCGCGAACAAAAAATGCGTGATATCGCGCGTACCTACCTGCACAGGAAAATTCTATGTCCGTGTTTAAGACACAAATCAGACTGATGAGTGTGGTTCTGGGCCTGGCCATCAGCGGCAACGCGCTGGCCGCCACGGAAATTCCTTTCTGGCACTCGATGGAGGGCGAGTTAGGCAAAGAGGTCGACTCTCTGGCGCAGCGCTTCAATCAGGCGCACCCCGACTATAAAATCGTGCCGACCTACAAAGGCAACTACGAGCAGAGCCTGGCGGCAGGCATCGCAGCGGTGCGTACCGGCAAAGCGCCAGCCATTTTGCAGGTTTACGAAGTTGGCACCGCCACCATGATGGCTTCGAAGGCGATCGTGCCGGTGCATCAGGTCTTCAGGGACGCGGGCATTCCCTTTGATGAAAAACAGTTCGTGCCGACCGTGGCGGGCTACTACAGCGACAGCAGCGGCCACCTCATCTCTCAGCCATTCAACAGCTCCACGCCGGTGCTTTACTACAACAAAGACGCCTTTAAAAAAGCGGGCCTGAACCCGGATCAGCCGCCGAAAACCTGGCAGGAGCTGGCAAAAGATGCCGACGCCCTGCGTAAAGCGGGCATGAGCTGCGGCTACGCCAGCGGCTGGCAGGGCTGGATCCAGATTGAAAACTTCAGCGCCTGGCACGCGCTGCCGGTCGCCAGCAAAAACAACGGCTTTGACGGCACCGATGCGCAGCTGGAATTTAACGGTCCGGTGCAGGTGCGCCATATCCAGATGCTGGAGGAGATGAACAAGAAGGGCGACTTCACCTATTTTGGCCGCAAAGATGAACCGACCGCCAAGTTCTATAACGGCGACTGCGGCATCACCACCGCCTCCTCCGGTTCACTGGCCGATATCAAACACTACGCCAAATTCAACTTCGGCGTCGGCATGATGCCGTATGACGAGAGCGTGCCCAACGCGCCGCAGAACGCCCTTATCGGCGGCGCCAGCCTGTGGGTGATGAAAGGCAAAGATGCCAACACCTACAAGGGTGCTGCGGAATTTATGCAGTTCCTCGCACAGCCGGAAATCGCCGCCGAGTGGCATCAGAAAACTGGCTACCTGCCCATTACCACCGCTGCCTACGAGCTGACCAAACAGCAGGGCTTCTACGACAAGAACCCGGGCGCGGATATCGCAACGCGTCAGATGCTGAACAAAGATCCGCTGCCGTTCACCAAAGGCATTCGTCTTGGCAATATGCAGCAGATCCGCGCCGTGGTTGACGAAGAGCTGGAAGGGGTCTGGACCGGCAAGCAGTCGCCGCAGGCCGCGCTGGATAACGCGGTGAAGCGCGGCAACGAACTGCTGCGCCGCTTTGAACAGCAGGTGAAATAACCTGTGACGTGCAAAGGGCCGGTGCGTGCCGGCCCTCTCTCTTTCTCAGACAGAGTACGCTATGTCTTCATCTCGCCCGGTGTTTCGCACCAGCCTGTTGCCCTATCTGCTGGTGCTGCCGCAGCTGCTGATTACCGCCATCTTTTTCCTCTGGCCCGCGGGCGAAGCCCTGTGGTATTCGCTCCAGAACCTCGATCCGTTCGGCATCTCCAGCACCTTTGTCGGCCTGGAAAATTTCACGCGCCTGTTTCAGGACAGCTACTACCTCGACGCCTTCTGGACCACGATAGTCTTCAGCGCGCTGGTCACCCTGTGCGGCATGGTGCTGTCGCTGCTGCTGGCGGCGCTGGTGGATTATGTCATACGCCTGCGCAAGCTCTACCAGACGCTGCTGCTGCTGCCCTATGCGGTGGCGCCGGTTGTCGCAGCGGTGCTGTGGATGTTTCTGTTCAATCCCGGCCTCGGCCTGATTAGCCACTTCCTGAACCAGATTGGCTACAGCTGGAACTATGCGCAGAACAGCGGGCAGGCGATGTTTCTGATTGTCGTCGCCTCGATCTGGCAGCAGATGAGCTACAACTTTCTCTTCTTTTTCGCCGCGCTGCAGTCGATCCCGAAATCGCTGGTAGAGGCGGCGGCGATCGACGGCGCAGGCCCGGTGCGTCGCTTCTTCAACCTGTCGCTGCCGCTGATTACGCCGGTGAGCTTTTTCCTGCTGGTGGTGAACCTGATCTACGCCTTCTTCGACACCTTTCCGGTTATCGACGCCGCGACCGGCGGCGGGCCAGTGCAGGCCACCACCACGCTGATCTACAAGATCTATCGCGAAGGCTTTACCGGGCTGGATCTCTCTTCTTCGGCGGCGCAGTCGGTGGTGCTGATGCTGCTGGTGATCGGCCTGACCGTTATTCAGTTCCGCTTCGTTGAGCGTAAGGTGCAGTACCAATGATTGAAAACCGTCGCGGGCTGGATATCTTCAGCCACACGCTGCTGGTGCTGGGCGTGCTTACTATTCTGTTTCCCCTTTATGTCGCCTTCGTCGCCGCTACCCTGGATAACGAGGCGGTCTATCAGGTGCCGATGACGCTGATCCCCGGCACTCACCTGTGGGAGAACATCTCGCGCATCTGGACCCAGGGCGTTAACGGCAGCGGCCCGGCGTTTAGCCTGATGCTGCTTAACAGTCTGCTTATGGCGTTCAGCATTACCGTCGGCAAAATCACGGTGTCGATGCTCTCCGCCTTTGCGCTGGTCTGGTTTCGCTTTCCGCTGCGCACGCTCTTTTTCTGGATGATCTTTATTACGCTGATGCTGCCGGTTGAGGTGCGTATTTTCCCGACGGTGCAGGTGATCGCCGATCTCAATATGCTCGACAGCTACAGCGGCCTGACGCTGCCGCTAATGGCGTCGGCCACGGCGACCTTCCTGTTCCGCCAGTTCTTTATGTCGCTGCCGGACGAGCTGATCGAGGCGGCGCGCATCGACGGGGCCAGCGCGCTGCGCTTTTTCTGGGATATCGTGCTGCCGCTGTCGAAAACCAACCTGGCGGCGCTGTTCGTCATCACCTTTATCTACGGCTGGAATCAGTATCTCTGGCCGCTGCTGATCGTCAACGACGCCTCGCTCAGCACCGCGGTGGCGGGGATCAAAAGCATGATCTCCACCAGCGGTTCGCCGACGCAGTGGAACGAAGTGATGGCGGCAATGTTATTAACCCTGATCCCACCGATGGTGGTGGTGCTGGTCATGCAGCGCGCGTTCGTGCGTGGCCTGGTCGAGAGCGAGAAATAGGCATGGCAGGCGTAACCCTTCAGGCGGTAACCAAGTCTTACGACGGCAAGAATCAAATTATTCAGCCGCTTAACGTCACCGTTAACGACGGCGAATTTATGGTGATGGTTGGCCCCTCCGGCTGCGGCAAATCGACGCTGCTGCGCATGGTGGCAGGGCTGGAGCGCGTGACCTCCGGCGATATCTATATCGACAACAGGCGCGTCACCCAGCTGGAGCCGAAAGATCGCGGCATCGCTATGGTGTTCCAGAACTACGCGCTTTACCCGCATATGACGGTCGAAGAAAACATGGCCTACGGGCTGAAGATCCGCGGCATGAGCAAAGAGCATATCCGCCTGCGCGTGCTGGAGGCGGCGCGCAGCCTGGAGCTGGATCAGCTGCTGACCCGGCGTCCGCGCGAGCTTTCCGGCGGCCAGCGCCAGCGCGTGGCGATGGGGCGCGCCATCGTGCGTGAGCCAGCGGTGTTTCTGTTTGACGAGCCGCTCTCCAACCTGGACGCGCGGCTGCGCGTACAGATGCGGCTGGAGCTGCAGCAGCTCCACCGTCGCCTGCAAACCACCAGCCTCTACGTGACGCACGATCAGGTAGAGGCGATGACGCTGGCGCAGCGCGTCATGGTATTGAACAAGGGATTTGTCGAGCAGATCGGCACGCCGGTAGAGATCTACGAGCGTCCCGCCAGCCGCTTCGTCGCCTCGTTTATTGGCGCGCCGGCGATGAACCTGATTGAAGGCCATATCGGCAGCGACGGCACGCGTTTTACTATCGACAACTCTTACTCTCTGCCGCTCGGCGATATCAAGGCGAAGTGGGCGAATCGCGCCGTCACGCTCGGCATCCGTCCTGAACATGTGCAGGTCAGTCCGCGCGAGCGCGAGGGCATTCCGCTGCGCGTAGAAACGCTGGAGCTGCTCGGCGCGGATAACCTGGCACACGGGCGCATCGGCGAAACGCCGCTGGTGGTGCGTCTGCCGCACAGCGACCGCCCGCAGGCGGGCAGCACGCTATGGCTGCATCTCTCATCGGATGCGTTACACTATTTCGATTCAACTACCGGAAAGCGTCTGGAATGAGCACACACAGCTGGCCCTATCCTCATATCGTCGCCCATCGCGGCGGCGGCAAACTGGCCCCGGAAAATACCCTGGCAGCGATCGACGTCGGCGCGGAGTGGGGGCACACCATGATCGAATTCGACGCCAAGCTGTCGCAGGACAGGCAGATTTTCCTGCTGCACGACGACACGCTGGATCGCACCAGCAACGGCTGGGGCGTGGCGGGCGAACAGCCGTGGAGCAAGCTGGTGCAGCTCGATGCGGGCAGCTGGTTCAGTAAAGCTTTTGACGGCGAGCCGCTGGCGCTGCTCTCTGACGTGGCGGCGCGCTGTCGCCAGCACCGCATGATGGCCAATATCGAAATCAAACCCACCACCGGCAGCGAAGCGGAAACCGGCCGCGCTATCGCCGATGCGGCGAAAACGCTGTGGCAAGGCATGACCGCGCCGCTGCTGTCGTCGTTCTCTTATGAGGCGCTGGAGGCGGCGAGGCAGGCGCAGCCGGATCTGCCGCGTGGATTGCTGCTGGATGAATGGGATGAGGCCTGGCAGGCAAAAACCGCCGCGCTGGACTGCGTCTCGATTCACCTTAACCATAAGTTGCTCGATGCCGGGCGCGTCGCGGTGCTGAAGGCCGCCGGCCTGCATATTTTGGTCTACACCGTGAACGATGCGGATCGGGCGCGTACCCTGCTGAAATGGGGCGTTGACGCCATCTGCACCGATCGCATCGACATCATCGGCCCCGACTTCCGTTAGTTAGCGTTCTGCTGCTGTCCCGGCTGCGTGTTGATTACGCGCTGCTGGGCGCTGCTGCGCTGCTCCTGCAGTTTGCGCTGTATCTGCTGCGTCTGCTGCTGCTGATCCTGCTGCAGTTTGCTCTGCTGCTGCTGCTGCCGGATTTGCATCTGCGTCTGCATACGCTGCTGGCTTGGGTTATAGCCCGGCTGATTAGGCTGATTTGTGTTGTTCAGCATATTGGCCATGCTGCTGAGCGGCAGCAGCGCGGCAAAGACGATTAACCATTTTTTCATGTGACTTCCTCCGTCAAGGCGGCCGCATCGGCGTGTGATGCGCCGTGGCCGCAGCTATAAGTTTAGCAATCTCACAAACTTCTCCCCCAGGAACGTACTGAATTTGACTTAGATGTTATTTTTTTGCTGTATTTGTAAACACTTGCCTGCGTAATAACAAATGTAAACAACTGAAAAGGGTAGAGGGATGATGATGCGAGGAAATATACGCCAGCTTGGCTGGGCTGTGATGATGAGTTTAACGGTGGTCAGCGCCGCTGATGCGGCCGCGCCCGCCAGCGCGTCGCCCGTCTCTTATGGCGTTGAGGATGATACCTTTCATCCGGTCAGGGCGCAGAACGGCATGGTCGCCTCGGTTGATGCGCTGGCAACGCAGGTTGGCGTGGATATTTTGCGCCAGGGCGGTAACGCGGTTGACGCCGCTGTCGCCGTCGGCTTCGCGCTGGCGGTGACGCATCCGCAGGCGGGTAATCTCGGCGGCGGCGGCTTTATGCTGCTGCGCACCGCATCCGGCCGCGCCACCGCTATCGACTTCCGCGAAATGGCGCCGGGCCGCGCCTCGCGCGATATGTTCCTCGACAAACAGGGCAACGCCGACAGCAAGCTGTCGCTGACCTCGCATCTCGCCTCCGGCACGCCGGGCAGCGTGGCGGGCTTTGCGCTGGCCGCGCAAAAATATGGCACGCTGCCGCTCAGCACGCTGCTGGCGCCGGCGATCAAACTGGCGCGCGAAGGCTACGTCGTTAACGACGCGCTGGCGGACGATCTGAAAACCTACGGCAAGGAGGTACTGCTCTCTCACCCCAACAGCAAGGCGATTTTCTTTAAGCCTGACGGCACGCCGTGGCAGAAGGGCGATCGTCTGGTGCAGAAAAATCTCGCCCATAGCCTGCAGCTGATTGCGCAGCAGGGCCCGGACGCCTTCTATAAGGGCGCAATCGCCGATGAGATCGCCAGCGAGATGGCGCAGCACGGCGGTTTGATCGGCAAAGCGGATCTGGCGGCCTACCGTGCCGTCGAGCGTAAACCGGTCAGCGGCACCTATCGCGGCTACGAGGTCTTCTCGATGCCGCCCCCCTCATCGGGCGGCATTCATATTGTGCAGATCCTGAATATCCTGGAAAACTTCGATCTGGCGAAGATGGGCTTTGGCAGCGCCGACGCGATGCAGGTCATTGCCGAAGCGGAGAAGTATGCCTACGCCGACCGCTCCGAGTACCTCGGCGATCCCGATTTTGTGAAGGTGCCGTGGCAGGCGCTGACCAGCAAAGCCTATGCGAAGTCGATTGCGCAGCAGATCAATATCGAGAAAGCGCGCCCGTCTAGCGAGATTAAACCTGGCAAGCTGGAGCCCTATGAGAGCAACCAGACCACGCACTTCTCGGTGGTGGACAAGCAGGGCACGGCGGTCGCAGTGACCTATACCCTCAACACCAATTTCGGCAGCGGCATCGTGGCGGGCAACAGCGGTATCCTGCTGAACAATGAGATGGATGACTTCTCGGCCAAGCCGGGCACGCCAAACGTCTACGGCCTGGTAGGCGGCGAGGCCAATGCGGTGCAGCCCGCCAAGCGCCCGCTCTCGTCGATGTCGCCAACGATTGTGGCGAAAGGGGGCAAAACCTGGCTGGTGACCGGCAGTCCGGGCGGCAGCCGTATTATTACGACCGTGCTGCAAATGGTGGTAAACAGCATCGATTTCGGAATGAACGTCGCGGAAGCGACCAATGCGCCGCGCTTCCACCATCAGTGGCTGCCGGATCAGCTGCGCGTTGAGAAGGGGTTTAGCCCGGATACGCTGCGTTTGCTGGAGAATAAAGGGCAGCATGTGAAGGTGCTGCCGGCGATGGGCAGTACGCAGAGCATTATGATTGGGCCGGACGGCACGCTCTACGGTGCTTCGGACCCGCGTACCCCAGGGGATTTAAGCGCGGGGTACTAACGAACAGTACAGGGGCCAGTCTGGCCCCTGTGTTACTTCAGACGCGCCATATAGTGCGCGTCGACCATCTCGCCTTGCCGCATGGCGAAGCCTCTCCCCGTGCCTTCGATCTCAAAGCCAAAATGGCGATAGAGCGCGATAGCGGCAGGATTGTCGGTGAATACCGTTAGCTCCATGCGCGTAACCTGCAGCCAGTTATCGCACAGATCGACCGCCGCGCCGAGCAGCGCCTTGCCGACGCCGCGATTGCGATATGCGTAATCCACGCCCATGCCCAGGGTGGCGCAGTGACGGCGGCGCGCCGTCGCGATCACCTCTAGCGTCAGCTGCCCGACCACCTTCTCTTCGATGCAGGCCACCAGCGAATGTCCCGTGGGAGAGAGGTTGCTTAGCCGCTGCTGCCATTTTTGCAGCGAAGGTAGCGGTAGATGTAGCGTATTCGCCATGGTGTCCGGCTGGCTGTAGATATGCATTAAGGCGGCGGCATCTTCAGGCGTCACGTGTCGCACCACAATCTCGCTCATTATCCTTCTCCTTGCGTTGGCGGGAAAACCCTTTAAAACATCAAGGAAATCTTATTAATAATCAACCGAAAAGATCGGAAAAGGCTTTACAGACGCGAATGATAATGATTATTATTGCGATGCGTTCTCGGGGCGTCCTCAGGCAAACCGGAAAGCACGACATTGCTCACATTGCTTCCAGTATTATTTAGCCAGCTTAACGCTGGCTTTTTTTTGCCCGCCGTATCATTCAGCTCCGCTCACCTTCCTGCTTGCGCTTGTTCACCTTTTTTGAACAGAGGCGTGAAGTTTTTCAGCTATCAATAGGGTCGCCTCCGGTTCAGACTGGTTTAAAACATTGAGGAGAACCGAACATGATTTACTTACGCAAAGCAGAAGAACGCGGCCACGCGACTCACGGCTGGCTGGAAAGCTGGCACACTTTCTCTTTCGCTGGCTATCACGACCCCAACTTTATGGGCTTTTCAGCGCTGCGCGTGATTAACGAAGATATCGTCGCCGCCGGACAGGGCTTCGGCACCCATCCGCATAAAGATATGGAGATCCTGACCTATGTGCTCTCCGGCACCGTAGAGCATCAGGACAGCATGGGAAACAAAGAGCAGATCCCGGCGGGCGAATTTCAGATCATGAGCGCGGGCACTGGCGTGCGTCACTCAGAGTACAACGCCAGCAGCAGCGACCCGCTGCACCTTTATCAGATCTGGATTATTCCAGAGCGTACCGGCATCGAACCGCGTTACGCCCAGCGCCGCTTCCCGGATGTAAAAGGCCGCCAGCTGGTGCTGACGCCGGACGCGCGGGAAGGCTCGCTCAAGGTCTATCAGGATATGACGCTGTCGCGCTGGGTATTTAGCGCGGGTGAAAAAGATGAGGTCGCCCTTGAAACGGGCCGCCGCGTCTGGATTCAGGTGGTCAAAGGGGAGATCCGCGTTAACGGTGAAACCGCGCGCGCCAGCGACGCTTTCGCGGTCTGGGATGAGGCGAGCCTGACGATTGAAGCGAGCAGCGACGCCGAAGTGCTGTTGTTCGATCTGCCGCCGGTCTAAGCGGTGACGGGGCGCGCACTGTCGCGCCCGGTTTACAATTCTCCTGCTGAATAGTGGTAGACTCGTCGTAATTGTGACCCTGGGCGCTTACGATGAAGAAAAAAAGACCGGTATTACAGGACGTTGCCGATCGTGTCGGCGTAACGAAAATGACCGTCAGCCGCTACCTGCGCAACCCCGAGCAGGTTTCCGCGCCGCTGCGCGACAAGATTGCCGTCGCGCTTGATGAGCTGGGCTACATACCCAACCGCGCGCCGGATATGCTCTCCAACGCCACCAGCCGCGCCATCGGCGTGCTGCTCCCCTCGCTGACTAACCAGGTATTCGCCGACGTTCTGCGCGGCATCGAAGCGGTAACCGATGAGGCGGGCTATCAGACGCTGGTGGCCCACTTCGGCTATAGCCCGCAAAAAGAGGAGCTGCAGCTGCGTTCGCTGCTGGGCTGGAATATCGACGGCGTGATTCTGACCGAGCGCACCCATACGCCGGCCACGCTGCGCATGCTGGAAGTGGCGGGGATCCCGGTAATTGAGATGATGGACAGCGTCTCCCCCTGCCTCGATATGGCGGTGGGGTTCGATAACGTCGAGGCGGCGCGGCAGATGACCCACGCCATTCTGCGCAAAGGGCATCGCCATACGGTTTACCTGGGCGCGCGCCTCGATGAGCGCACCCTGCAGAAACAGCAGGGCTACGAGAAAGCGATGCGCGAAGCGGGGCTGGAGCCGCACAGCGTGATGATGGAAGAGGCCTCCTCTTTTAGCGCCGGCGGCATGCTGCTGTGCGAGGCGCAGCGCCGCTATCCGCAAACCGACAGCCTGTTCTGCACCAACGACGACCTGGCGGTCGGCGCAATGTTCGAATGTCAGCGTCAGGGGCTGAAAGTGCCGTCGCAAATGGCGATTGCCGGATTTCACGGCCATGATATTAGTCAGGTGGTAACGCCAAAACTGGCGACCGTCCTGACGCCGCGAGAACGCATGGGACGTGAAGCGGCCGCCATGCTGCTGGCGCGAATCGGCGGCGACGTCAGCGTTTCCGCGCCGCTGGATATCGGTTTTGACATCAGCGAAGGCGGCAGCATCTGAATGTGACGTTTTTATGAGTCAGTTCACACTTTCGTGCTTTTCCGGTTAAACAGGGTTGCCAGCCTGTAATGGGCTTCACACAATGGCAGCCAGCATTGTTATCGGTAACATTGGCAAACTGACCTGCCGGAGCAGAAAAATGACTACTCAATCTTCGTCGCATCATGTGTTTATTTTGATGGGCGTCTCAGGCAGCGGTAAGTCCGTTGTCGCCAACCAGGTTTCTCATCAGCTCAACACCGCCTTTCTCGACGGTGATTTTCTCCATCCGCGCACCAATATCATGAAAATGGCGGAAGGCCATCCGCTGGACGATAACGATCGTCAGCCGTGGCTGCAGGCGCTTAACGACGCCGCGTTCGCCATGCAGCGTACCCAGGCGATCTCCATTATCGTCTGCTCAGCGCTGAAAAAGCGTTACCGCGACATTTTGCGCCAGGGCAACGACAACCTGCGCTTTATCTACCTCAAGGGCGATTTCGACACTATCGAGTCACGCCTGAAGGCGCGTAAGGGCCACTTCTTTAAACCGCAGATGCTGGTGACGCAGTTCGCGACGCTGGAAGAGCCGGGCGCAGACGAGCCGGACGTGCTGACGGTCGATATCAATCATTCAGTTGACGACGTTGTTGCGGCTACGGTTGCGGCTATCGGGAAAGCCATCAACAAGGGTTAGTCATGAGTACCGCAACGCTGGTGTTAACCGCAGCAGGCTCCGTCCTGCTGCTGCTTTTTTTGGTGATGAAAGCGCGTATGCACGCCTTTGTTGCCCTGATGCTGGTCTCAATTGGTGCTGGCCTCTTCTCCGGCATGCCGCTGGACAAGATTGCGGATACCATGCAGAAAGGCATGGGCGGCACCCTGGGGTTCCTCGCTATCGTCGTCGCGCTGGGCGCGATGTTCGGCAAAATTCTGCATGAGACAGGTGCGGTGGATCAGATTGCGATCCGCATGCTGAAAACCTTCGGCGAAAGCCGCGCGCACTACGCCATGGGCATCGCCGGCCTGATCTGCGCGCTGCCGCTCTTCTTTGAGGTAGCGGTGGTGCTGCTGATCAGCATCGCGTTTGCCGTGGCGCGCCGCACCCAGGATAACCTGGTGAAGCTGGTTATCCCGCTGTTTGCTGGCGTGGCGGCCTCAGCCGCCTTCCTGCTGCCCGGCCCGGCGCCGATGCTGCTCGCCTCGCAGATGCACGCCGACTTCGGCTGGATGATCCTGCTTGGCCTGTGCGCCGCTATTCCCGGCATGCTGATCGCCGGTCCGCTGTTCGGCTCGCTGATTGCGCGCCGCGTGACCTTTAGCGCGCCGCCGGAAGATCATCAGCCGGACGTCGACCCGGCGAAGCTGCCGTCGTTCAGCTTCAGCCTGGCGCTGATCCTGTTTCCGCTGATGCTGGTGGGGCTAAAGACCATCGGCGCGCGTTTTACCGAGCAGGGCTCTTCTCTCTATGAGTGGCTGGAGTTTATCGGCCATCCCTTTACGGCGATCCTGATCGCCTGTCTGGTGGCGATTTATGGCCTGGCTTACCGTCAGGGTATGGATAAAGAGAAGGTGATGCAGGTTTGCGGC
Organism: Pantoea sp. ACRSC; assembly: GCF_022346785.1. Classification (NCBI taxonomy): domain Bacteria; kingdom Pseudomonadati; phylum Pseudomonadota; class Gammaproteobacteria; order Enterobacterales; family Erwiniaceae; genus Pantoea; species Pantoea sp. ACRSC. The sequence goes on from NZ_JAKRNN010000003.1 coordinate 155,663, forward strand.
AGTGCGCTGCAGCCCGCGGGCATTATTCTGCTGGTGATTGGCGCGGGCGGGGTGTTTAAGCAGGTGCTGGTGGATTCCGGCGTCGGCCCGGTACTCGGCCATGCGCTGACCGGCGCGGGGCTGCCTGTTGCGCTCGCCTGCTTTATCCTTTCCGGCGCGGTGCGCGTGATTCAGGGATCCGCTACGGTCGCCTGCCTCACCACGGTCGGGCTGGTCATGCCGGTAATTGAACCGCTGCACTACAGCGGCGCGCAGCTGGCGGCGCTTTCTGTCTGTATCGGCGGTGGCTCTATTATTATCAGCCACGTTAACGATGCGGGCTTCTGGCTGTTTGGCCGCTTTACCGGCGCCACCGAAGGGGAAACCCTGAAGACCTGGACGCTGATGGAAACTATCCTCGGCACCGTCGGCGCCATTGTCGGCATGATCGCCTTTCAGCTGCTGTCGTAACGCCTGAACCGCCGCGCCTCAGCGCGCGGCGGCTTGCTCGTTATCCCTCGAAAAATTCAACCCTGCCGCCGGAGAGGTGGTACATGCTGCCGACAATCTTGATTTTCTTCTGCTCTTCCAGCTGCTTCAGCACCGGGCTGTTGTTGCGGATGTTTTCAATGGTCAGCTCGACATTTTTCCGCGCCACTGCATCGACGAACGCATAGTTGCTGCCGCTACGCTCGCCGCCGTAGACGGTTTTCTCGATGGCTGGCTTAATCTCATCCAGCAGACCGGTCAGATTGCCCAGCTCGGCGTTATCGATGGCGCCGCGCACCGCGCCGCAGCGCGTGTGTCCCATCACCAGCACCACTTTCGCACCGGAAATGGCGCAGGCGAACTCCATGCTGCCCAGTATGTCGCGGTTGCTGATGTTGCCCGCGACGCGCGCGTTAAAGGTTTCCCCGATCCCGGCGTCCAGCACAATCTCCGCCGGCGCGCGCGAGTCGATGCAGCTCAGGATCACCGCCGCCGGATACTGACCGGTCAGGCTGTTGCGCTTCTGCGCCAGGTAGTCATGCTTTGCCGGACGGTTTTCACGAAAGCGCAGGTTGCCCTGCTTAAAGTGCTCAATAACCGCATCTGGCGTCATCGCATCGCGCGCTTCTTTGCTGAGAGAGGCCGCGAAAGCGATGGTGGGCAGCGCCAGCGCGCCGACGCCGGTGACCGACAGAGCGGAGACCGCCAGCGTCTTTTTCAGAACGGCGCGGCGAGAAGGTTGAGCGGGTTGGTTATTTTTCATTGTCAGGTCCTGATGTGTAGTCTTTTATCGCCGCGCGATAATACGCAGGAACCACAATCAAGACAAAAAGCCTTTAAAAACAAAGCGATTAATCAGACCTAACTTTGCGCTACATCATAATTTCAGGTAGACGCGAATGCCGTCGAGGAACATTTGCGTCGCCAGCATAATCAAAATCAGCCCCATCAGACGCTCCAGCGCGTTGACCCCTTTATCGCCCAGCAGCCGTAAAAATAGCCCTGAAAGCAGCAGGATGGTCACCGTGGCGCCCCAGGCGAGCAGCAGCGCCCCGACCAGGTGCCCCATCTGGTTAGGATACTGATGCGACAGCAGCATCAGCGTCGCCAGCAGCGACGGGCCGGCGACCAGCGGGATCGCCAGCGGCACCAGGAAGGGCTCTTCGCCAGCCGGTAAGCCGCTGGTACTGCTCTCCTCGGACGGGAAAATCATGCGAATGGCGATAAGAAACAGGATCACGCCGCCGGAAATCGACACCGTTTCGGTGCGCAGGTTTAGGAAAGTCAGAATGCGCTCCCCCGCGAAGAGAAACAGCAGCATCAGCACCAGCGCAATCAGCAGCTCGCGGATCAGTACCACGCGCCGACGCTTTGGCTCCAGATGTTTTAACACCGACATAAAAATCGGCAGGTTGCCCAGCGGATCCATAATAAGAAGCAGTAAAATGGTCGCAGAAATCATTTCAGTCATTTTTTTTGGTTATTCCTTACATCCCGACGCGAGGTTATTAGCTGCGCTGCTGAAAAAATTGGCGCAATCGAATTAATTCACTTGCCAGAAAAGCTGCATTTTGTAGAGTTGTTGGGCACAGGTAAATCCATTTATGACGCAGAGCGGAGTGAAAACCCATTCCGTTCTTCCCTTCGGTAAGCAGGTCAGCCGTTATCGCTGACTGAGACGGACAGAAAATGAAGAATGTAGGTTTTATTGGTTGGCGCGGTATGGTCGGCTCCGTGCTGATGTCGCGCATGAGCGAAGAGCGTGATTTTGACGTTATCAATCCGGTCTTCTTCTCCACTTCGCAGCTGGGACAGGCTGCGCCGACGTTTGGCGGCAAGTCCACCGGTGCGCTGCAGGATGCTTTTGATATCGACGCGCTTAAGGCGCTGGATATTATTATCACCTGTCAGGGCGGCGATTATACCAGTGAAGTCTATCCGAAGCTGCGTGCAAGCGGCTGGCAGGGCTACTGGATTGACGCGGCCTCAACGCTGCGCATGAAAGATGATGCCATCATTATTCTCGACCCGGTGAACCATCAGGTGATTCGTCAGGGCCTTGATAAGGGCATTAATACCTTTGTCGGCGGCAACTGCACCGTTAGCCTGATGCTGATGTCGCTGGGCGGCCTGTTTGCTCAGGATCTGGTGGAGTGGGCCTCGGTTGCCACCTACCAGGCGGCATCCGGCGGCGGGGCGCGCCATATGCGTGAACTGCTGACCCAAATGGGCATGCTGCATAACCACGTCGCCACCTCGCTGCAGGATCCGGCATCGGCCATTCTCGACATCGAGCGCAGCGTCACCGAGCTGACCCGCTCCGGCACGCTGCCGACCGATAACTTCGGCGTGCCGCTGGCCGGCAGCCTGATCCCCTGGATTGACAAGCAGCTCGACAACGGCCAGAGCCGCGAAGAGTGGAAAGGCCAGGCGGAAACCAACAAGATCCTCGGCACCCAGAAAACCATTCCGGTTGACGGCCTGTGCGTGCGCGTCGGCGCGCTGCGCTGCCACAGCCAGGCGTTTACCCTGAAGCTGAAAAAAGATGTGCCGCTGGCAGAAATTGAACAGCTGCTGGCATCGCACAACGAATGGGTGAAAGTGGTGCCCAACGACCGCGAGCTGACCATGCGTGAGCTGACGCCCGCAGCGGTCACCGGCACGCTGACCACGCCGGTCGGCCGTCTGCGCAAGCTTAATATGGGGCCGGAATATCTCTCCGCCTTTACCGTTGGCGATCAGCTGCTGTGGGGCGCCGCCGAGCCGCTGCGCCGCATGCTGCGACTGCTGGTCGACTAACAGAAAAAACTAAGCGAAGCCGGGAGTCTCCCGGCTTTTTGCCTGATTATTCTGAAATAAGTCAAACAACTTACCTTCTGTAAGTGATCGGCTTCCCTTTTTTACGTCCCCGCTAACAATTTTTTGTTTTCTGCCCTGGCAACTTGCAAGCCCAAGCTATGATTTAACCATGATGTGCCGGTTGTTGACTGTTTTGCATTTCGCACTGAATAGTTGTTGTACACGGCAAAGTTCTTTTCCCACGGAGTGGTTTCCTTTCTCTGCCGTTGTACGCATGGCTCAATGAAGAGCAGCGCACCTGATGCATGGCTTAGGCCGCGCTCATTTCGCCTGCCACATAATCACAGGAAGAAAGTCATGTCAGAGCTTCCCGATCGCCTGGCGATCAATGCCCTGTTTGCGGGTAACTATTCCGATCCCTTCGCGTTGCTGGGGATGCACCAGACAGCCAACGGGCTGGAAGTCAGGGCGCTGCTGCCCGACGCTTCGGAAGTATGGGTAATTGAAACCAATACCGGGCGCAAAGTCGCCCAGCTGAAATGCCTCGACTCGCGCGGCTTTTTCAGCGCGGTGGTGCCGCGCCGCAAGAATATGTTTCGCTACCAGCTGGCGGTGAACTGGCACGGTCAGCAGAACCTGATCGACGACGCCTATCGCTTCGGGCCGCTGCTGCAGGAGATGGACGCCTGGCTGCTGGCGGAAGGCACCCATCTGCGCCCCTACGAAACCCTGGGCGCGCACGGCGCGGTGATTGACGACGTGCACGGCACGCGCTTCAGCGTCTGGGCACCCAACGCGCAGCGCGTTTCGGTGGTGGGCGATTTCAACTTCTGGGACGGCCGTCGCCATCCGATGCGCTTCCGCCGCGAAATGGGCATCTGGGAGCTGTTTGTGCCCGGCGCGTATAACGGCCAGCTCTATAAATTCGAAATCGTCGATAACAGCGGCCAGCTGCGTATCAAGGCGGATCCTTACGCTTTCGAGGCGCAGATGCGTCCGCAAACCGCGTCGACCATCTGCGGCCTGCCGCCAAAGGTCGAAATGGCCGAAGAGCGCAAGGCGCGCAACGAATTTGACGCGCCGATTTCCATCTATGAAGTTCACCTTGGCTCATGGCGTCGCCATACCGACAACAACTTCTGGCTCAGCTACAAAGAGCTGGCGGAGCAGCTGGTGCCCTATGTCAAAGAGATGGGCTTTACCCATATCGAGCTGATGCCGATCAATGAGCATCCCTTTGATGGCAGCTGGGGCTATCAGCCGCTCGGCATGTATGCGCCGACGCGTCGCTTCGGTACGCGTGACGAGTTCCTCTATTTCATCAACGCCGCGCACGAGGCGGGCCTCAACGTGCTGCTCGACTGGGTGCCGGGCCACTTCCCCAGCGACGATTTCGGCCTGGCGAAGTTCGACGGCACCGAGCTGTATGAGCACAGCGATCCGCGCGAAGGCTATCATCAGGACTGGAACACCCTGATCTACAATTTTGGCCGCCGCGAGGTAAGTAACTATCTGGCGGGCAACGCGCTCTACTGGCTGGAGCGTTACGGCATCGACGGTTTGCGCGTCGATGCGGTGGCCTCGATGATCTACCGCGACTACAGCCGCGCTGAAGGCGAATGGGTGCCGAACCACTACGGCGGGCGGGAGAATCTCGAAGCTATCGCCTTCCTGCGCTACACCAACCGCACGCTGGGACGCGCCGCACCGGGCACCGTCACCATCGCCGAAGAGTCCACCGACTTCAACGGCGTATCGCGTCCGCCGGAATCGGGCGGCCTCGGCTTCTGGTACAAGTGGAACCTGGGCTGGATGCACGACACGCTCGACTTTATGAAGCTTGATCCGGTCTACCGCAGTCATCATCACGACCTGATGAGCTTCGGCATCATGTACAACTACACCGAAAACTTCGTGCTGCCGCTCTCGCACGACGAAGTGGTACACGGCAAGAAGTCGCTGCTGGACCGTATGCCGGGCGATCCCTGGCAGAAGTTCGCTAACCTGCGCGCCTATTACGGCTGGATGTGGGCCTTCCCCGGCAAGAAACTGATGTTTATGGGCGGCGAGTTTGCCCAGGGCAAAGAGTGGAACCACGACGTCAGCCTGGACTGGCATCTGCTGGAGGGGGCGGATAACTGGCACCACGGCGTGCAGCGACTGGTGCGCGACCTTAACCATACCTATCGCCACTTCGCGCCGATGTACCAGCTCGATTTCGACCCGGCTGGCTTTGAGTGGCTGGTGGTGGACGATCGCGAAAACTCCGTCTTCGTCTTTGTGCGCCGCGACCGCGACGGCAACGAAATCATTGTTGCCAGTAACTTTACGCCGGTGCCGCGCCATAACTATCGCTTCGGCGTTAATCAGGCGGGGAGCTGGCGCGAAGTGATCAACACCGATCAGCACAGCTATCACGGCAGCGATACGCGCAATCCGGTGGTGCATACCGATGAGATCGCCAGCCACAACCGGCCGCAGTCGCTGTCGCTGACGCTGCCGCCGCTCGCGACAATCTGGCTGGTGAAGGAGGCGGAATGACGCTGCTTCCGGGACGTGCTGAGCCGCCAGGCGCCAGTTACGACGGTAAGGGCGTTAACTTTACGCTCTTCTCCCGGCATGCCGCGCGCGTCGAGCTTTGCCTGTTTGATGATGGCAAAGAGCGGCGCTTCGATCTGCCTGCGCGAACCGGCGATATCTGGCACGGCTACGCGGCCGCGCTTAAACCGGGCCAGCGCTACGGCTTTCGCGTTCATGGCCCCTGGGCGCCGGAGTGCGGACACCGCTTTAATCCCGCCAAGCTGCTGGTCGATCCCTGCGCCCGCGCGGTTGAGGGCGAGGTAGCGGACGACCCGCGTCTCTACGGCGGTATCGAGCAGCCTGACGAGCAGGACAGCGCCGCCGTGGCCCCTAAGTCGCTGGTGGTGGCGGAGGACTTCGACTGGGAAGGGGATGTCGCCCCGCGCCCCCCCTGGGGCAACACGGTGATTTACGAGGCGCACGTCCGCGGCCTGACGCAGCGACATCCGGAAATTCCGGAATCGCTGCGCGGGACTTACGCTGCGCTTGGCCATCCTGTTATGGTGAATTACCTGCGCCATCTCGGCGTAACCGCGCTGGAGCTGCTGCCGGTAGCCCATTTCGCCAGCGAGCCGCGCCTGCAGCGTCTCGGGCTAAGCAACTACTGGGGCTATAACCCCTTTGCGCTGTGGGCCGTCAATCCGCGCTACGCCTCGCAGCAGAGCGCGTCGCCGCTGGAGGAGTTTCAGCAGGCGGTAAAGAATCTGCATGCGGCAGGGATTGAGGTGCTGCTGGACGTGGTGTTCAACCACACCGCTGAACTGGAGGAGATCGGCCCGACGCTGTCGCAGCGCGGCGTCGATAACGCCAGCTACTACTGGCTGGGGCCGCAGGGCGAGTATCAAAACTGGACCGGATGCGGCAATACCCTCAACCTCAGCGACACCGAGGTGATGAACTGGGCGCTGGAGGCGCTGCGCTACTGGGTGCGCGTCTGCCATGTTGACGGCTTTCGCTTCGATCTGGCACCGGTGCTGGGGCGCACCCCCGATTTTTCGGCGCACGCGCCGCTGTTTGAGGCGATCAAAGCCTGCCCGCTGCTTTCTCAGGTCAAGCTGATCGCTGAACCCTGGGATATCGGGCCGGGTGGCTATCAGGTCGGCAATTTTCCACCGCTGTTCGCCGAATGGAACGACCATTTCCGCGACGATATGCGGCGCTTCTGGCTGCATCGCGACGTCAGCAACGGCGCGTTCGCCCGCCGCTTTGCCGCCTCCAGCGACCTGTTTCAGCGTGACGGCCGCCTGCCGCACGCCGCCGTCAACCTGATAACCGCGCATGACGGCTTTACGCTGCGCGATGTGGTGAGCTTTAACCACAAGCATAACCAGGCCAACGGCGAGGATAACCGCGACGGCAGCAACGGCAATTGCAGCCATAACCACGGCGTGGAAGGGCTGCGCGCCAGCTTCGACGTGATCGAGCGCCGCCGCCTGAGCACGCATGCGCTGCTGACGTCGCTGCTGCTGGCGCAGGGCACGCCGATGCTGCTCGCCGGCGACGAGCGCGGCCACAGCCAGCACGGCAACAACAACGCCTACTGTCAGGATAACCTCCTGACCTGGCTCGACTGGCAGGAAGAAGAGAGCAGTCTGGTAGAATTTACCGCCGCCCTGATCCGTTTGCGTCAGCAGATCCCGGCGTTAACCGCCGATCGCTGGTGGCAAGAGGGCGACGGCAATGTGCAGTGGTTCAATGCCAGCGGCAAACCACTGCAGCGAGAGGAGTGGGAGCAGAAGGCGCACAGAATGCAGATCCTGCTCTCCGGCCGCTGGTTAATAACAATAAACGCCACGGATTCGGTGAGTGACATCGCCTTACCAGACGGAGAATGGCGTGCCGTTCCTCCTTTCGCCGGGGATGACAACCCCATTTTGTCGACTGTCTGGCATGGTCCCGCACACGGTGTGTGCGTGTTCCAAAAGCAATCATAAGGAGTCAGACATGGTTAAGTTAGACAGAACCGATCACCTGATGCTGGCCCGCCAGCTCCCTACACAGACGGTTGCGCTGATCCTCGCCGGGGGAAGAGGCACGCGCCTGAAAGACCTGACCGCTAAACGCGCCAAGCCCGCGGTGCACTTTGGCGGCAAGTTTCGCATCATCGACTTTGCTCTTTCGAACTGCATTAACTCGGGCATCCGCCGCATCGGCGTGATAACGCAGTACCAGTCGCATACGCTAACGCAGCACGTTCAGCGCGGCTGGTCTATCTTCAACGAAGAGATGAATGAATTTGTGGATTTGCTGCCGGCGCAGCAGCGAACGCAGACTGAACACTGGTATCGCGGCACCGCTGACGCCGTGACCCAGAACCTCGACATTATTCGCCGCTATCAGGCGCAGTACATCGTGATTCTGGCCGGGGATCATATTTATAAAATGGACTATTCGCGCATGCTGCTCGACCACGTCGACGCCAACGCGAAGTGCACCATCGCCTGTCTGCCCGTGCCGCTGCACGAAGCGACCGCCTTTGGCGTAATGGCGGTGGATGAACACAATAAAGTGATCGACTTTGTAGAGAAACCGCCGCAGCCGCCCGCCATGCCCGGCGACGATACGCAGGCGCTGGCCAGCATGGGGATCTACGTGTTTAACGCCGATTATCTCTATCAGCTGCTGGAGGAAGATCTCCAGGAGCCGGAGTCCAACCACGACTTTGGTAAAGATATTCTGCCGAAAGTGGTGGCGAGCGGCGAAGGGTACGCCCATTCGTTTACGCTCTCCTGTGTACAGCAGGATGAAAATTCGCCGCCTTACTGGCGCGATGTCGGGACGCTGGAAGCCTACTGGCGCGCTAACCTCGATCTCGCATCTGTGACGCCGGAACTGGATATGTACGACATTACCTGGCCGATCCGCACGCATATGGAGCCGTTGCCGCCCGCTAAGTTCGTGCAGGATCGCTCGGGCAGCCACGGCATGACGATGAATTCGCTGATCTCTGGCGGCACCATCATCTCCGGCTCGGTCGTGGTGAATTCCGTCTTGTTCCCGCGCGTGCGCGTTAACTCGTTTTGCAATATCGATTCCGCCGTACTGCTGCCGGACGTGGTGGTAGGACGCTCCTGCCGTCTGCGTCGCTGCGTGATCGACCGCGCCTGCGTACTGCCGGAAGGTATGGTGATAGGAGAGAATCCTGACGAGGATAGTCGTCGGTTTTACCGTTCAGAAGAGGGGATCGTTCTGGTCACACGCGCCATGCTTGCCAGGCTGGCCAGCGCGTAGCCGACAACGATAACAAGCACCATATAATCGACGCGAGGATCGCGCCCGATCACTTATTAAGAGGCCGAGGATGCAGGTTTTACATGTCTGTTCAGAACTTTTTCCGCTGCTAAAAACCGGCGGGTTGGCTGATGTTGTTGGGGCATTGCCACAGGCGCAGATTGCGGATGGAACGGATACGCGGGTGCTGTTGCCCGCTTTTCCCGATTTGCGCAAAGGGATCCCTGAAACGGAGGTGGTGGCCGAGCTGCAGACTTTTGCCGGTCCGACACGGCTGCTGTTTGGTCATTTCAACGGCGTCGGCATCTATCTGATCGACGTGCCGGAGCTTTATGACCGGCCCGGCAGCCCGTATCACGATACGTCGCAGTTTGCCTATGTGGATAACTATCTGCGCTTCGCGCTGCTGGGCTGGATGGGATGCGAAATCGCCAGCGGGCTCGACACCTACTGGCGGCCCGATATCGTGCATGCGCACGACTGGCATGCGGGCCTGACCTGCGCCTATCTGGAGGCGCGTGGACGTCCGGCGAAATCGGTGTTTACCGTCCACAACCTGGCCTATCAGGGGCTGTTCAACGCGCGCCATCTGGACGAAATTGAGCTGCCGCGATCCTTTTTCGACATGCACGGGCTGGAGTTCTACGGACAGATCTCCTATCTGAAGGCGGGCCTCTTTTACGCCGACCATATCACCGCCGTTAGCCCGACCTATGCGCATGAAATTACGCGCCCGGAATTTGGCTACGGTATGGAGTCGCTGCTGGAGCAGCGGCTGCGTGAAGGGCGCCTGAGCGGCATTCTTAACGGCGTCGATCCCGGTATCTGGGATCCGGCGCACGATCTGCTGCTCAGCGCGCGCTACAACCGCGACACGCTGGAGGCGAAGGCGGAGAACAAACGGCAGCTGCAGATCGCCATGGGGCTGAAGGTGGACGACAGCGTGCCGGTGTTTGCGGTGATCAGCCGTCTGACGCGGCAAAAAGGGCTGGACCTGGTGCTGGAGGCGCTGCCAGGCCTGCTGGCGCAGGGCGGCCAGCTGGTGCTGCTGGGACAGGGCGACGCGGAGCTGCAGCAGGGCTTCCTTGCGGCGGCAGCGGAGCATCCCGGTAGCGTTGGCGTGCAGATCGGCTATCACGAAGCCTTCTCGCACCGCATCGTCGGCGGCGCGGACGTCATTATGGTGCCGAGCCGGTTTGAACCCTGCGGGCTGACGCAGCTCTACGGTCTCAAATATGGCACGCTGCCGCTGGTGCGGCGCACGGGCGGCCTGGCCGATACGGTTAACGACAGCTCGCTGGAGAACCTGGCCGACGGCATCGCCAGCGGATTCAGCTTTGAAGACAGTAACGCCTGGTCGCTGCTGCGGGCGATTCGACGTGCTTTTGTATTGTGGTCGCGGCCTTCTCTCTGGCGTTACGTTCAGCGACAGGCGATGGGGATGGATTTCAGTTGGCAAGTGGCCGCGCAGGCCTACCGCGATCTTTACCAACGTTTGCTGTAACCAGAGATTGGGATAACTGATATGAATGCTCCTTTCACCTATACGTCGCCGACACTGACGGTCGAAGCGCTGAAACACTCGATTGCCTATAAGCTGATGTTTACCATCGGTAAAGATCCTTCCGTGGCGAACCAGCATGACTGGCTCAACGCCTCGCTGCTGGCGGTGCGCGACCGCATGGTGGAGCGCTGGCTGCGCTCCAGCCGCGCGCAGCTGTCGCAGGATGTCCGCCAGGTTTACTACCTGTCGATGGAGTTTCTGCTGGGCCGGACGTTGGGCAACGCTTTAATGGCAATGGGCATTTATGACGATCTCAATCAGGCGCTGGACGAGATGGGACTAAATCTTGCCGATCTGATGGAAGAAGAGAACGACCCCGGCCTCGGTAACGGCGGGCTGGGGCGACTGGCCGCCTGTTTTCTCGACTCGCTCGCCACGCTGGGCCTGCCGGGACGCGGCTACGGCATCCGCTATGATTACGGCATGTTCCGGCAGAATATTATCGACGGCGAGCAGAAAGAGTCGCCCGATTACTGGCTGGAGTATGGCAACCCCTGGGAGTTCCAGCGCTACAACACGCGCTACAAGGTGCGCTTCGGCGGCCGCATTCAGCATGAGGGAGCGAAGGTCCGCTGGCTGGAAACCGAAGAGATCGTCGCGATGGCGTACGATCAAATCATTCCCGGCTTCGACACCGACGCCACCAATACGCTGCGCCTGTGGGGCGCGCAGGCGAGTAACGAAATCAACCTGGGCAAATTCAACCAGGGCGATTACTTTGCTGCGGTAGAAGATAAAAACCACTCGGAAAACGTCTCGCGCGTGCTCTATCCCGACGATTCAACCTACTCGGGACGCGAGCTGCGTCTGCGTCAGGAGTATTTCCTGGTGTCCGCCACGGTGCAGGATATCCTTAACCGTCACTGGCAGATGCACAAAACCTGGTCCAACCTTGCGGACAAGATCGCCATCCACCTTAACGATACCCATCCGGTGCTGGCGATCCCGGAGCTGATGCGTCTGCTGATCGACGAGCACAAGTTCACCTGGGACGATGCGTTTGAAGTAACCTGTCAGGTCTTCTCCTACACCAACCACACGCTGATGAGCGAGGCGCTGGAAACCTGGCCGGTAGAGATGATCGGCAAGATCCTGCCGCGCCATCTCGGCATTATTTTCGAGATCAACGACTACTTCCTGAAGACCATTCAGGAGTACTACCCCGATGACTGGGATCTGCTGTCGCGTATTTCGATCATTGATGAGAATAATGGCCGCCGTATTCGTATGGCGTGGCTGGCGGTGGTGGTGAGCCACAAGGTTAACGGCGTCTCTGAGCTGCACTCCAATCTGATGGTGCAGTCGCTGTTCGCCGACTTTGCGCGTCTGTTCCCGGGCCGTTTCTGCAACAAGACCAACGGCGTGACGCCGCGTCGCTGGCTGGCGCTGGCTAACCCGGCGCTGTCGGAACTGCTGGATGAGGAGATTGGCCGCACCTGGCGTACCGATCTTAGCCAGCTCGCCGAGCTGAACCAGCAGATCGACTATCCGGCGTTTATCGAGAAAGTTGCCGACGCCAAGTTTGATAACAAGCGCCGCCTGGCGGACTGGGTGGCGAAGAATATGGATGTGGTGCTGGATCCCCACGCGCTGTTCGACGTGCAGATCAAGCGCATCCATGAATATAAACGTCAGCTGCTGAACGTGCTGCACGTTATCACCCGCTATAACCGTATCAAGGCCGATCCCAGCGCTGACTGGGTGCCGCGCGTGAATATCTTTGCCGGCAAGGCGGCTTCGGCCTACTACACCGCCAAGCATATTATTCACCTGATCAACGATGTGGCGAGCGTGATCAATAACGATCCGCAGGTGAAGAACAAGCTGAAGGTAGTGTTTATCCCGAACTACAGCGTCAGCCTGGCGCAGATCATTATTCCGGCGGCGGATCTCTCCGAACAGATTTCGACGGCGGGCACCGAGGCGTCGGGCACCAGCAATATGAAGTTCGCGCTTAACGGCGCGCTGACCATCGGCACGCTGGACGGTGCCAACGTAGAGATGCTGGAGCATGTGGGTGAGGAGAATATCTTTATTTTCGGCAATACCACGCCGCAGGTCGAAGCGTTGCGCAGCGGCGGTTACAACCCGCGTAAATATTACGAAGAGGATGCCGAGCTGCATCAGGTGCTGACGCAAATCGCCTCGGGCGTTTTCAGCCCGCAGGAGCCAGGCCGCTACCGCAATCTGTTCGATTCGCTGGTGAACTTTGGCGACCACTATCAGCTGCTGGCGGATTACCGCAGCTATGTGGATACCCAGGATAAGGTGGATGAGCTCTATCGTAAGCCGGAGGAGTGGCAGCGTCGCGCTGCGCTGAATATTGCCAATATGGGGTATTTCTCTTCTGACCGTACGATTCAGGAGTATGCGGATGAGATTTGGCATATTAAGCCAGTGAGGTTGTGAGGGGTTTGCGTGCTGCGCAGGCGGCTCTGAGCGGGTTTCGTTCGGCTGGCGGGTTGCCTGCTGCGCAGGTGGCTCTGAGCGGGTTTCGTTCGGCTGGTGGGTTGCCCGCTGCGCAGGCGGCTCTGAGCGGGGCTCGTTCGCTGGGCGGGATGCCTGCTGCGCAGGCGGCTCTGAGCAGGTTTCGTTCGCCCGGCAGCCGGGCAGTTTCATTTCGCCCTCTGCGGGCGACCGAGCAGGGCCGGTAGGCGCCGGCCCTGCACCCGCGCCCTGGGCCAGCTCACCCGCCCGCTGCGCGGGTTCCTTCGCTCTGTCAGGATTTCTGACGGACCGGCTGGATTCGCCATCCCTGGCTCATGCCAGCCTCTTCGCGGCATCCCTGCCGCTCGTCCTGAAATCCTTCCTCCGCTCAGCGGCTGCGATGGCCCCCACAATCCCCGCTGCACATCCTGACTCTTAAAGGCGCGACCTTATCGCTGAAAGCGTGAACCTTGCATACAGACGACGCCGTCGTTAATAAAAATCGTAACCTCATCGCTGTAAGCGTGAATCATGTATTCAGACGACACAGCCGTTAATAAAAACTGCAACCTTGTCGCTGCAAGCGTGAAGCATGTATTCAGACGACACCGTCGTTAATAAAAATCGCAACCTTATCGCTGTAAGGGCGAACCCTGCATCCTGCATACAGACAACGCAGCCGTTAATAAAAAACAGGGAAATTACAGGCGGGGCAGTATCAGAGGCATCCGACACGCTGAGGTGCGCACGGCGGCCAGGGCGAGCCGACAGGACGTCGGCGAGAGGGAGGGCCAGGCCAGGACGGCCTGTCCCGACCGGTCCGTGCGGCCGACGTAAGCAACGAAGGAACCGCGCGGAGCGCGGCGTGGAGGCTGCCGGAAGCCGGGATTGTTAAGGGGCTGGCGAGCCCCTTAACACGCACGCCGGCAGCGGAGCTGCTGAAACTCCCTGCCGCCTGGCGGGCGGAACCCGCTCAGAGCCTCACCTGCCGCGCAGTCAACCCCCCAGCGGGCGGCCCCCGCTCAGCGCCCGTTCGTGCAGCGAACAAAAGTCACCTGCTGCACAGTCAACCCCCAGCGGGCGGCCCCCGCTCAGCGCCCGTTCGCGCAGCGAACACAAGCCGCCTGCCGCGCAGTCAACCCCCCCATCGGGCGGAACCCCGCTCAGCCCCCATTCGCGCAGCGAACCTGATCCGCCTGCCCAGCAGGCAAAAAAAAACGGGGCTATCGCCCCGTTAATCTAACTCTTCTTTAGCTCGCCAGCGACAAACTCGGCTTCTGGCTATGCATCGCCAGCCACTCCGCCACGCGCGCCTGCTGCGCCTCGTTCAGCCACATCCCTTGCTTGGTGCGGCGCCAGATAGCGTCATCCAGTTCGCGCACCCACTCGTTCTGCACCAGATAGCGCAGCTCGGCTTCATAAAAATCGTGACCAAAGTTCTCGCCCAGGTCCTCAAGGCGAGTCGCGCCGTCGAGCAGCGTCTCAGTGCTGCTGCCGTAGGTGCGGGCGAAATGACGCGCCATACCTTCGGTAATAAACGGATAACGACGACGCAGGCTGGCAGCGTAATCTTCACGGGTACCGGCAATATCGCCGCCCGGCAGCACGCAGTTTTTCGTCCATGCCGGACCAGCATCAGGGAAATACTTCGTCAGCTTCTCCAGCGCGTGCTCAGCCAGCTTACGGTAGGTGGTCAGCTTGCCGCCGAACACCGACAGCAGCGGCGCCTGACCGTTATCGTCGCGCACGTCCAGCGTATAGTCGCGGGTAATCGCCTGCGGTGAATCAGATTCATCGTCACACAGCGGACGCACGCCGGAGTAGCTCCAGACCACGTCGTTGCGCGCCAGCGGCTTCTTGAAGTGGCTGTTGTAAATCTTGAGCAGATAGTCGATCTCGCTCTCGTCGATTTTGACGTTCTTCGGATCGCCTTTATATTCCACGTCGGTGGTGCCGATAATGGAGAAATCGTCCATCCACGGAATAACAAACACGATGCGGTTATCTTCGTTCTGCAGAATGTAAGACTGCTTCTCGTTATGCACGCGAGGCACCACGATATGGCTGCCTTTAATCAGGCGAATGCCGTAAGGCGATTTCAGCTTCAGGCCGTCGTCGAACAGCTGCTTAACCCAGGGGCCAGCCGCATTCACCAGCGCTTTTGCGCGCCAGGTATAGGTTTTACCGCTGTCGACATCTTCCGCTTCCACCATCCACAGGCCGTTTTCACGCCAGGCGCGCGTCACGCGAGTGCGGGTACGCACCTCGCCGCCGCGCTTCACCACTTCCTGTGCGTTCAATACTACCAGGCGCGCATCGTCTACCCAGCAGTCTGAATATTCGAAACCGCGCGTGATTTCCGGCTTAAGGGCCGAATCCGCGCCAAAACGCAGGCTCTTACTGCCCGGCAGGCTGGTGCGTTTGCCGAGGTGATCGTATAAAAACAGGCCAGCGCGGATCATCCACGCCGGACGCAGATGGGGACGGTGCGGCAGACGGAAGCGCATCGGGAAAGCGATATGCGGTGCCATCTTCAGCAGCACTTCACGCTCGGCCAGCGCCTCGCTGACCAGACGGAATTCATAGTGTTCGAGGTAGCGCAGGCCGCCGTGAATCAGCTTTGAACTGGCGGAAGAGGTCGCGCAAGCCAGGTCCCGCGCCTCCAGCATCAGCACTGACAGGCCGCGTCCTGCAGCGTCTGCTGCAATGCCGGCACCGTTGATGCCGCCGCCGATCACGATCAGGTCTTTGGTTTCCACGTCATCTCCTCCGATGTTCGGAATAGTTCATTAATGTTCGTTTTCGAGCATAATCATAATCGCAAACCAACATTGATGCCAGTGTTTAACGTGGTAAAAACATTTTAGCGTGATATAGCTAACATTCTTGTTGATAAATAAATACAAAGCCGGACCCTTTGTCAGGTTATTGGGACTGCTTATCGGGTTACACTAGAGGGTAATTGTGACGTCTTAACGAGAGAATCATGGAAACCTTCGAATGCATTAACGTTCAGCAGGCCAACGAACATCTGGCACAGGGCGCGCAGCTGGTCGATATTCGCGATCCGCAGAGCTTCGCCCTCGGCCATGCGGAAAAGGCACTGCACCTGAGCAACGGCAACCTTAACGACTTCTTGTCCAGCGCCAGCCGCGAGCTGCCGGTGCTGGTGATGTGCTATCACGGCAACAGCAGCAAAGGCGCCGCGCAATATTTGCTGAGTCAGGGCTTCAGCGCCGCCTACAGCATCGATGGCGGTTTTGACGCCTGGCGCGCCGCGTTTCCGGCGCAGGTTGTCACCGGCGACGCGTGAGCCGCGCCTGATGAACAAGGAGAGTGAGTAATGGTGCGTATTACGCAGTTTAATAACCCGCGCATGGCGCAGGCGTTTGTCGACTATATGGCGACGCGCGGCGTCGCGCTGCGCATTGAGCAGGATGGTCACTACCTCATCCTGCTCGATGACGAGAGCCAGCTTGAAATGGTCGAAAACGAACTTCAGCAGTTCGTGCGCCAGCCGGACCATCCTCGCTATCAGGCCGCCAGCTGGCATACCGGTAACACCAAAAGCGGCCTGCGCTACGAGCGCAGCAACCTGTGGGGCAATATTCGCGATCGCGCCGGTCCGCTCACCATGGCCGTGCTTTTTGCCTGTATCGCGGTATTTATCCTGATGCAGATTTTTGGCGATCAGACGGTGCTGCTGTGGCTGAGCTGGCCGGACGGGCCGGGCCAGTATCTTCAGGTGTGGCGCTGGTTCAGCCATGCGCTGCTGCACTTTTCGCTGCTGCATATCCTGTTCAACCTGATGTGGTGGTGGTATCTCGGCGGCGCGGTGGAGAAGCGGCTCGGCAGCGGCAAGCTGTTTGTCATTATGCTGATCTCGGCGCTGCTCAGCGGCTTCGTACAGGCGAAATTTAGCGGCATCTGGTTCGGCGGTTTGTCGGGCGTAGTCTATGCGCTGATGGGCTACTGCTGGCTGCGCGGCGAGCGCGACCCTGAAAGCGGCGTCTATCTGGAACGCGGACTGATTGGTTTCGCTATTGTGTGGCTGGTGATCGGCTGGTATGGCGCGTTCGGGCTCGCCATCGCCAACGGCGCCCACGTCGCCGGTCTGCTGGTCGGGCTGGCGATGGCCTTTGTCGACACCCGTGCAGTGCGGCGCCGTTAGCGCCGGATAAGAAGAGAAAACAGGAGAGTAATGTGAAGCAGACGCAACGTCATGACGCCATTATCGATCTGGTCCGGCGTCAGGGATATGTCAGTACCGAAGAGCTGGTAGAACATTTTGAGGTAAGCCCGCAAACCATCCGTCGCGATCTCAACGACCTCGCCGATCAGAATAAAATTCAGCGCCATCACGGCGGCGCGGCGCTGCCGTCCAGTTCTGAAAATACCGCCTGGCAGGAACGTAAGATGATGTGGTCGGCGGAAAAAGCGCGCATCGCCGAACGCGTCGCCAGCGAAATTCCAGACGGCGCGACCTTGTTTATCGATATCGGCACGACGCCGGAGGCGGTGGCCTATGCGCTGCTGAACCATAAGAATCTGCGCGTGGTAACCAACAATATCAATGTGGCGACGCTGCTGATGTGTAAGCCCGATTTTCGCCTGATTATCGCAGGCGGCGAAGTGCGCACGCGCGACGGCGGCATTATGGGAGAAGCGACCCTCGACTTTATCTCTCAGTTCCGCCTCGACTACGGCATCCTCGGCATCAGCGGCATCGATATGGACGGGTCGCTGCTGGAGTTTGACTACCACGAGGTGCGCACCAAGCGCGCCATTATCGAAAACTCACGCTGCGTGATGCTGGTGGTTGACCATTCGAAATTCGGCCGCAACGCAATGGTAAATCTCGGCAATATGGGGCTGATCGACCAGCTCTATACCGACAAGCAGCCGCCCGCCAGCATTATGAAGGTGATTGAGCAGCATGAGGTGCAGCTCGAACTCTGCTGATTGCGCAAAAGGTGCCTCTGAGCTGGTGCCATCGCACCGGCGTAACAGCAGCATCTTTGCCGGCTCGACCCGCATAAATACGCACCTCATCGTTGAGGTGCGCCTCAAACAGCCAACGCGTTGCGTTGCTTAAACGCGCTCCCGCCGTTGTCCCTGTTGCGCTTCAGACCCTTCCGCTCGTTGCTTGCGTTTCTGATCAGCCCGCCTTTTTCTTTGTTTCCTGTCGATTTTTTCCCCAGCGCCGTCTTTACTTAATGCTCTGTTTGCCTGCGCGCAAACATCTATCACACCGCAACTCAATGGCATTGGATGAAGACGCTAAGGGGACAGCATGAAAGAGAGCGCACTGGATCGCGCGGCAGTAGCCGCCGGAATCTCCCTGACCTATACCAACGCCAAAGGCGAACCGGAAGCCATCAGCGACGAAACCAAGCGCGCGCTGCTTGCGGTCATGGGCGATGCCACAAAAGAGAAGGGTGCGCCGCTGCCGCCGGTGCAGGTATTGAGCGGCGGCGCAGCGCGCCAGCTTAACCCGGAAGGGCGCGGCCGCTATCAGTGGCGGCTGCGCAGCGAAAAGGGCCGCGAGTTTAGCGGTGAACTTGAGGCCGGCGAGCCTTTTAAGCTGCCGTCGCCGCTCGGGCATGGCTATCACCAGCTGACCCTGACTAAAGGCCGGAAGCAGTGGCAGACGCGCCTGATCCTGACGCCGCGCCGCTGCTGGCTGCCCGCGCCGCTGCGCAACGGCGAGAAGCGCTGGGGCGCGCTGGTGCAGCTCTATACCGTGCGCTCCGCCGATAACTGGGGCATCGGCGATTTTGGCGATCTGCAGCAGCTGCTGGAGCAGGTGGCGCGCCAGGGCGGTGACTTCGTCGGGCTTAATCCGCTGCATGCGCTCTATCCCGCAACACCCGATTTCGCCAGTCCTTACAGCCCCTCGTCGCGCCGCTGGCTGAACATTATCTATATCAGCGTGGCGCAGCTGGAAGATTTTCAGCAGAGCGCCGCGGCGCAAAAGTGGTGGAAAGCGGCGAAAACCCAGCGCGCGCTGGCAAAAGCGCGCGATAGCGAATTTGTTGATTACGAAACGGTGATGGCGCTGAAGCTTGCCGCGCTGCGTCACGCCTGGGCGCAGTTCAGCCTGCGCGCGGAAGATGACGCGCAGCGGCAGGCATTCGCCGCCTTCGTTGATGACGGCGGCGACAGCCTGCGCTATCAGGCGGCCTACGACGGCCTGCAGGCGGAGCGCCGCGCCGGAGATGCGGACGCCTGGGGCTGGCCCGCCTGGCCGGAAAGCTGGCGCAACAGCCAGTCGCCTGAGGTACAGCGCTGGTGCGAAACCCATGAAGAGGAGATTGCCTTCTGGCAGTGGCTGCAGTGGCTGGCGCAAACCCAGTTCGCTCAGTGCTGGGCGCGCAGCCAGGCGCTGAAGATGACGGTAGGGCTCTATCGCGATCTGGCGGTGGGCGTGGCGGAAGGCAGCGCAGAGACCTGGCACGATCCTGAGCTCTATCGCCTGGAAGCCTCGGTCGGCGCGCCGCCGGATCGCCTCGGACCGCTGGGACAAAACTGGGGCCTGCCACCGATGGATCCGCACGTGATGCGGGCGCGTGGCTATCAGCCTTTTATCGACATGCTGCGCGCCAATATGCGCGACTGCGGCGCGCTACGCATCGATCACGTTATGGCGCTGCTGCGGCTGTGGTGGGTGCCAAAAGGAGAAACTGCCGATAAAGGCGCCTACGTCAGCTATCCGGTACAGGATCTGCTGGGCATTCTGGCGCTGGAGAGCCAGCGGCATCGCTGCATGGTTATTGGCGAAGATCTCGGGACGGTACCGCCGGAAATTGTCGGCCTGCTGCGCGCCAGCGGCGTGTTTTCATGGAAAGTGATGTGGTTTGAGCAGCAGCGCGACGGCAGCTATCGTCTGCCCGGTGACTATCCGCGTCAGTCGATCGCCAGCGCCAGCACGCACGATCTGCCGACGCTGAGCGGCTTCTGGAACGCGGGCGACTTCGCGCTGGGGGAGAAGCTCAAGCTCTATCCCGGCAAAGAGGTGCTGCAGTCGCTGCATGAACAGCGCGCGAAACAGAAACAGGCGCTGCTGGACGCACTGCATCAGGCGGGCGCGATGCCGGCGCGCAGCGCGCGTCAGGCGGATAAGCTGGCGATGACGCCCGCCCTCAATCTGGCGATGCATAAATTTCTCGCGGCAACCGGCAGCGCGCTGCTCGGCCTGCAGCCTGAAGACTGGATAGGGATGACCACCCCGGTGAACGTGCCGGGCACCGTTGATCAATACCCCAACTGGCGACGCAAGCTGGCGCAGCCGCTGGAGGCGATCTTTACGGATAAAGCGGTGACGAAGCTGTTAAAGGCGGTGAGTCAGACGCGCAGAGGGGAATAGCGGATGGCGCGCGACGGTCAGGGACTGTCGCGCGTCGAGGCGATTAGTAGTAGGAGTGCTCGCCGCGCTGGTGCTCGGTGATATCGCGCACGCCTTTCAGTTCCGGGAAAGCAGCCTGCAGCTCTTTCTCGATACCATCTTTCAGAGTGACGTCAATCATCGAGCAGCCGTTGCAGCCGCCGCCGAACTGCAGGATGGCGAAACCGTCGTCGGTGATCTCCATCAGCGAGACGCGACCGCCGTGACCGGCGAGCTGCGGGTTAATCTGCGCCTGCAGCAGGTACTCAACACGCTCCGCCAGCGGCGCGTCGTCAGAGACTTTGCGCATTTTGGCGTTCGGCGCTTTCAGCGTCAGCTGAGAGCCGAGATTGTCGGTCACGAAGTCGATTTCGGCGTCTTCAAGGTAAGGCGCGCTCAGCTCATCAACGTAGGCCGAAAGCTTCTCGAACTTCAGCTCGGTGTCGGTCGCTTCTACCGCGTCCGGCGGGCAGTAAGAGACGCCGCACTCGGCGGTCGGCGTACCCGGGTTAATAACGAATACGCGAATCTGGGTGCCATCTTCCTGTTTTGACAGCAGTTTAGCGAAGTGCTCCTGGGCAGAGTCTGTAATTCGGATCATGGCAATTGCTCAATAGTTGACTAATTTAGTTGGTTATAATACGCCCATCACCGACGCTCTACAAGGTACGGCACAGGCACCATATTTGTACGCTGGCCGCCCCCTGCGCCAGCAAAATGCGGCCGATCTCTCCTACGGTATGCCCCGTTGTCACCACATCGTCTATTAGCGCGATATGGCGTCCGCGCACGTCGATTTCAAGGCGAAAGGCGCCGCGCACGTTGCGGCGGCGCTGCGAGGCGGGTAGCTGGTGCTGCAGCGCGCCGCGTCGCCTGCGGCGCACGCCGTCGCAAAATTCGCAACCCAGCCAGCGCGCCAGCGGCTGGGCCAGCAGCGCCGCCTGGTTATAGCCGCGTCGGCAGGCGCGGCTTTTATGCAGCGGCACGCAGAGCAGCAAATCTGGCCGCGTCAGCCCGCGCGTGCGGTGAGCGTCCAGCCAGCTTAGCAAAAGCAGTCGCGCCAGCATCACCCTGAGTGCGGTTACGCCGGAAAACTTCAGCTGATGCACCCAGCGGCGCAGCGGCGGCTGATAGCCGCTGACGCAGACCAGCGCCTGCCAGGGAGGCGGCGATCGCAGGCAGCGGCCGCAGGCGACGCGAGAGGATGCGGCGGGCAGGCCGCAGCGCGGACAGAGGATCGGCAGCGGCGGCAGGGTGCGCAGGCAAGGGCTGCACAATCCATGTACCGCGACGCGCAGCGGCAGCCGACATAGCCAACAGAGGGCGGGCATTGGTAGCATAGCGGCCTCCTTAACCTTTTACGGGATAGTAACTGATGACCTCGCTTTACTGGCGCACCTGCGGAGAAGGAAATGTGGATCTTGTGCTGCTGCACGGCTGGGGGCTGAACGCGGAGGTGTGGCAAAGCATCGTGCCGCGACTCAGCCCCCATTTCCGCCTGCACCTGGTCGATCTGCCGGGCTATGGCCGCAGCCAGGGGTTCGGCGCGCTTTCGCTGGCGGAGATGGCGCAGCTGCTGCTGCCCCATTTGCCGCCGCGCGCGCTGCTGTTGGGCTGGTCGCTGGGCGGGCTGGTGGCGACCGAGCTGGCGCTGCGCGCGCCGCAGCAGATCGCGGGAGCGATCAGCGTCGCCTCTTCGCCCTGTTTTACCGCCGGTGAGGCGTGGCCGGGCATTAAGCCGGAGACGTTAGCGACTTTCCGCACGCAGCTTAACAGCGACTTCCAGCGCACCGTCGAGCGTTTCCTGGCGTTGCAGACGCTGGGCACCGACAGCGCCCGGCAGGATGCGCGCCGCTTAAAAGAGGTGGTGCTGGCGCAGCCGATGCCGCCGGTGGCGGTACTCGACGGCGGGCTGGCGATCCTGCGCGAGGTCGATTTGCGCGATCGGCTGCCGCAGCTCGCCATGCCGTTTTTACGTCTGTATGGCGCGCTGGACGGCCTGGTGCCGCGTCGCATCGCGTCGCTGCTCGACGCTGCGCTTCCCGCTTCGCCTTCCGTCGTGATGGAAAAAGCCGCGCACGCGCCCTTTATTTCGCACCCGGACGCCTTCTGCCAGCATATTCTTGATTTCTGGAAGGAGTTTTATCGTTAAACCGGGCGCGACGCTGGCAATTTTCTCATCAGCGATAATACTTTCCGGGTAGGCATGGCCGCTTAATGATGTGAATTATCCAGGGAGAGGATAATGCCGTTCCATCTCGCCTGACGCATCCGGCGTCTGCTTACATCTCACATAACGGAAATGAATGAGGGGTACTGTAATGAAGGTGATGAAATGGGTTGTAGCTTCAATGGTAATGGGCGCAGTGTCGTTTTCGGCGGTTGCGGCCAAGGAAGTGACCAAAGAAGAAGTGAAAAAAATGAATCTTGAGAAGATCGGTACGGTGAACACCACGGCGGAAACCACCTCGCCGATGGACGCCAAACGCGAACTCTCTAAAAAGGCTGATGAAAAAGGAGGCAAATACTACCTGGTGATCGCCGGTCGTGAACACGGCAAATTCAGCGCCACCGCGGAAGTCTACAAGTAATCAGCTACGCAGCCAGACAAACTGCCAGGCATCCAGCGTAAGTGGCTGGGTGCCATCAATTTTCCTCTCTGTGATTGCATCCTGAAACAGGCGCGCCTCCGGCAGCGTCACCTCCACCGTTTTAGCGCTCAGATTAAACACGCACAGCAGGCCGCTATCCTCTTGCTGCGGCGGATGACGCCTTAGCACCAGCAAGGCGTTATCGCTGTCGTAGAGCCTCATGGGATTATCGGGATGAAAGGCGGGCTGGCGCGTGCGCAGCTGGATGAGCTGACTGAGGCGGGTATAGATGGCGTGGCGCAGGCTGTCGCCGTCCGCCAGCGCCGCTTCGATCGTCTTTAAATCAAACTTCTGCCGGTTGATGGCGCGGTTGTGGCCCGCTGCTTTAACGCCCTCGTAGTCGTTGCGCGAGCCGAGGATGCTCTGGATATAGATAGCGGGCACGCCGGGAAAGGCCAGCAGAATCGCGTGCGCCAGCAGAAAGCGGCGCAGGCGCGTGTCGTCGTCGTCGTTCTGATGGTTGAGCGCGTCAAGATAGGAGACGTTGATCTCATAGGGGCTGGTGGTGCCGTCGGGATTGTTTTTATAGGAGACCAGCGCCCCCTCCAGCGCCAGATCGCGCACCAGCGCCACAATTTCTACCTCAGAGAGGATGCCGCGCGCCGGGTTAAGGCCGATGCCGTCGTGCGAGGCGAGAAAGTTAAAAAAGGTGGTGCCGCCCTGGCCAGGCTCCAGCGCCCCCGCCCACTGGCGCAGCGCGCGTCCTGACCCGGAGTGGATAGCGTGCAGCACCAGCGGCGGCAGCGAAAACTGATAGACCATCTGCGCTTCGTCGTGGCTGTTGCCGAAGTAGCTGACGTTGTCTTTATGCGGCACGTTGGTTTCCGTAATGATCACCGTGCCGGGCGCGACGATATCAGCAATGGCGCGAAACAGCTTCACCAGCAGATGGGTTTTCTCCAGATGAATGCAGCGCGTGCCGGGCGTTTTCCACATATAGCCAACGGCGTCGAGGCGCACATAGTCCGCCCCTTTTTGCAGGTAGTCGAGCAGCACGTCCACCATGCGGATCAGCACCTCGGGGTTGCCGAAGTTAAGATCGATCTGATCGGCGCTGAAGGTAGTCCAGATAAAGCGCATTTCGCCGTTCGCCATCTCGAACGGCGTCAGCAGCGGCGAGGTGCGCGGCCGCGTCACGGCGCTGAGATCGGTGGCGGGCGGCATGCTGATAAAGAAGTCGTCCCAGCCGGGATCGAGCGCCAGATAGTGTTTAAACCAGGCGCTGTGGGCAGACATGTGGTTGCAGACAAAGTCGAACATCAGACGCGTTTCCTGATGCAGGCTGGCGACATCTGGCCAGTCGCCGCACAGCGGGTTGACCTGATGGTAATCAATAACGGAAAAGCCGTCGTCGGAGGAGTAGGGGAAAAAGGGCAGCAGATGCACCAGCGGAAAGGTGGACTGCAGATGCTGCTGATAGAAGCGGGAAAAGCTCTGCAGCGTCGGCACCTCCGCTTCGCGAAACTGATCGGCGTAGGTGATCAGCACGATATCCTGCTCGTCCCAGTGCGCCTTGCGCGGCAGCTTAACGGCGTCGCGTGCAGCAATAATGTGACTCAGTAAGCGCTCGCGCGCTGCCTGAGGAAAGGTATCAGCATAGATTTTGTCGAGCAGCGCTGTGATCGTTTCCATCGCGAATTGGGTGCCACGTCCCGGGTTGTTTTTTATGCAGGCGTGTTTTCAGCGTAGCGCTCAGGGAGGGATTTTCAACTTTACAGAGGTGGTTACGCGCGCCCGATCCAGAATCAGTCGGGCGCGCGTGGGGTTTAGCGTTTTTTGCCGAACGCCGCCGCCAGCGCATCGCCCATTGCGCTGTTGCCCGCAGGCTGGCTGTTCTGACGGCCGCGCGGTTTGGCGCCGCCGGCTGGACGTGCGCTGTCGCGCGGTGCGCTGCGGGCGCTGCTGCGCGCGTTGCTGTCGCCCGGCTGCTCATCCAGACGCATGGTAAGCGCGATGCGTTTGCGCGGCAGATCGACCTCCAGCACTTTTACCTTCACGATGTCGCCCGCTTTCACCACCTGATGCGGATCTTCAACAAACTTGTCCGACAGGGAGGAGATATGCACCAGACCATCCTGATGCACGCCGATATCGACAAAGGCGCCGAAGTTGGTGACGTTGGTCACCGCGCCTTCCAGCACCATGCCCGGCAGCAGATCGTTAAGGGTTTCGACCCCTTCGGCGAACTGCGCGGTTTTAAATTCAGGACGGGGATCGCGGCCCGGCTTTTCCAGCTCTTTGATAATGTCGGTAACGGTCGGCAGACCGAAGCGCTCGTCGGTAAAGTCGACCGCCTTAACGTTGCGCAGGCTGGCGGGGTTACCCATCAGATCGCTTAGCGCCTGCTCGGTCGCCGCCAGAATGCGCTCCACCACCGGATAGGCTTCCGGGTGAACCGTTGAGGCGTCGAGCGGGTTGTCGCCGTGGTTGATGCGCAGGAAGCCGGCGCACTGTTCAAAGGCTTTCGGGCCGAGACGGCTCACTTTGAGCAGCTGCTGACGGTTCTGGAAACGGCCGTTTTCGTCGCGCCAGCTGACAATATTTTGCGCCATCATGCGCGTCAGACCGGCAACGCGCGTCAGCAGCGGCACGGAGGCGGTATTGAGATCGACGCCGACGGCGTTTACGCAGTCTTCCACCACCGCATCCAGCTTCTTCGCCAGCTGGCTCTGGCTGACGTCGTGCTGATACTGGCCAACGCCGATCGATTTCGGATCGATTTTCACCAGCTCCGCCAGCGGGTCCTGCAGGCGTCGGGCGATTGAGACCGCGCCGCGCAGCGAGACGTCGAGGTTCGGGAACTCCAGCGCCGCCAGCTCCGAGGCGGAATAGACCGAGGCGCCCGCTTCGCTGACGATCACCTTCTGCGCGGTAATGTGCGGATACTGTTTCTGCACCTCAAGGAAGAAGCGCTCCGTCTCGCGCGAGGCGGTGCCGTTGCCGATCGCCACCAGTTCTACCTGATGTCTGGCGCAGAGCGCGGCAACCACGGTGGCGGCTTTGGCAGCCTGGCCGGTGTGCGGATAGATGGTATCGGTCGCCACCAGCTTGCCGGTGGCGTCCACCACCGCAACCTTGACGCCGGTGCGCAGGCCGGGATCGAGGCCCATGGTGGCGCGCATGCCCGCCGGCGCCGCCATCAGCAGATCGTGCAGGTTACGGGCGAATACGTTGATCGCTTCGTCTTCGGCGCGCTCGCGCACCGTGCCCATCAGCTCGGTTTCCAGATGCAGCATCACCTTGATGCGCCAGGTCCAGCTCACCACCGCCTTGCGCCAGGCGTCGGCAGGGGCGCCGTTGAGGCGCAGGTTAAGATGCTCGGCGATCAGCGTTTCGCCGTAGCTTTCGCGCGGCGGCTCGTCGAACTGCGGATCGGCGTTCAGCGACAGCTGCAGCACGCCCTCGTTACGCCCGCGCAGCATCGCCAGCGCACGGTGCGACGGCACGCTATTCAGCGCTTCGTGATGATCGAAGTAGTCGCGGAATTTTGCCCCTTCCTGCTCTTTGCCCTCCACCACGCGCGATACCAGATGCGCGTTTTTCCACAGGTAGTCGCGCACCTTCGCCAGCAGCGTGGCGTCTTCGGCGAAGCGCTCCATCAGGATATAGCGGGCGCCGTCGAGCGCGGCGCGGACGTCGGCGACCCCTTTGTCCGCATCGACATACTGTGCGGCGAGCTGTTCGGGATCCTGCGACGCGTCCTGCCACAGGCTCTCGGCCAGCGGTTGCAGACCGGCTTCAATAGCGATCTGGCCACGGGTGCGACGTTTGGGCTTATAGGGCAGGTAGAGGTCTTCAAGTTCGGTTTTGCTGAGGGTGCCGTTAATGGCGCTGGCGAGTTCGCCGGTGAGTTTGCCCTGCTCGTCAATGGACTTCAGAATCGACTGGCGGCGCTCTTCCAGCTCGCGCAGATAGCCGAGGCGCGTCTCCAGCTGACGCAGTTGGGTGTCATCCAGACCGCCGGTCACCTCTTTACGATAGCGTGCGATAAACGGCACGGTGTTCCCTTCGTCCAGCAGACGTACGGCGGCTTCAACTTGCTCCGCACGCGCCTGCAGCTCACTGGCAATAATGTGGCTGAGATCTTTCATCATCGATTCTGTCTTGCTTACAGGGTTAAAAAACAGGGGACAGTTATACGGACTGAAAAGTGAAATTGCCAGCGATGGGGGCGGCTTTCAGCGATATTCTGAATCAGGCGTCCGGATAGGAAATCTCGTTGACGTACCAGAGCGCGGGACCCAGCGGCGTCTCTACCGTCACGGCGTCGCCCGGCTCTTTTTTCAGCAGCGCGCGCGCCATCGGCGAGTCGATAGAGATATAGTCTTTGCGGCCAAAAATCTCATCGTAGCCGACGATGCGAAAGCGTTTTACCTCGCTCTCGTCATTCTCCACCTCTACCCAGGCGCCGAAAAAGACTTTGCCGTCCTGCTGCGGTGAATAGTCGACAATGCGCAGCGATTCGAGGCTTTTTGTCAGGTAACGTACGCGGCGATCGATTTCGCGCAGGCGTTTTTTGTTGTACTGATAGTCAGCGTTTTCGCTACGATCGCCGAGGCTGGCGGCCCAGGTCACTTTTTTTGTGACTTCGGGACGCTCTTCGCGCCAGAGATAGTCGAGCTCGGCTTTCAGCTTATTAAAGCCTTCACGGGTGATCAGTCGGGTTTTCATACGTATCGACTCAGAAGCGGAAAAGCAGGCAGTGTAAAGCAAAGCAGGCGCGGCAAAAAAGAGTCGGGGAACAGGTTTTCAACGGTGAAAACCCTTTGTGTCGTTCCCCGGTGGCGAAAGGGGCAGGTACAAAAAGAAAAAAGGGCTTAAATCGTTATTTTCCCGCCACGGTGGCGGTGGTGGTAGAAGAAGAGGTGCCTTTGTCGCCGCCGCCAGCGGTCGCCAGCGCCACGCCGAGCAGCGCAGCAACGGCGCCGACGCCGATAGCGTTAGAGTTGCCCTGTGCGGTGGTGGAAGCCTGCGCGCCGGCAGCTTCGCCGGTTGCGGTCGCCGCCAGGGCCGGATTCAGAACGAGGGTGGCCAGCGCACCCAGCACTAACAACGTTTTTTTCATTATTGCTTTCCCTGTAGTGAAGCGAGTGAAAGCAGTGTGGTGCAATTCCCCCAGGGCGGAAAGAGAGCTTTACTGATTGATTTAGCGGGCTTTATTTTTAAATGGTCTGAATTGCAATAAAAATAGCGCAAATCCGAGAGAAGCATGCGGCACCGCGCGCAAAGGCTGGTATTTTATGCTGTTGGCGGGCCGGGCTGGCTAAAATTGCCACAGCCGGGCAAGGCGGCGAATGGCGCTAAAGTCAAATCGCGCGTTAACTGGTTGATCTGCAAGTTTGATTAATAACGGGGGCGATTTTGCGACCGCCGATGGCGAGAAAAATCGCCTGACTTTCAGATTTGCCGCAAGCCTGAGCCGCAGCGCTTAACCGCGTGATTTTGCTCTCAACGCAGCGCTAAAATTAAAGATAAGCTCCTGTTTAATATGCTTTGTAACAATTTCGGCTAGAATATAAACCATTAATGACTGTCCCAGACAGACAACTTTTTTTAACAATATCGGCTCAGGCAATGGCGCCTTTGGGAGTAGAAAATGCAAGAGAACTACAAAATTCTGGTCGTTGATGACGATATGCGTTTGCGTGCGCTGCTGGAACGCTATCTCACCGAGCAGGGCTTTCAGGTGCGCAGCGTCGCCAACGCCGAGCAGATGGATCGTCTGCTGACCCGCGAATCCTTTCACCTGATGGTGCTGGATCTGATGCTGCCGGGCGAAGACGGCCTGTCGATTTGCCGTCGTCTGCGCAGTCAGAGCAACCCGATGCCGATTATTATGGTGACGGCGAAAGGCGAAGAGGTCGATCGTATCGTTGGGCTGGAGATCGGTGCCGACGACTATATTCCTAAGCCGTTTAACCCGCGCGAGCTGCTGGCGCGCATCCGCGCCGTGCTGCGCCGTCAGGCCAATGAGCTGCCGGGTGCCCCTTCGCAGGAAGAGGCGGTGATCGCGTTCGGCAAATTTAAGCTGAACCTCGGCACGCGCGAAATGTTCCGCGAAGATGAGCCGATGCCGCTTACCAGCGGTGAGTTCGCGGTGCTGAAGGCGCTGGTGAGCCACCCGCGCGAACCGCTGTCGCGCGACAAGCTGATGAACCTGGCGCGCGGACGCGAATACAGCGCGATGGAGCGCTCTATCGACGTGCAGATTTCCCGCCTGCGCCGCATGGTAGAAGAAGATCCGGCGCATCCGCGCTATATCCAGACGGTCTGGGGCCTGGGCTACGTATTCGTTCCGGACGGTTCTAAAGCATGAGGCGACTGCGCTTCTCGCCTCGCAGCTCGTTTGCCCGCACCCTGCTGTTGATCGTTACCCTGCTGTTCGTCAGCCTGGTAACGACCTATCTGGTGGTGCTCAACTTCGCCATTCTTCCCAGCCTGCAGCAGTTCAACAAGGTGCTGGCGTATGAAGTGCGCATGTTGATGACCGACCGGCTGCAGCTGGAAGATGGTACGCAGCTGGAAGTGCCGCCCGCGTTTCGCCGCGAGATCTATCGCGAGCTGGGTATTTCGCTCTATACCAACGCGGCAGCCGAAGAGAGCGGGTTGCGCTGGGCGCAGCACTATGAATTTCTGAGTGAGCAGATGGGCCAGCAGCTTGGCGGGCCCACCGACGTGCGCGTCGAGGTCAATAAAAACTCGCCGGTGGTCTGGTTGAAAACCTGGCTCTCGCCCGATATCTGGGTGCGCGTGCCGCTGACGGAAATCCATCAGGGCGACTTCTCGCCGCTGTTCCGCTACACCCTGGCGATTATGCTGCTGGCGATTGGCGGCGCCTGGCTGTTTATCCGCATCCAGAACCGACCGCTGGTGGACCTGGAGCACGCGGCGCTGCAGGTCGGCAAAGGCATTATTCCACCGCCGCTGCGCGAGTACGGTGCCTCGGAGGTGCGTTCGGTTACGCGCGCCTTTAACCAGATGGCCTCTGGCGTGAAGCAGCTGGCGGACGATCGCACCCTGCTGATGGCGGGCGTCAGCCACGACCTGCGCACGCCGCTGACGCGCATTCGCCTCGCAACCGAGATGATGAGTGCGGAGGATGGCTATCTCGCCGAATCGATCAATAAAGATATCGAAGAGTGCAACGCCATTATTGAGCAGTTTATCGACTATCTGCGCACTGGCCAGGAGATCCAGACCGAGCGCGCCGATCTCAACAGCGTGCTGGGTGAGGTGGTGGCGGCGGAAAGCGGCTATGAGCGCGAGATTGAGAACGCCGTGATGCCGGAAGAGCTGATGCTCGATATTAACCCGCTGTCGATCAAGCGTGCGGTGGCGAACCTGGTGGTGAACGCGGCGCGCTACGGCAATGGCTGGATCAAGGTGAGCAGCGGTCGCGAACTGCATCGCGCCTGGTTCCAGGTCGAGGATGACGGCCCGGGTATCAAGCCGGAGCAGCTGACCCATCTGCTGCAGCCCTTTGTACGCGGCGACAGCGCGCGCAGCACCAGCGGCACTGGCCTTGGGCTGGCGATTGTGCAGCGCATTATCGATGCGCATCAGGGATCGCTGGAGATTGGTGAGAGCGAGCGCGGCGGACTGCGCATTCGCGCCTGGCTGCCGCTGTCGGAGCAGGCTGCGCCGGGCAGCAGCGGTACGACGCAGAGCTGAGAGTAAGCGGGCGCGGCGATCGCCGCGCCCGAAGGTTTACAGCACCGGACCTGCTTTAACCAGCGCGGCGCCTGCCGCGTTATCGGTATACTTCTCGAAGTTGGTGATAAAGCGCTGCGCCAGATCGCGCGCCGCTTCCTGCCACTTCTCTTCGCTTTCCCAGCTGCTGCGCGGATCGAGCGTGGCGGCGTTGAGCTGGCCCAGCGCTTTCGGCACCTGAAGGTTAAATACCGGCAGGGTCTCGGTTTCGGCATCGTCCAGCTCGCCAGCCAGAATCGCGTTGATAATCGCGCGGGTATCCTTCAGCGAAATGCGTTTGCCGCTGCCGTTCCAGCCGGTGTTGACCAGGTACGCCTGTGCGCCTGCCGCCTGCATACGCTTCACCAGCACCTCTGCGTACTGCGTCGGGTGCAGCGTCAGGAACGCCGCGCCGAAGCACGCAGAGAAGGTCGGCGTCGGCGCGGTGACGCCGCGCTCGGTGCCCGCCAGCTTGGCGGTAAAGCCGGAAAGGAAGTGATACTGCGTCTGTTCCGGCGTCAGGCGCGACACCGGCGGCAGCACGCCGAAGGCGTCGGCGGTCAGGAAGATCACTTTCTTCGCGTGGCCCGCTTTCGAGACCGGACGCACGATATTGTCGATATGGTCGATCGGGTAGGAGACGCGGGTGTTCTCGGTTTTGCTGTCGTCGTCATAATCGACGCTGCCGTCTTCGCGCACCACCACGTTCTCCAGCAGCGCATTGCGGCGGATAGCGCGATAGATTTCCGGCTCAGCCTGCTCAGAGAGTCTGATGGTCTTGGCGTAGCAGCCGCCTTCGAAGTTAAACACGCCGTCGTCGTCCCAGCCGTGCTCGTCATCGCCAATCAGCTGGCGTTCCGGGTCGGTGGAAAGGGTGGTTTTACCGGTGCCGGAAAGACCGAAGAAGACCGCGACGTCGCCCGCTTTGCCGACGTTGGCCGAGCAGTGCATCGAGGCGATGCCGCGCAGCGGCAGCAGGTAGTTCATTACCGCGAACAGCCCTTTTTTCATCTCGCCGCCGTACCAGGTGCCGCCGATCAGCTGCATCCCTTCGGTCAGGTTGAAGGCCACGAAGTTTTCCGAGTGCAGCCCCTGCGCCTGCCAGTTGGGGTTGGTGCATTTCGCCCCGTTCAGCACCACGAAGTCAGGTTTAAAGGCGGCCAGTTCGCTTTCGCTCGGCTGAATAAACATATTTTTGACGAAATGCGCCTGCCAGGCCACTTCGGTGACGAAGCGCACGCTGAGGCGTGAGTCAGCATTAGCGCCGCAGAACGCGTCGACCACAAACAGACGCTTGCCGGAGAGCTGTTGGGTAACGCAGGCTTTCAGCTGCTGCCAGGTCTCCTGCGACAGCGGCTGGTTGTCATTTTTGCCTGTTCCTTGATCGTTCCACCACAGCGTGTCGCGGGTGGTGTCGTCGCGGACGATATATTTATCCTTTGGCGAGCGACCGGTAAAAATGCCGGTATCCACCGCCACTGCGCCGCTTTGCGTCAGGGTGCCGCGCGCATAACCTTCCAGCTCGGGACGGAGTTCTTCGGTAAACAGCGTATCGAAATCGGGGTTGTGGACCACTTCGGTGGTGCCCTCGATGCCCAAAGCGGCAAGATCTTGCGAGGTCAGGCCGGTAACGCGCATGTGACTGCTCCTTAAATCGTTTTGGTACTGCACAGGCGAATAGTTAGAGGTGCCGCGCACGCCGTCGCCATGCTGCTGGGCGGATGCACGATCGCGCGCAGTGTACTCTTCTGAGCCTGTGGGAAAAGCGTTGTCCGTCAGAAATGCGAACCAGGGCGCGTTAAGCAGCAAAAAGAGCCGCTTTTGAAACTAAAGTTCGCGCGGGCGGGTTATTTTACTTTGTAAATTAAGGGGATATGGCGGGGAGGGAAAAGGGCGGCAAAGCCGCCCGAAGATAAATCAGTGGATGCTGTCGCTGTTTTCGCCTTCCGCGCCGCCTTTGCGGATCGCCGCAATGTCGACCGCGTCGTAGACGTAGTGCGTGCCGCAATAGTCGCAGTGCATATCGACCTGGCCATCCTCTTCGATGATCTCGTCCACCTCATGCTGAGGCAGGGTTTTCAGCACTTCGCCGCAGCGTTCGCGCGAGCAGGTGCATTTAAAGCTCACCGGCTGCGGATCGAACACCGTCGCCTCTTCCTGATGGTAGAGGCGCCACAGCACGTCGGTCGCCGGCAGATCGATCAACTCTTCGCTCTTCACGGTTTCGGTCAACGTCGCCAGGTGGTTAAAGTCTTCGGTCTGCGTATCCTGCGCCGGCAGCACCTGCAGCAGAATGCCCGCGGCGCCTTTTTCATTGGTGCGAATAAACAGGCGGGTCGGCAGCTGTTCGGAACGCATAAAGTAGTCTTCCAGGCAGGCGGCCAGCGTCTCGCCTTCCAGACCGACGACGCCCTGATAGCGTTCGCCTTTCTCCGGCGAAATGGTGATCGCCAGATAGCCGGTGCCGACCATGCTTTTCAGGGTGGCGTCCGCAGGAATATCGCCCTTCACGCGCGCGACGCCGCGCAGCTCCTGGCGGTTATTGCCGTTGATGACCGCCAGCGAGAGCGGGCCGTCGCCCTGCAGCTGCACCGTGATGTCGCCGTCAAATTTCAGCGTGGCGGTTAGCAGGCTGGTCGCGACCAGCAGCTCGCCCAGCAGCGTCTGCACCGGGGCCGGATAGTCATGGTATTTGATGATTTCCTGCCAGGTGTGGCTGACATTCACCAGCTCGCCGCGCACGGCCACATTCTCAAACAGGTAACGATGCAGTTGATCTTGTACAGACATAAATTTTCTCTCGTTGGGGCTAGGCCTGGTCGTCGCCCGTTAATTTAAATTTCATCAAATCGCGGCGCTCTTTTTTATCGGGGCGGCGATCGGGATGCGGCATGGTGAGCGCGTTCATCTTACGCGCCAGCGCCACCTTTTCCCGCTTCTCAATGCTGGCGGCGGTTTCGCTGTAGAGCTGCTGTGCCACCTCGGCCGGGCCGCGCTTGTCGCTCAGCGCGGTAACGATCACGGTGCGCTCGTCGTTGCCCTGGCGCAGCGTCAGCTCTGCGTCCAGCTCGACCAGCTTGCTCGGCTTGCTGCGCTGGCCGTTGTAGTGCACTTTGCCGCCTTCGATCATATCGCGCGCCAGCGAGCGCGTTTTGTAGAAGCGCGCCGCCCAGAGCCATTTGTCGAGGCGCACGCCTTCGCTGCTTTTCTCTTTCATTGCTGCTCCCGTTTACGCCAGCGCGCTGCACAGGGTGCGATAGTCGCGGACCGCCGCGTGACGCTGGAAGACCTGATCGGGACGCCCGGAGTCGGGGTTGCTGACGCCTAAACACCAGCCGATGCCCCAGCTTTTCGCCGCGTCGAGAATGGTCTCGTTGTCATCAATAAACAGCGTTCGCGGACGATCAAATCCGGTATGCTGCTCCACCGCCTGCCACAAGCGCGGGTCCTCTTTCGGATACCCAAAGGTATGGGTGGAAAGTAATAAATCAAGGTGCGGCGCAAGACCCGTCTGCGCCAGTTTGATATCCAGGTTATAGGGATGGGCGTTGGTGAGCAGAATGGTGCGTTTTCCCGCCCGACGCAGCGCCTGCAAAAACGGCACCGTATCTTCCCGCATCGCCGCCAGGCTTCGCTTTGCATAGGTCATAGCGCGAATATCCAGCGCCAGCTCCGCCGCCCAGTAGTCCAGACAATACCAGTTTAGCGTATGCGCCACTGCCTGGTACTTTGCGGCGATCAGCGACTCTGCTTCCGCCAGTGTAATGCCGCGGGTTTCGCTCAGCGTTAGCGGCACATGCTCCAGCCAAAAATGGCGGTCGAACGCCAGGTCCAGCAGGGTGCCGTCCATGTCCAGCAGCACGGTATCGATTTGCGCCCAGTTCAGCGTCATCAGGCAGGTTCTCCGATAAAAAGCGGGCGACAGGGTAGCACAGAAAGGGGCGGGAGAGAGCAGGGCGCCGAGTGGCGCCGCTGCGTCAGAACATCGAGCGTACGCTCTGCATGGTGCTGAGATTATGGTTAAAGCACTTGTCGTAGTACTGCTGAATATTTGCCATGCGCTGGCGGTTGCGGTGGATGCGGCGCAGCGCCAGCAGCGCGTTGACCAGCGCGCAGGCCAGCAGAACCACCAGCAGCAGGGTGGTGCCGAGATAGCGCCACATCGCCATCGCGTCCGGTTCGTTGTGCAGCGCGATATGGTGCGTGCCGTTGGCGTCAACCGACAGGCTGGTGATAATGCCGCTGGCGCTGAACGGCGTATGCAGCAGCATGCCGGAGAGGCGCTGCAGTTCGCGCCACTGCGACGGCGCATCGAGATCGAACAGCGACACCGTAGGCTGCGGCTGATTCACCAGCTGGCGTCCCTCATCGCTGACGATGAGGAATCCGCCCGGCGGCGGGCTGTTGAGGTTTTCTGCGGCGCGGCGCGTCTCGCGAAAGAAAAAGCTGGAGGTAGCGGTATTAACCAGGTTTTCCAGCGCTTCGGCGCTGACCGGACGCAGCAGCACATTCATGCCGTTCAGCTGCCCGGAGTCGGCGCGGCGCACCAGCGTATCCCAGTCTTTGGCGTTGCCGAGATTCACCAGCGCATTCTTCAGCCGCACGCAGTCCTGCTGCTGGCTGCAGAGATCCTGGGTTTTCAGCACCAGGTCAGCAAAGTCGTCCAGCAGGATCATGCCCGATTTCTCAATCGCCGAGGCGAGCTGCGGGTTGAGCTTGGGATCGGTATTGGTTTCCGGATGCAGCTGGCGCGTGGTCGCCTCCAGCAGCGCCGAGGCCTTATCGATAATATCTGACTGCGGCTCGGGCAGCGGCGAGGCGTTGTTCCAGTAGACGGCCGAGCAGTCGAACGGCATATAGGCGTAGCTGCGGTTGCTCTGGTAGTTATCGGGGACGGAGCACATGCCGGTGCCGTTAACTTTTAAAATATCGCCAACGTGCAGCGACTGCGCCGCCAGCTTATTCACGTCGTTCACTTCCAGGCTCTCGGTGCCCTTGATCCAGGCCATGCTGAGCTTGATTGGCATACTGAGCGGGATCCAGCTAATCAGCAGCGCCATCACCAGCAGCGAGCCGCAGGCCAGCACCACGTTTTTGCGCCAGCGCTGGATAGGGAAGTTGCGCACTTCGTCCTGCAGCGACAAAAAGCGCCCCTGACGCACCACCTGACGATTCAGGTAGATCTCAATATCGGTCGTCTGGCCGAGATCGTGAGCCACATAGGGTAGCCAGTGCGGAGGGTAGGCGAGATCGATAATGCCCAGCGTAATATTGCTCTGTTCCTGATTCGACTCGCCGAACAGGCCCCAGCGCTTGGGCGCGCCGCGCAGACAGTGAATGTCGCGCATGCGCTTTTGTGCCGGAATATGGAACAGCGACCAGACGCTGGCGCCGATCATGGCGCAGCCCAGCAGCGCCAGCCAGCCCATCAGCGAGGCGGGCACCAGCAGGCTGATAAAAAAGAGCAGAAAGGCGAAGGTGATGGTCACCGCCTCGCGCGTCCCGTCCGGCCGCGTCAGCTGATACTCTTCCAGCGTCTCTTTACGCACCTGCACCAGCTCGACGTTTTCGCTCTCTTCTTTACGTATCGAGGCGTTGGTTGAGCCAGGACGCACCAGCGCCGGCAGCGACGGCTGATCGGTGCCGTAGTTAACCAGCGAGTGGCCGTTAAGCGAGATCACCAGCGGAATGGTCTGGGTGCGGATCAGCTCAACGTAGTTCTCGTCGGTTATATACTGTTCCCAGTGCGGCGGCAGATGCACTTCTACTTCATCAAGATAGTAGCGCCACCTGTGGGGATCGTCGGTCGACAGGCCATAGCGGGTAATGGCGCGCGTCACGGGATAGACGTTGTTGCTCTGCGCGGTAAGCGTCAGATTGTCGAAGAGGGGATGCTTTTCACCGGGTACGGCGGGACGCGACTGCTTCGCAAGCGAGGCGACGTATTTTTCCACCGCATGACGTTCGTCGTCGGTGAGTTTGCGGCAGGGCGGACTGATAAATGGCAGCGGTTTCGCCAACGGCGGCCGATGCCGCATAGCGTACCAAAAGCCGATACCTGCCAAACCTGAGCAGACCAGCACTATGACCAATACAATAAGGATTGTGCTCATGCGTTGTTCAATGCAGCCAAAATCCTGCCTTCACTTTGGACTAATGCTCCCAGATAGAACTGTTATTTAAGACAATTTTGGCGGGAATAAACTATTCTGACAAGCTAAATGCCAGAGGAAATAACGCGCAAAATCATTAAATTAGAAGTTAATTCAGCATGCCTTGTCCGAATGTTAACCGGCAGAAACTGAATTAAACATCGGTCTTTTCTGAATTTTAACGCGCTATGTTGACTTATTGCAAAAGCGTTAACTGGCGCAGCCGTGTCCGTCAGAGCCTGATGCGGCGCGGCGTAGCGCGCTGAGGCTAAACTCGCTGTCGCACAATCGCCTGTGGTCAGGTAAGCTAATTTTTTTCCCGCACCGCGCGGCGTCGAATGTCTGAGGCTGATATGAAGAACCCGTTAAATAAACCCGACATCCTCAAAGTGGAAACCGTGGCGCGCTCGCGGCTGTTCACCGTTGAGTCAGTCGATCTCGCTTTTAGCAACGGCGCGCGGCGCGTTTATGAGCGCATGAAGCCTTCCGAGCGCGAGGCGGTGATGATTGTTCCGATTATCGACGGCGAGGTGGTGCTAATTCAGGAGTACGCAGTTGGGCTGGAAACCTATGAGCTGGGGTTCCCCAAAGGATTGATCGATCCAGGGGAGAGCGTCTTCGAGGCGGCAAACCGCGAGCTGAAAGAGGAAGTTGGCTTTGGCGCGGAGAAGCTGGAGTTTCTCAGCAAGCTGACCATGGCGCCTTCCTACTTCTCCAGCAAGATGAATATCGTGGTGGCGGAGGGGTTATACCCTGAACGGCTGGAGGGTGACGAGCCAGAGCCGCTTATTGAGCATCGCTGGCCGCTGGACAACCTGCTGGCGCTGCTGCAGGAGCCCGATTTCCGCGAGGCGCGCAACGTCAGCGCGCTCTTCCTGGTACGCGAGTGGCTGGTGCAGCAGGGGCGACTGAGTTACTGACGGGAATGACACAGCCTGAAAGAGGTATGGGTTATCCTCTTACAGGCAGCTGAAAGGCTTGCAAGCGGGTGAGATGGCCCGAAGAGCAAAGCGTCCCGCGACAGGGATGTCGCGGGCCGAGCTGGCAGGGCTGCCGCTTTTTGCGTCTTTGCGATCG
Organism: Pantoea sp. ACRSC; assembly: GCF_022346785.1. Lineage (NCBI taxonomy): Bacteria > Pseudomonadati > Pseudomonadota > Gammaproteobacteria > Enterobacterales > Erwiniaceae > Pantoea > Pantoea sp. ACRSC. The sequence continues at coordinate 193,685 of NZ_JAKRNN010000003.1, forward strand.
GGCCATCTCACCCGCACATTGCATATAAAAAAGGCCGACATCACTGTCGGTCTTTTTTGCTACTGGCTGCCGGGCTTAGAAAAGCTCGTGGCTCTCGCCGTTATCCATAATGGTGGTGCCGACGTCATGCACCGAGTATTCCGTCGGCTGGGTGCCGTTAATGAAATACTCCTGGCGCGTATTGCCGCCGCCGTTGGCCAGCTTGCCGGTGCTGCGATCGATGGTCACCGTGACGATGCCGTCCGGCGGCGTCAGCGGCTGCTCCGGCACGCCCTCCAGCGCGCTCTTCATATAGTCATCCCACGCCGGCTGCGCGCTTTTCGCGCCGCCTTCATAGCCGGAAATCTGGTCCGGGATGGCGCCTGACAGCGTGCTGCGGCCTAAATCGCGGCGCGCGTCGTCAAAGCCGATCCACACCGACGTCACCACGCCAGGGCCGTAGCCAGAGAACCAGGCATCCTTCGAGCTGTTGGTGGTGCCGGTTTTGCCGCCGATATCGTTGCGTTTCAGATCGCGCGATGCGCGCCAGCCGGTGCCCATCCAGCCTGGTTCGCCAAAGATATTGGAGTTAAGCGCACTCTTGATCAGGAACGACAGCGGGGTGTTGATCACATGCGGCGCATATTGCTGACCGTCCGGCTGCGGCTGAGCGGGAACCTGCTCCAGCGCCGGCTGCGGCGCAGGCTGGTTCTGGTTCTGATCGGAGGTGGCGACGTTTTCCACGCTCTCCTCGTTCAGCGCCAGCGCCTTGCGGGTTTCGCCGTAGATTACCGGCAGATTGCACTGCGGACAGGCGATGCGCGGTTTCGCTTCGAAAATAACGCCGCCTTGCTCGTTCTCAATCTTGCTGATGAAGTAAGGGTCGATCAGGAAGCCGCCGTTGGCCATCACCGAGTAGCCACGCGCCACCTGCATTGGCGTAAAGGAGGCCGCGCCGAGCGCCAGCGATTCGGTATGCACGATGTTCTGCGGCGGGAAGCCGAAGCGCTGCAGATATTCCGCCGCGTAATCGACGCCCATCGCGCGCATGGCGCGCACCATCACCACGTTTTTCGACTGGCCTAAACCCTGACGCAGACGAATCGGGCCGTCATAGGTAGGCGGCGAGTTTTTCGGTCGCCAGTCGGCGCCCGCGCCCGCATCCCAGCGCGAAATCGGCACGTCGTTCAGAATAGAGGCCAGCGTCAGGCCGCGATCCATTGCGGCGGTATAGAGGAACGGCTTGATGTTGGAGCCGACCTGACGCAGCGCCTGGGTGGCGCGGTTAAACATGCTCTGATTAAAGTCGAAGCCGCCAACCAGCGCGCGCACCGCACCGGTTTGCGGATCGAGCGACACCAGCGCGGAGTTGACGTCTGGCACCTGCGCCAGCCACCAGCTGTTATCGACTTTACGCACCCAAATCTGCTGACCCGTCTGCACCACCTGGGTGACGCTTTTCGGCGTTGGGCCCTGCACGGTATCCGATTTAAACGCGCGCGCCCAGCGGACGCCAGCGAGGCCCAGCGAGACGCTGGTGCCATCTTTCAGCATCGCGGTCGCTTCGTCGCTGCTGGCCTGCGTCACCACGGCTGGCAGCAGCGGACCGTAAGCCGGCAGCGGCTTCAGCGCTTTCAGGATCTGCTCCTGGCTCCAGGCGGGTTCGCCCACTTTCCACAGCACGCTGGTCGGCCCACGGTAGCCGTGACGCATATCGTAGGCCAGCACATTGTTGCGCACCGCCTCCTGCGCCGCCTGCTGCAGACGACGCGTTACGGTGGTATAGACCTTGTAACCGTCGTTGTAGGCGCCGTCGCCGTAGCGCTTCACCATCTCCTGACGCACCATTTCGCTCAGATAGGGCGACGAGAAGGCGATTTCCGGGCCGTGATAGCTGGCATCCAGCGGCGCGCTGCGCGCTTCATCGTACTGCTGCTGGGTGATGTAATTCTGATCCAGCATGCGCGACAGCACCACATTGCGACGCGCCAGCGCGCGACTGTGGGAGTAGAGCGGGTTGAAGGTAGAGGGCGCCTTCGGCAGGCCGGCGATCATTGCCATTTCGCTCAGCGAAAGCTGATCTACCGGTTTGCCGAAGTAGACCTGCGCGGCGGCGCCGACGCCATAGGCGCGGTAGCCGAGATAGATCTTGTTCAGATAGAGCTCAAGGATCTCATCTTTATTCAGCAGCTGCTCAATGCGGATGGCGAGAAACGCTTCCTTGATTTTGCGCATCAGCGTGCGCTCAGGGCTCAGGAAGAAGTTACGCGCCAGCTGCTGGGTAATGGTGCTGGCGCCCTGCGAGGCATGGCCGGACATCAGCGCGATGCTGGCCGCACGGAAAATGCCCACCGGATCCACGCCGTGATGCTCATAGAAGCGGCTGTCTTCCGTGGCGATAAAGGCTTTGATCAGCTCTGGCGGCATCTGCTGCAGAGTCAGCGGTATACGGCGTTTCTCGCCGTACTGGGCGATCAGTTCGCCGTCCGCGCTGTACACCTGCATGGGCGTCTGCAGGCGCACATCTTTCAGCGTGTTAACGTCGGGCAGCTGCGGCTCTATATATTTGTACAAGCCATAAATCGAGCCAGCTCCCAGCAAGATGCAACACACTGCAAGGATTAATAAATACTTTACGAACTTCACCTGGAGTTTCCCATCTGTTGTCGTTTGAGCAGTTTATAAACAACCGCGCGGTAGTATAAAGGCAAGCCAGACGCTTTGATATGTCCTTTTACCCCTGTAGATAAGGAGATCGCGCGCATGGCTTTACAGACATGGCAAGTCGGACTGGATATTCAGAATACGCAGCTCTGCGCTCTCGCTATACAGCGCCGGCGCGGCGGCTGGCAGCTGTGCCGCTGGTGGCAGCAAGGGCTGCCGCAAGATACGTTAAGAAACGGCGTGCTGCAATCTTCGCCTGAATTACAGGCGGCCCTGCGCCTGCTGCAACAGCAGCTGCCACAGCGCTATTCGCTGCGCGTTGGGCTGCCGGCACAGCTGGTGCTGCAGCGGCCGCTGGCGCTGCCAACCCAGCGTCTGCAGGAGCCTGCGCTGGGACGTTACGTGACGGCGGCGGCGCAGCGCCTCTTTCCGCTCGAGCCGGAAGCGCTGGCGCTCGACTACCGCGCCAGCGACGCGGACCACCAGCTCTACGTGACCGCCGCCCGACAGGAGGCGATCGCCCGCTGGCTGACGCCGCTGCGGCAGAGCGCGCTGCGTCCGGCGGTGTTTGAGCTAACGACCCATGCGCTGGCGCTGACGGCACGCGCCGCAGGGCTGGACGCCGCCGCCGCGCTGCTGGTCTGTCATGACGCGCAGTGGCTCTGGTACAGCCGCGCCAGCGAGAGCGTCGTCGGCAGCGCCAGCCTGGAGAGCGCACCCGAGGCCGTAAGGCAGCGCTGTTTTCCTCAGGCCCGCACGCTGTACGGCTGCGCCCCGTCACCTGCTCAGCTGCCCGACGCCTACTCCGCTTTCTCGCCGTTCAGCCTCTTCGCTTATCGCCAGCCGCCGCTGCCGCAGCAGGAGGGGGCATTCTGCATCGCCGCCGGGCTGGCGCTGCGCCCGGAGGACAGCTGATGATCGCGGTGAATATGCTGCCGTGGCGCCAGGCGCGCCTGCGCCGCCAGCGGCGCACCCTTCTTGGGCTGGCGGCGGCGCTGCTGCTGTTGCTGGCTGTGAGTGCGGCCTCAGCGCTCTGGCGTCTCGACCGCGTCGGACAGCAGCTGCGAAGCGCGCAGAACGAGGCGCACGACGCGCTGACGGCAATCGCTCTGCGGATGAGCCAGCGGCGCGACCTGCAGCAGCAGCTGGCGGTTCAGCAGGCAAGGTGGCAGCGCGCGCGGCGTCATGCCGATGACCTGATGCGCTGGCATCGTTTCTGGCAGATGCTGCCGGCGCTGTTGCCCGAGCGCATCTGGCTGGAACGGGTGGAGAAGATGCCGACGCAGCTGCGCATTGAGGGGCGGGCGCAGGAGATGCGGGCGATAGGCGAACTGCGGCGGCGTCTCGACGAGGTGGCGCTCTTCGCGGCGGTGCGGCAGGGCAACGTCGAGCGTCAGCCAGATGGCGTTTACCGCTTTGCGCTGCGCGCGCGTCTTGCGGAGCCCGCCGATGAATAGCGTGCTGGAGCGCTGGTTCCATCTGCCGCTGCGCCAGCAGACAGTCACGATGGCGGCGTGCTGCGCGGTGCTGGCGCTGGCGGTATGGCTGCTGCTTTTGCGGCCGCAGCGTTTAGCGCAGCAGGCGCTGCGCGCCGATATCGCCCGGCTTGAACAGCAATACCAGCAGCGGCTGGCGCAGCTCCGTACGCTGCCAGACGAGGCGCAGCTGCGTGCGCAGCTCGCCGAAAGCGCGCGTCCACCTGAGGCGTCGTCTCACGCCGCGCCGCTCGACGCCGTTCTGGCGGCGCGCGGCAGCCAGCTGGAGGCCTGGCAGCCCGAATCGGAGCCGCGCGCCCTGACGCTGCTGCTGGGGTGGGAGCAGTTTCTGCCGCTGTTTGCCGAGCTGGCGCGCACCACAACACCCTCTCCCGCGCGCTTCCTGCTGGAGGCGCGGCAGGGAAAGGTGCAGGCGAAACTCTGGCTGGAGAGCGACGATGCGCGCTAAATGGCTGCTTCTCTGGCTGGCGGCATCCCTGCTCCACGCCGCGCCGCGCGATCCGTTTCAGCCGCCGGATAGCCGGTGCCAGCCGCCAGCAGCGCTTACCGGGTGGCGGCTGCAGGGCGTGCTGGGACGTGCGCCGCGCCTGCGCGCCTGGCTGACGTCGCCGCAGGACGCAGTGATTAAGATCGCGGCGGCGGATCCCCTGTCGCTGCCGGGCTGGCGACTGAGCGCCATCGCGCCGCGCAGCCTGACGTTCACCACAGGCAGCGACTGCGCGTTGCACAGCGTCACACTCTCTCTCAAAGGAAGCGCTTATGCTCAGGATGGCTCTCTTACTGCTGGTGTGCCTCTGGCTGATGCCCGCGCAGGCCAGTGATAACGCCAGTGACGGCGAACATGATCCGCGGCTCAGCCTTAATTTCGACGACGCGCCGGTCGAGCGCATTCTGCAGGCGCTGGCGGATTACCAGCGCGTTAATCTGCTTATCGCCCCTGGGGTGGAGGGCAGGCTGTCGCTGCGGCTCGAGGATGTGCCCTGGCGACAGGCGCTGTCGCTGGTGACGCGGCTGGCGGAGCTTACCGTTGTGGAAGAGGAGAAGGTGCTGCTGATCTATCCCGACAGCTGGCGGCAGCGAAAAGAGCAGCAGGCGCAGGCGGTCAGCGCGCAGCAGGCACCGCTGGCGCTGCGCGCCGTCACGCTACGCTACGCCAGCGCGGCGCAGGTCTACCGCAGCTTTCAGGGGGCGCGGCCATCGCTGATGACGCCGCGCGGCAGCGTGACCCTCGACGCGCGCGCCAACGCGCTGCTGCTGCGCGATACATCGGAGGCGCTCAGGGATGCCGAACGCTGGCTGCAGGCGCTTGATGTGCCGCTTGAGCAGGTAGAGCTGGCGGCGCATATCGTTACCATTAGCGAGGAGAGGCTGCGGGAGCTTGGGGTGAACTGGAGCCTGCCGGCCAGTTCGGATGCGATGACCGCTGCGCTGCGCAACCCCCGGCTAACGATTCCGCTGGCGGCAAATGCGCCGGGCATAACCGCAGGCGTAACGCTGGCGCGGGTCGACGGACGGCTGCTCGATCTGGAGCTGAGCGCGCTGGAGCAGGAAAACCAGGTTGAGATTATCGCCAGCCCGCGCCTCTTCACCTCACATCAGCAGAAGGCGACGATCAAGCAGGGCAGCGAGATCCCCTATGAGGTCTCGGCGGGGAACAGCGGCGCGACCACCATCGAATTCAAAGAGGCGGTGCTCGGCATGGAGGTCACACCCAACGTGCTGGGCAACGGACGCATTCAGCTGAAAATCCGCATCAGCCAGAACGTGCCGGGCCGCGTGGTTGAAAACGGCGACGGCAGCATCCTCTCCATTGATAAGCAGGAGATTGAAACCCAGGTCACGCTAAAAGATGGTGAAACCCTGGCGCTGGGCGGTATTTTTCAGCAGCAGCGCAGCCAGGGCGAAAGCCGCGTGCCGGTGCTGGGCCATATTCCGCTGCTGGGATCGCTGTTTCGCCATCAGACGGCGGAAAATAAAAAGCGTGAGCTGGTTATCTTCATTACGCCGCGATTGGTCAGGGAAGCAGCGCTTACCGCCGGATAAACCGGAAAATGCGCTCCCCAGTGCCAACTGCGTTGACGCAGGACAAGAATTAGCTTACAAGGTTTAGCGATTTTTAGAACGCTGTAACCGTCCCGACGGCGCGTATCCGTCAGGGTCAGATATCTCTTCTGAAGGCGGCGCGTAAAAAGCGCAGCGCTAATGCGCATCGTTTCGCATATCGCACACCGGCCCCGCAAGGGGAATGCCGGAGGGCGATTTATTCGGTTGCCAAACGCCCTTGAGTGTTGAGATAATTTTTCGTCTGACTCTTGCTAACGCTCATGAGGTCTCAGTTCCTGTCCCGCCAGCTATTTAGCTGCACGCGGGGTATCATCAACGAATTCTTAGTAATACCGACAAAATGGCAGAGAAACGCAATATCTTTCTGGTTGGGCCGATGGGTGCCGGCAAAAGCACTATTGGTCGTCAGTTAGCTCAGCAACTCAATATGGAATTTTTCGATTCCGATCAGGAAATTGAGCGACGTACCGGAGCGGATGTGGGCTGGGTATTTGACGTCGAGGGCGAAGCTGGATTTCGTGACCGCGAAGAAAAAATCATTAACGAGCTGACCGAAAAGCAGGGCATTGTCCTGGCGACCGGCGGCGGTTCCGTCAAATCTCGGGAAACACGCAATCGTCTCTCCGCCCGTGGTGTCGTGGTCTATCTTGAAACCACCATCGAGAAACAGCTGGCACGCACGCAACGCGATAAAAAGCGTCCGCTGCTGCAGGTTGATTCGCCGCCGCGTGAAGTACTGGAAGCGCTGGCGGGCGAGCGTAACCCGCTCTATGAAGAGATCGCGGATGTCACCATTCGTACTGACGATCAAAGTGCGAAAGTGGTGGCCAACCAGATTATCCACATGTTGGAAAAAAACTGATCTAACGCCGAAAGGCTCAGTAACAGGTATCGAGCATCATGGAGAAGATCACCGTCTCACTGGGAGAGCGTAGCTATCCCATCACCATTGCCGCCGGACTGTTCAAGGATCCGGCTTCTTTTTGGCCGCTAAAGGCGGGCGACAATGCAATGCTGGTTACCAACCAGACGCTGGAGCCGCTCTATCTTGATAAGCTCTCGGCGCTGCTGACGGCCGCAGGCGTCAAAGTGGACCAGGTGATTCTACCCGATGGCGAGCAGTACAAAACGCTGGCCGTGATGGATGAAGTCTTTACCGCGTTACTACAAAAGCCGCACGGCCGCGACACCACGCTTATTGCGCTGGGCGGCGGCGTGATCGGCGATCTTACCGGCTTTGCGGCCGCCAGCTATCAGCGCGGCGTGCGCTTTATTCAGGTGCCCACCACGCTGCTGTCGCAGGTCGATTCGTCGGTCGGCGGCAAAACGGCCGTTAACCATCCGTTAGGCAAAAACATGATCGGCGCCTTCTACCAGCCTGCATCGGTGGTGATCGATACCGACTGTCTGCGCACGCTGCCGCCGCGCGAGCTTGCTTCAGGCCTGGCCGAAGTGATCAAGTACGGCATTATTCTGGACGGCGAGTTCTTTAGCTGGCTGGAGCAAAATCTGGATGCGCTGCTGGCGCTGGATGAACAGGCGACAGCCTGGTGCATTCGCCGCTGCTGCGAGCTTAAGGCGGAGGTGGTGGCGGCCGACGAGCATGAACACGGCCAGCGCGCGCTGCTCAATCTGGGCCACACCTTCGGCCACGCTATCGAAGCGCATATGGGCTACGGCAACTGGCTGCACGGCGAAGCCGTCGCAGCGGGGATGGTTATGGCGGCGCGCACGGCGCAGCGTCTGGGCCAGTTCAGCGAAGCCGACACCCAGCGGATTATCGCGCTGCTGCAGCGCGCAGGTCTGCCTGTGCACGGCCCGGAAAGCATGAAGGCGGAGGATTATCTGCCGCATATGCTGCGCGACAAAAAGGTGCTGGCGGGCGAGCTGCGGCTGGTGCTGCCGCTGGCGTTAGGCCGCTCTGAAGTGCGCGGCGGCGTGGCGCATGATATGGTGCTGGCTGCGATTAACGACTGTCAGAAACCCTGAACATAAGCAGTTAAGTGGTGACGCGGCGCGCGGGGTGCGCATGGCCGAATGCCGCTTTACGGAGGAGGCAAAATGGATGAGTTTAAACCCGAAGACGAGTTAAAACCTGACGCCAGCGACCGCCGTCCCTCGCGCCCGCGTAAGACGTCTTCTACCCCTAAAGTGCCGGTTTCACGCCAGCATATGATGATGGGCATCGGCATCCTGGTGCTGCTGCTGCTGGTGCTCGGCATCGGATCGGCGCTGAAAGGCCCGGATGAGAGCAAGCCGACCGCCGGAAACGGCGCCGGTAGCGCCCCCTCTTCTGCGGGTGGAAACGGCGGCGAGAAAAGCATCGATCTCTCAGGCTCAACCACAATGAGCGGCGGTCAGACCGCGCCTGCGGAAAACGCCGCGACAGGCAGCGCGCCGGCCGACGGCAGTACGCCGCGCGACGTCTCTATGCCGCCCGTCTCCTCTACGCCGACGCAGGCGGTGCCGGTTGAAGCGCCTGCCAGTCAGCAGCGCGTAACCCTGCCAGGGGATCTCAACAGCGCGCTAACTAATCAGCAGCAGCAGGTTGATAGCGCCGCACAGGGCGGCAGCTCGCTGCCGACCGCGCCTGCGACCATTAGCGGCAGCGCCGGCAACAGCAGCAACAGCACCATTAGCGCGCCTGCGGCGACGCGTCCGGCCACGCAGCGTCCCGCCGCACAGACGCATACGTCACGCGAACCTGCGCATAAATCCTCAACCGCCAGCCGACCCGCAGCCAGCGACAGCCGCACCCATACCACGCCGGCGCGTCCAGCGCTTAACGGCGCGACAGGCAGCAGCACAGCAGCCAGCAGCGCGACCGGCAGCGGTGGCGCAGCCAAATCTGTGCCGGGTGGCAATTACACCCTGCAGCTGAGCGGTGCCTCGCGCGCAGAGAGCCTGAACGCCTGGGCGAAGAAGCAGAACCTCAGCGGCTATCATGTCTATAAAACCACCCGCAACGGCCAGCCGTGGTACGTGCTGGTGAGCGGCTCTTACGCCACCTCGGCGGACGCCCGACGCGCCGTCGCCTCGCTGCCTGCGGAAGTTCGCGCGCAGAATCCCTGGGTGAAGCCCGTAAGTCAGGTTAAGAAAGAAGCCAGCCAGTAAACCATGTGGGGCCGGCGAAGCCGGCCCCGTTGTTAAGCGCCGTTCTGCTGTCGGTCCGCCACAGCTCCACAATAAGATGTATAACCACGACAGCATGAAGAAAAATCGCGCTTTCCTGAAATGGGCAGGAGGCAAATATCCCCTGATGGAGGATATCCGTCGTCATCTGCCGCAAGGCGACTGCCTGATTGAGCCTTTTGTCGGCGCGGGTTCGGTGTTTCTCAACACCGACTACGAGCGCTACCATCTGGCGGATATCAACAGCGACCTGATCAATCTCTATAACATCGTTAAGCACCGCAGCGCGGCATTTATCGAGGATGCGCGTCGGCTGTTTTCGCCGGAGGGCAATACGTCGGAGTGCTACTACCTGCGCCGTACCGCCTTTAACGCCAGCCGCGATCCCTATGAGCGCGCGCTGCTGTTTCTCTATCTGAACCGTCACGGCTACAACGGCTTGTGCCGCTATAACCTGCGCGGCGAATTCAACGTGCCCTTCGGCCGCTACCGCAAGCCTTACTTCCCGGAAGCGGAGCTGCTGTGGTTTGCCGAGCGCGCGCAAAAGGCGACCTTTGTCTGCGAATCGTACGATGTTACCCTGACCAGTGCGCAGGCGGGTTCGGTGGTCTATTGCGATCCACCCTACGCGCCGCTGTCGGCGACGGCCAATTTCACGGCCTACCACACCAACAGCTTTAGCCTGCGCGAGCAGCAGCATCTGGCGGAGCTGGCGTCGCGGCTGGCGATAGAGAGCCGCATACCGGTTTTGATCTCGAATCACGATACCGCTCTGACGCGTCTCTGGTATCAGGATGCAGTATTACATGTGGTGAAAGCGCGGCGTTCGATCAGCCGAAGCATAACGGGTCGCACACAGGTCGACGAACTGCTGGCACTTTACTGCTAGTCTGTTTCGTCCGCGACCAGGCATTACGCCAGTCAGCAAGGCTGGCGCACAACATTGGGAGAATCGGATGAAACAATATTTGCTGGCCCCTTCAATCCTTTCGGCGGACTTTGCCCGCCTGGGTGAAGATACCGCAAAAGCGTTAGCCGCCGGCGGCGACGTGGTGCATTTCGACGTGATGGACAATCACTACGTTCCCAATCTGACGATGGGGCCGATGGTGCTGAAAGCGCTGCGCGACTACGGCATTACCGCGCCGATTGACGTGCATCTGATGGTTAAGCCGGTCGATGCGCTGATCCCGGATTTCGCCAAAGCAGGCGCCAGCTATATCACTTTTCATCCCGAAGCGAGCCAGCACGTTGATCGCACGCTGCAGCTGATCAAAGAGCACGGCTGCAAAGCGGGTCTGGTATTCAACCCTGCGACGCCGCTGAGCTATCTCGATTATGTGATGGATAAGCTCGACGTGATCCTGATCATGTCAGTGAATCCGGGCTTCGGCGGCCAGTCCTTTATTCCCGGCACGCTGGATAAGCTGCGCGAAGCGCGCAGGCGCATCGATCAGGGCGGCTATAACATTCGCCTGGAAGTGGATGGCGGCGTAAAAATCGACAACATTGCGCAGATCGCTGCCGCCGGTGCAGATATGTTCGTCGCCGGTTCGGCGATTTTCGGCCATCCCGACTACAAGAAAGTGATTGATGAAATGCGTCACGAACTGGAGAAGGTTAATGGCTCATTTCACTGATATTCGCGCGCTGGCGTTCGACCTCGACGGCACCCTGGTACACAGCGCGCCCGGTCTGGCGCAGGCGATCGACCTGGCGCTGGCTGATTTGCAGCTGCCGCCAGCGGGCGTGGAGCGCGTCTCAACCTGGATCGGCAACGGCGCGGACGTCATGATGTCGCGCGCGCTGAACTGGGCGCTGGGCCGCGAGCCGCAGCCCGATGAACAGCGCGACGCGCGCGCGTTGTTCGACAAACACTACGCCGCGACGGTGGAAGCGGGCAGCACGCTGTTCCCGCAGGTGAAAGAGACGCTGCTGGCGCTGCATGCCAAAGGGCTGCCGCTGGCGATCGTCACCAATAAGCCGACGCCGTTCGTCGCCCCGCTGCTGGAATCGCTCGGCATCGCCGAGGCGTTTACGCTGATTATCGGCGGCGATGACGTCATCGTGAAGAAGCCGCATCCTGCCGCGATTTTTCTGGTGCTGGGCCGTTTCGGCGTGCTGCCGAGCCAGCTGCTGTTTGTCGGCGATTCACGCAACGATATTCAGGCGGCGCAGGCCGCTGGCGTGCCGAACGTCGCCATGACCTATGGCTATAACTACGGCGAGCCGATTGCCGACAGCAAACCTGACTTGACCCTCGACTCTTTTGATGAACTTTTGCCCCTTCTCGGGCTGCACTAATCAGGACACAAGTATGAGCAAACCCATTGTTTTCAGCGGCGCACAGCCGTCCGGCGAACTTACCATTGGCAACTATATGGGTGCGCTGCGTCAGTGGGTGCAGATGCAGGACGATTTCCACTGCATTTACTGCATCGTCGATCTGCACGCGATCACCGTTCGTCAGGATCCGGCGGCGCTGCGCAAGGCGACGCTCGATACGCTGGCGCTCTATCTCGCCTGCGGCATCGATCCCAGCAAGAGCACCATTTTCGTGCAGTCGCACGTGCCGGAACATGCGCAGCTGAGCTGGGTGCTGAACTGTTACGCCTACTTCGGCGAGCTGAGCCGCATGACGCAGTTCAAGGACAAGTCGGCGCGCTACGAAGAGAACATCAACGCGGGGCTGTTTGATTATCCGGTGCTGATGGCGGCGGATATTCTGCTGTACCAGACCAATCAGGTGCCGGTAGGGGAAGATCAGAAGCAGCATCTTGAGCTGAGCCGCGATATCGCGCAGCGCTTCAACGCCCTCTACGGTGATATTTTCCGCGTGCCTGAGCCGTTTATTCCAAAATCGGGCGCGCGCGTGATGTCGCTGCTGGAGCCGACGCGCAAGATGTCGAAATCGGACGATAACCGCAATAACGTCATCGGCCTGCTGGAAGATCCGAAGTCGGTGGTGAAGAAAATTAAACGCGCCGTAACCGACTCCGAAGAGCCGCCGGTAGTGCGTTACGACGTAAAAGAGAAAGCGGGCGTGTCGAACCTGCTCGATATCCTGTCTGGCGTCACCGGCAAAACTATCGCCGAGCTGGAAGCGGAGTTTGAAGGCAAGATGTATGGCCACTTGAAAGGCGCGGTAGCGGACGCGGTATCTGGCATGCTCACCGAGCTGCAGGAGCGCTACCATCGCTATCGCAACGACGAAGCTTTCCTGGAGCAGGTTATGCGCGACGGCGCGCAGAAAGCGCGTGAGCGCGCGCAGGAGACGCTGAAGAAGGTGTATGAAGCGATCGGCTTTGTTGCCGCGCCCTGATTAGATCAAAAAGTCAAAGCGGGAGGCTATCCCGCTTTTTTCATCCTGCAGTAAAGCCACCTCATCCGCGCTGGCGCCCTGTTTCAGCCAGCTCAAAGGTTTTAAATTCGTTTCCGCGTCCTGCCTAAAACCAGCGCAGCCGATCGCGCAGCGCTACCACGCTGCCGATAATAATCAGCGACGGGCTCTCTACCTGCTGCGCCAGCTCGCTGAGCCGATCCAGCGTGCCGGTCACCACGCGCTGCCGCGTGCTGGTGCCGTTCTCAATCAGCGCCACCGGCATATCCGCGCGCATGCCGTGACGCATCAGCTGCTGCTGAATATGCGGCGCCTGCGACAGCCCCATATAGAACACCAGCGTCTGCTGCTCGGCGGCCAGCTTCTCCCACTCCAGCGCGTTCTTCTGCTGCAGATGGCCGGTCACCAGCCGCACGCTCTGGGCATGATCGCGATGCGTCAGCGGAATGCCGCTGTAGGCTGAGCAGCCTGACGCCGCCGTGACACCCGGCACCACGCTAAAGGGAATATGGTGCTGCGCCAGCGCCTCCAGCTCCTCGCCGCCGCGGCCAAAGATAAAGGGATCGCCGCCTTTCAGCCGCACCACGCGTTTGCCGCGCTGCGCTTGCTCCAGCAGCAGCTGGTTAATCTGCTCCTGCGGCACACAGTGGTGTCCGGCGCGCTTGCCGACGAAAATGCGCTCTGCGTCGCGGCGCACCAGATTCAGGATCTCCCCGGAGACCAGTCGGTCATAGACAATGACGTCCGCCTGCTGGATCTGCTGCAGCCCTTTCAGCGTCAGCAGCCCCGCGTCGCCCGGCCCGGCACCCACCAGCGTCACTTCGCCCTGAGCGGGCAGCGCCTCGCTGAACAGCGCGTCGACCAGCTCCCCGGCGCGCGCGCCGTCGCCGTTGGCCAGCGTCTGCGCCAGCCGATCGCTGGTGAAAAAGCGCTCCCAGAAAAAGCGCCGCTGCGCCATCGACGCGAAACGCTGCTTAACGCGCGCGCGCAGGGTGCCCGCCAGCGACGCCAGCTGGCCAAGATGCTGCGGCAGCATCGCCTCGATTTTTTCGCGCAGCAGACGCGCCAGCACCGGCGCGCGTCCGCCGGAAGAGACCGCCACCATCAGCGGCGATCGGTCGATAATCGACGGCATAATCGCGCTGGCCTGCTCTGGCGCATCCACCAGATTACAGAAAATGCGGCGCGCTTCGGCGGCCTGCGCCACCTGCTGATTCACCGTATCGTCATCGGTGGCGGCGACCACCAGCCAGCACGCATCCAGCCAGGCGTCGTTGAACGCGCCTGAGATCAGCGTCAGCTCGCCGCTATCGGCCCACTGCTGAAACGCAGGGGAAAAGTGCAGTGCGCCGACATGCAGATCGGCGCCGGCCGCCAGCAGCAGGCGCGCTTTGCGTTCGGCGACATCGCCGCCGCCCACCAGCAAGCAGCGCTTGCCCTGCAGGCGACAAAAAAGAGGAAAGTAGTCCATAGCGCATCCTGAAAGCGAGAAGAGAGGGCTGGCCGCCGACGCGCGGGCGTCGGCGGCGTAGCATAGCATCAGGGCGAGAAGGGGGTCAGGCGCAAACCTCGACCTTGCCCGCGTTGACCCGCACCGGATAGGCGGCGACTGAGCGCGACGCGTCCTCCATGCAGTAGCCGTCGCTGAGGCGAAAACGCTGCTTCTTCAGCGGGCTGGCGACCCAGAGGCAGTTTTCATGCTCGGCGATAATGCCGCGCGACAGCACGCTCGCCTGGGCAAAGGGATCGATATTGCTGATGGCGAACAGCTCGCTATTATCGTACGGCCGAAAAATGGCGATCTGCTGGTTATTCACCAGCGCGCATACGCCGGTAGCGGGCAGGATCTGCTGCAGATCGCAGACGGGCGTCCACTGGCTCATACTTCGTTCTCCTCAATCAGGGTAACGGCGATGCGCTCCTCCGGCCGCGCCGGACGATGCTGGCTGCGCTCGGCGACCATCTGCACGTTGGGATCGCGCTGCGGCGCGTTGATAAAGTGGGCGAAGCGCGTCTGCACGGTGGGATCCTCCACCGCCTCTTTCCACTCGCAGCGCACGCGGGCGCGGATCTCGCTCAGCTCCGCCTCCAGTCTGGCGTTGATACCCAGCTTGTCGTCAACGATTACGCTGCGCAGGTAGTCGATGCCGCCCTCCAGGCTCTCCAGCCACAGCGAGGTGCGCTGCAGCCGATCGCCGGTGCGGATATAGAACATCATAAAGCGGTCAAGGTAGGCGATGAGCGTATCGCTATCGAGGTCGGCCGCCAGCAGGTCGGCATGGCGCGGCTTCATGCCGCCGTTGCCGCAGACGTAGAGGTTCCAGCCTTTTTCCGTGGCGATAATGCCGACATCCTTGCCCTGCGCCTCGGCGCATTCGCGCGTGCAGCCGGAGACGCCGAACTTCATTTTATGCGGCGTGCGGATGCCTTTATAGCGATTCTCCAGCGCAATGCCGAAGCCGAGGCTGTCGCCGACGCCGTAGCGGCACCATGTGCTGCCGACGCAGGTTTTCGCCATGCGCAGCGCTTTGGCGTAGGCCTGGCCGGTTTCAAAGCCCGCAGCGATCAGCTGCGACCAGATAGCGGGCAGATCGTCTTTCTGCGCGCCGAACAGGCCGATGCGCTGAGAGCCGGTGATTTTGGTGTAGAGGCTGTAGCGTTCGGCGACCTCGCCAATGACCTTCAGACCCTGCGGGGTGATCTCACCGCCGGGCGAGCGCGGGATCACCGAGTAGGTACCGTCTTTCTGAATATTGCCCAGGAAGAGGTCGTTGCTGTCCTGCAGCGGCGTATGCTGCGGCGCCAGCACAAAGTCGTTCCAGCACGACGCCAGCAGCGACGCTACTGTAGGTTTGCAGACTTCGCAGCCGTAGCCTGTGCCATATTTCGCCAGCAGCGCGTCGAAGGTTTTAATCTCCTCGACGCGGATCAGGTGATAGAGCTCCTGACGCGAGTAGGGGAAGTGGGCGCAGAGATGGTTGTTGACCTCAATGCCCTGACGGCTCAGCTCGGCGTTCAGCACCTGGGTGACCAGCGGAATGCAGCCGCCGCAGCCGGTGCCGGCGCGCGTTTCGCTCTTGAGCGCAGCGACGGTGTGACAGCCGGCCTGAACCGCCTTGATGATATCCCCTTTGCTGACGTCGAAGCAGGAGCAGATCTGCGCGCTGTCCGGCAGCGACTCGACGCCCATTACCGGTTTTTCACCGCTGCCGGCGGGCAGGATCAGACCCTCTGGGTTTTCCGGCAGCGGGATAGCGTTGAGCGCCAGCTGCAGCAGATTGCCGTAGTCGCTGGTATCGCCCACCAGCACCGCGCCGAGCAGGGTTTTGCCATCGGCGCTGACGACCAGGCGTTTGTAGATGGAGCGGCTTTCATCCAGCCAGACGTAGCTGCGCGCGCCCGGCGTACGGCCGCGCGCGTCGCCAATGCCGCCGACGTCCACGCCCAGCAGCTTGAGTTTGGCGCTCATATCGGCGCCCTGGAAGAGGCTGTCGCGGCCGGTTAAGGCGTCACTTGCGACCTGCGCCATTTTATAGCCCGGCGCCACCAGGCCGAACACGCGATCCTGCCAGGCGGCGCACTCGCCGATGGCGTAGATCGCCGGATCGCTGGTGCGGCAGCGGTCGTCTACGGCGATACCGCCGCGCTGGCCGAGCGCCAGGCCGCACTGCTTCGCCAGCTTGTCCTGCGGACGAATGCCGGTGGAGAAGACGATAAAGTCCACGTCCAGCGTGCTGCCATCGGCGAACTCCAGCGTTTTGCCGCCCGCGGCGTGATGCACGATCTGGCGGGTATTTTTGCTGGTGTGCACCTGCACGCCCATCTCTTCGATTTTTCGCCGCAGCAGCTCGCCGCCCTGAACGTCGAGCTGCTCCGCCATCAGCACCGGCGCGAACTCAATCACGTGGGTTTCAACGCCCAGGTTTTTTAGCGCGCCGGCGGCTTCGAGGCCGAGCAGGCCGCCGCCGATTACCGCGCCGCGTTTGCTGCGGCGCGCGCAGGCCTCAATGGCGTTAAGATCTTCGATGGTGCGATAGACGAAGCAGTCTGCGCCTTCCGCGCCGGCTATCGGCGGGACCCAGGGATAGGAGCCGGTGGCGAAAATCAGCGTGTCGTAACTTACCGCGCGGCCGGTATTGGAGTGGATCAGCTTCTCGTCGCGATTGATGGTGATGGCGCGCTCGCCCAGCAGCAGGTTGACCTGATGTTTTTCGTAATAGCCTTCGCGGACCAGAGAGAGCTCTTCGGCGGTATGGTGAGAAAAGTAAGCGGAAAGGTGAACGCGGTCATAGGCGACGCGGGGCTCTTCACAGAAGACGGTTAACGCAAACCGATCGGGTTCGGCTTTGTCGATCAGTTCCTCAATAAAGCGATGCCCAACCATGCCGTTACCGATAACGACGACATTGTGCTTGCTCATGCTTGCCTCAAGATTGCGGGAATTGAGGCTACAATAGCGCGCCGTTTTTAGCTGATATTGATATACATCAAGCGCCTTCCTGTATACCTATTTTGAGTTATATTGCTGTTTCTGAAGCACTTTTTGTAAGTTGTTCGATTTACTGAAAAAAAGCGCTGGATCACATTTTCGCAGGCGGAAAAGAACAGGGCGGCCTGAGCCGCCCTGTTGCATTAGTGCATAACGTGGCCATGCTGGCGATGTCGGGTGACAAAGCCCAGCAGCACGCACATCACGAACACCACGGCGTAGAGACCGTTCGCCGTCAGCAGTGCAGCGTGAACGCCGCTCTGCTTCACGATCGGGCTGGTCACCACGAAGGTCAGCATGGTGCCGACGGTACCGCAGGTGAGAATAAAGTTCACCAGCTTGGGCGAGGCGACTTTGGTCTGCAGCGAGCCGAGCGTAATAATGGTGGTGTAGATGGCGCTGGAGCTAAAGCCCAGAATCATAATCACCCAGCGCAGCATGCTGGCGTCCGTGGCGCTGACGAACCAGTACATCAGCAGCGTCGCCAGACCCGCCAGCACCATCAGGATGCGTTGCAGATCGAAGAAGCGCAGCAGGAAGCTGAAGACCCACATGCCGATCATATAGGCGGTCCAGAAGTTGCCGACCAGCTGGCCTGCGCTGGCGATATCCATGCCCATGGTCTTGGTCGCATACTCCGGCACCCAGGAGATAAAGCCGAGCTGGCCGAGGATATAGCAGAGCGCGGCCACCGAGAGAAACAGCACGCCAACGCCCCATTTCTCTTTCTCCGCCGTCGGGCTGTTTTCCGGCTTGCGCAGCACCGGGAACTCGACGCACAGCGTCAGGATGAAAATGGCAACGTAGATAATCCCGATGCAGACATAGACCCAGTACCACGGCAGCGCGCGCGCCAGCAGGATACCGGCCAGCACCGGAAAGAGCGTGCCGGCCATGCTGAAGAAGGAGTCGGTAAACAGCAGGCGCGAGCCGCGCTGGCGGCCTTCATACAGATGGGTGATCAGGAAGGTGCCGATCGACATGGTGATGCCGCTGACCACGCCCAGCACGAACATGCAGAGCGAGAAGACAGAGAGATCGCGGCTGGTCATCAGGCCCAGCACCGCCAGCACCATCAGAATAAAGCCGAAAATCAGCTGGCGCTTCAGCGGCACGATGACCATCAGCCAGGCGTTCAGAAATACCGAAACCAGAATACCGGCGTTCAGGAAGGTAAAGGTATTTCCCATGCTTTCAATCGGCAGCTGGAAATCCTTCGCGATGTCGCCCATGACCATGCCGGTGACGATCACCAGCGCGCCGGTCAGCGCGTACGAGAAAAAGCTTATCCAGGTAAGCCCGATACGATTACGATTTGTCATGTTGTGAACCTGTGGAAACCAGAGAGGGCGGCGTAAAACTGTCAGAAAGTGTAAACGGAACTGTGATCTTAATAAATAAAGACTGAAAATCCGATTTCATATTTCATTCATAATGTGATTTGCATCACGAAAACGTTTGCGCGAGCCATTCTTGCGGCCTGAGCAACCCGTGCGTAAATAACGGTAAAACGCTGGCTCTTGTATTTTATGCTCTTTACAATCAGTCTCGTTAAAAGCTGCTCTCCAAGGTAAGGACTCATTCATGCTTAAACGTACTCTTACAGCGGCGATCGCCCTGTTTGCGCTCTCCTCCGTTTCCGCTTCGGCACTGGCCGCCAAAGGCGATACGCACGTCCTGTTAACCACGTCTGCCGGTAATATTGAACTCGAACTGAATAACCAAAAAGCGCCGGTATCGGTGAAGAACTTCGTCGACTACGTTAACAGCGGTTTTTACAACAACACGATTTTCCATCGCGTGATCCCGGGCTTTATGGTGCAGGGCGGCGGTTTCACCACCGATATGCAGCAGAAGCAGACCAATGCGCCGATTAAGAATGAAGCGGACAACGGTCTGCGTAACCTGCGCGGCACCATCTCTATGGCGCGCACCGCCGATAAAGACAGCGCCACCAGCCAGTTCTTTCTTAATGTCGCCGATAACGCCTTCCTCGACCACGGCCAGCGCGACTTCGGCTACGCGGTATTTGGTAAAATTGTGAAAGGCATGGACGTAGCCGAGAAAATTTCTCAGGTGCCGACCAAAGATGTCGGCCCCTATCAAAATGTGCCGGTAAAACCGGTAGTTATCCTTTCTGCCAAAGTCCTGCCCTGACCTGTAGCGCCGCCATCCTCTGGCGGCCTCGCCTTGTCCGTCTCCGGCAAAGGAAAAATTTGCTCCTATACTCAGCTTTCGAGAGTGTGGACAACCCTGAGCAGGAGGCGGCATGGCAAACAAACTCACCGAGAAACAGAAAAATACGCTCTGGCAGCAGCGACGCGTCGCCAGCTATCAGGCGAGCTGTCGGCTGGACGGCTTAACCCTGGCGGAGCCCGCCAGCGCTTATGAACAGGCTGACGCGGCCGAAGCGCGGCTCGATTCGCTGAGGAGGCAGTATGGCGCCGAATAGCAGCGTTGCCCGCGATCCCTATCTGTGGCAGAACGACGACGCGCTGAAAAACCGTCTGGATATCCACGACGCCGCCCAGCTGCGCAAGGCGGAGCTGGCGTTCAGCGCCGCGCGCCTTGCCACGCTGGAGCTGGGCCCGGCCACCATTGGTCTGCCTTTCCTGCGCCATATTCACCGCACGCTGTTCCAGGATGTCTACGCCTGGGCGGGCGAGCTGCGCACCATCGATATCTGGCGCGACGACACGCCGTTTTGCCACTTCGAGTACATCGAAAAAGAGGGCAATACGCTGATGGACGCGCTGGAAGAGGAAGAGGGGCTGCGCAACCTGGAGCAGACGGATTTCGTGGCGCGCATCGCGCACTACTACTGCGAAATTGCGATGCTGCATCCGTTCCGTGAAGGTAACGGGCGCGCCCAGCGCATCTTCTTCGAGCAGCTGGCGCTGCACGCCGGCTATTTCCTGGCGTGGCAGAACGTCGAGCCGGCGCAGTGGCACGAGGCTAACCAGGCGGGGGCGGATGGCGATCTGGCGCCGCTGGAGGCGGTATTCGCCAGCATCGTGAGTCGCGCCAGCCTGTAAAAGGCGTAGAATAGCGGCGGTTTTCTCAGTCAGGACGGACTATGCTGCTGCTAATCGACAACTATGACTCCTTTACCTGGAATCTTTATCAGTACTTCTGCGAGCTTGGCGCGCAGGTACGCGTAGTTCGCAACGACGCCATCACGCTGGAAGAGATGGCGGCGCTGCCGCTGTCGCATCTGGTGATTTCGCCGGGGCCCTGCACCCCTGACGAGTCAGGCATTTCGATGGCGGCGATTCGCCACTTCGCCGGGCGCATTCCCGTGCTCGGCGTCTGCCTGGGTCACCAGGCGATCGCCCAGGCCTACGGCGCGAAGATAGTGCGCGCCCGCCAGGCGATGCACGGCAAAACCTCCGCTATCGCCCACAATCAGCGCGGCGTGTTCCGCAACCTCAACCATCCGCTGACCGTTACGCGCTACCACTCTCTGATCGTGGCGTGGGACTCATTGCCTGACGAGTTCGAAGTGACCGCCTGGAGCCTGAAAGAGGGCGAGCCGGATGAGATTATGGGTTTTCGCCACCGCGAGATGGCGCTGGAGGGCGTGCAGTTTCATCCGGAAAGCATTCTGAGCGAGCAGGGGCACCAGCTGCTGCGTAATTTTCTTGAATCCTGAAGTTATGTTTGCCTTTGACTGATTTATTATGCATATTTTATGACTATTATTTCACTGTGGCTTAATAAATAATCAAAGGTGGTCGTCGATGGCAGCGGAGAAAATTGCGGTAACGCGGGAAACGTTCGATAACGTCATTTTGCCTGTTTATGCACCCGCGCAGTTCGTGCCGGTCAAAGGCAAGGGCAGCCGCGTCTGGGATCAGCAGGGCAGAGAGTATATCGACTTCTCCGGCGGCATCGCCGTTACGGCGCTGGGCCACTGTCATCCGGCGCTGGTGGAGGCGCTGAAAACCCAGGGCGAAACCCTGTGGCATCTGAGCAACGTCTTTACCAACGAGCCTGCGCTCCGCCTCGCCAGCAAGCTTATCGACGCCACCTTCGCCGATCGCGTCTTCTTCGCCAACTCCGGCGCGGAAGCGAACGAGGCCGCTTTCAAGCTGGCGCGCTACTACGCCTGCCAGCGCCACAGCCCGTTTAAAAGCAAAATCATCGCCTTCCACAACGCCTTTCACGGCCGCACGCTGTTTACCGTTTCCGTCGGCGGCCAGCCGAAATACTCCGACGGCTTCGGGCCGAAACCGGCGGATATTGTGCACGTTCCCTTTAACGATCTCGACGCGGTAAAAGCGGTTATCGACGACCATACCTGCGCCATCGTGGTCGAGCCGATTCAGGGCGAGGGCGGCGTGATGCCCGCTACGCCAGAGTTTATGCAGGGGCTGCGCGCGCTGTGCGATAAGCATAATGCGCTGCTGGTGCTGGATGAGGTGCAGAGCGGCATGGGGCGCAGCGGCAAGCTGTTCGCCTATGAGCACTACGGCGTGACGCCAGATATTCTTACCACCGCCAAAGCCCTGGGCGGCGGCTTTCCGGTCAGCGCCATGCTGACGACTCATGATATCGCCTCTACCATGTCGCCGGGGGTACACGGCACCACCTACGGCGGTAACCCGCTCGCCTGCGCGGTCGCGGAAGCGGCGCTGGATGTGATCAATACGCCAGAGGTGCTGGAAGGCGTTCAGGCGCGGCGCGAGCAGTTTGTCGCGGCGCTGAAGGCGCTCGACGCGAAGCGGGATCTTTTCTCAGATATTCGCGGTAAAGGGCTGCTGATTGGCGCGGCGCTGAAGCCGCAGCACGCCGGTAAAGCGCGCGACATTCTTAACGCGGCGGCGGCGGAAGGGCTGATGGTGCTGGTGGCGGGCACCGACGTGAT
Organism: Pantoea sp. ACRSC; assembly: GCF_022346785.1. Taxonomy (NCBI): domain Bacteria; kingdom Pseudomonadati; phylum Pseudomonadota; class Gammaproteobacteria; order Enterobacterales; family Erwiniaceae; genus Pantoea; species Pantoea sp. ACRSC. Next base: position 215,716 of record NZ_JAKRNN010000003.1, read on the forward strand.
CCGGTTTGCGCCGTCGCTGGTAATTGAGCCCACCGATATCGAAGAGGGCATGGCGCGCTTCGCCCGGGCGGTAGAGCGCGCGCTGTCGGCCTGATTACCCTTTCCGTAAATGTCTTATCAGCCAGCGACCGTGGTGCGGCCGCTGGCTCCAGGCCAGTGACGAGATGGTATGCATAACGTTGAGGTGCTCCAGAATGCGCTTCACATGCTGTTCCAGAATCGTCGTCGGCCCCTCATCCAGGTTCTCCACGCCCGCCATCACGTTGGTCTGCGATCCCGGCCCGTCATACTCCAGCCGCTGCTGGCAGCGTTGCAGCGCGATTTCGCACGACTGCAGATAGCGCTGCGCCAGATCCGACGTCAGCATGGTGTGCTCACGGGCGAGGATCGTCATGGCGTTGATATGTTCGACGATAAACTGGCTGTGCGTGACCCACAGGCGCATATCTTTCAGGTACTGCGCGTTAAAGCCCGGCTCCTGCATCGCCTGATTGAGCGAGTTGAACAACGCATTGTGCGCCTGATTAACCTGCATACGCTGATACGCCAGCTGCTTCGCCTCCTGCTCCGGCCCCAGCAGCATCCGTAGCGCATCCTGATAGGCTTCCAGCGCGTCGTGGGCGTTTTGACGCAGCAGTCCGCTTTGCCACTGCGGCCACAGCCACAGCATGCCGCCGAAGGCGATCAGGCAGCCCATCAGCGTGTCCATCAGGCGCGGCAGTAAAAACTGCGCGCCGTTCAGCGACAGCAGCTGCAGCGAATAGACCGCCGTCACGGTAAAGCCGATCATCGACCAGCCGTAGTATTTGCGCGTTACCAGATAGCTAACCAGCGTTACCGCCAGCATAAACAGCAGCACCAGCGATTCCGGCACCGCGAAGCGCAGCGAGGCGGCGGCGATTACCAGGCCGGCGAAGGTGCCCAGCGCCCGGTGCTGGATGCGCACCCGCGTGGCGCTGTAGCCGTTCTGGCTGACAAACATAATGGTCATCAGGATCCAGTAGGGCTTGGGAATATCGAACAGCATCGCCAGCGCGCTGCCGAACATCAGCATCACGGCGAAGCGCGCGGCGGTGCGCAGCGCGGCGGACTTCAGCGACAGATAGCTGCGCAGCGCGGGCAGCAGCGGCAGGCGACGCTGGCGGTCGGTCATCAGGTCGCGCTGATAGAGCGGCTTTTGCGTGCGCAGCACGCGCGCGATGCGGCTGAAGTGGTAGTAGCAGAAGTGGCCTACCGGATTATCGGGGTGCTGACGGGCGATCTTCTCCAGCGCGCCGAGCGGCTTCTCCATATCGAAACGGCTCGGCAGCTGGTGATAAAGGATGGCGTCGGCCAGGGCGCGCAGCCGCGCCGAGATAATTTTGGCGTTCCAGCGGATCACCGCTTCCGCATGACTGCGCTCCACCAGCTTCTGTACCTCTTCCGGCTGGTGCAGGCTGACGGAGATATGCTCCTGCAGGTCGAGCGCCACCTGAAACGCGCGCGTCAGCCGCTTATGGCTGTTGTCGCGGCTGGCGGAGAGCATATGCATCTGCTGATAGCAGGTGTTGATCAGATCGACCGCTTTCTGCTGGCGCGCCAGCAGCGGGGGCAGCGCTTTTTCCGGATCGGTGAGCTGGGTCAGCAGGGTATATTTCGCGTCGCAGTAGTCCGCCAGTTCGCGGTAGATCAGGCTCAGGGTTTCGCGCATCGGCTGCTCTTTCCACAGCCAGAACCAGAACCAGTTAAAGAGCCCGTACCAGAGCGTGCCGCCGATATAGAGCAGCGGCGGCACGTAGATCGGCATGCGGCCAATCAGGCTCAGGGTAAAGATAGCCGCCACCAGCGTGCCGGAGAGCAGGCGGCCGTGAAGCGGGCTGATTTCGCCGGTGACGCCCAGCAGCAGCGGCAGCGCAAAGAGCACGACAGGCAGCGGCACGCCTTTCAGGGTTAACAGCTGGATCAGAAAGCTGCCGAGGGCGAACAGCGAGCCGCCAACGATCAGACGCTTAAAGAAGCGCTTATGGGGCGTATCCAGACCCGCAACGTTGCAGCAGGCGGGTACAAGAGAGAAGAGCAGGCCTTTTTGCAGATCGCCGAACAGCCAGCCGAGCGCCACCGGAATGCAGAGCACCAGCGTCTGCCGCAGGGCATAGTTAACTTCGGGGTGATAGATGATTCGACGCCACATCACTTCACTACAGGCAGTAACGGCGTGACGGTAACATCACGCCGTGAGTGAGAGGAAATCAGCGGGTGCCGTAAACGACAATGGTTTTGCCGTGTGCGGAAATCAGGTTCTGGTCTTCCAACATTTTCAAAATGCGGCCCACGGTTTCGCGTGAGCAACCAACGATTTGGCCAATTTCCTGACGAGTAATTTTGATTTGCATGCCGTCGGGATGCGTCATGGCGTCTGGCTGCTTCGCCAGGTTAAGCAGGGTTTGTGCAATACGTCCGGTCACGTCGAGGAAAGCTAAATTGCCCACTTTTTCCGAGGTAACCTGCAGACGGCGCGCCATCTGCGAAGAGAGACGCATTAAAATATCCGGGTTCACCTGAATAAGCTGACGGAATTTCTTGTAGGAAATTTCCGCTACTTCGCACGCGGTTTTCGCGCGTACCCAGGCGCTACGCTCCTGGCCTTCTTCAAACAGGCCAAGCTCGCCGATAAAATCACCCTGATTCAGGTAAGAGAGGATCATCTCTTTGCCCTCTTCATCTTTGATCAGCACCGCAACGGAACCTTTCACGATGTAGTAGAGGGTTTCAGCCTTCTCACCCTGATGAATCAGCGTACTTTTGGATGGATATTTGTGAATATGGCAATGGGACAGGAACCATTCGAGTGTAGGGTCTGTTTGCGGTTTGCCGAGAACCATTCGCTATTATCCTCTGTTGTAATCGTGCCCAAAACGCGGGGGGAACTTGTCCCTGCAAGGCGATGAAAGCTTTAAGCGTTTCCCCTAAAGGAGATTATTCGGGCCTTATTTTGCGCCAGGCGCTTGATGTGTCCCGTCTTCGTCCTTAACAGAACGAACTATTTTCAGCACTGTTTGTAGCACAGCTTTTGCCGACTGTCTTCTGTTGTCTCGCTTCAGCAAAGGGGGGATTACTCTGGATTGCTGTTTGCCAGGTGAACGCGTACTCTGGCGGCAAAAGGGCTATTCTTGAGGTGGAAACATGCAGGCAAGAGTGAAGTGGATCGAAGGATTAACCTTTCTCGGCGAGTCGGCGTCAGGGCATCAGATCCTGATGGACGGTAACTCCGGCGATAAAGCGCCAAGTCCAATGGAAATGGTGCTGATGGCGACGGGCGGCTGTAGCGCCATCGATGTGGTTTCCATATTGCAGAAGGGCCGCAACGAGGTAGTGGACTGTGAGGTTAAACTGACCTCGGAGCGTCGTGAAGAGGCGCCGCGCCTGTTTACCCATATCAATCTGCATTTTGTGGTGACCGGCAAGGCGCTGAGCGATAAAGCCGTGGCGCGCGCGGTAGATCTCTCGGCGGAAAAATATTGTTCGGTGGCGTTGATGCTGGGCAAGGGCGTTGAGATTACCCATAGCTATGAAGTGGTCGCGCTGTAAAAAAGCGCACTGTACGTAAGGAGCGGGTGGCAAGGGCCGAAGAGCAAAGCGTCCCGCGCCATGGACAAAAACGCCGGGAGCGTTTTTGAACAACGCAACGCGTTGGCCCGTTTACGGGCGCCCCTCAAGGATGAGGGGCGTATACGCGCGGGGCGAGCTGGCAGGGAGGCCGTTTTTTGCATCTTTGCGATCGGGCCTTGCTACCCGCGACCGCGCCAGACCTGGTCAGGCGATCTGCTTGCCTTCCATCAGCCGCTGCACCAGCGGCGCCATAATCAGCTCCATCGCCAGACCCATCTTGCCGCCCGGCACCACCAGCGTATTCATATGCGAAATAAACGAGCCCTGCAGCATCGCCAGCAGATAGGGGAAGTCGATATTCTCCAGCCCGCGAAAGTGAATGACCACGAAGCTCTCATCCAGCGACGGAATTTCGCGCGCGGCAAACGGGTTTGAAGTATCAACGGTCGGCACGCGCTGGAAGTTAATATGGGTGCGTGAAAACTGCGGCGTAATGAAGTTGATGTAATCCTCCATCGAGCGCACCACCGAGTCCATCACCGCCTCGCGTGAGTGGCCGCGCTCGCTGGTGTCGCGCACCAGCTTCTGGATCCACTCCAGGTTAACGATCGGCACCACGCCCACCAGCAGGTCGACCTTCTCCGCCACGTTATGCTGCTGCGTCACCACGCCGCCGTGCAGCCCTTCATAAAACAGCACGTCGGTATTTTCCGGCAGCGGCTGCCAGGGCGTAAAGGTGCCGGGCACCTGATTCCAGGGCACGGCTTCGTCGTAGGTGTGCAGATATTTGCGCGACTGCCCTTTGCCCGCGTTGCCGTAGTCGGTAAAGGTCTGCTCCAGCAGGCCGAAGTCGTTGGCCTCCGGGCCGAAATAGCTGATATGGCGTCCTAAATCGCGCGCCTTACGGATCGCCATATCCATTTCTGGCCGCGTATAGCGGTGGAAGCTGTCGCCCTCCAGCTCGGCGGCGTGCAGATTGAGCTGCTGAAAAATTTTACGAAACGCCAGGCTGGTGGTGGTGGTGCCGGCGCCGCTTGAGCCGGTTACCGCAATAATCGGGTGTCGTGCTGACATAAAAAAGCTCCCTGTGAAGTCGGGCGATGAGCATTGTTAACACGAAAAGTGCGTTGGCGCATCAGCCGCGAAATTCGCTGCGTGGCATAATATTGATGGTTTCATGCAGTTCCGACCAGACCAGCACCACGTCGCCGCGCTCCAGCTGGCGGCGCACGTCGGCCACCTTTTGCGCCAGGCTGCGCTCCTGCTCGCCGTAGTCGGTGCCTTCGCGCAGCACAAAGGCTTCAATCAGGTTGGTAAGGGTATCGGGATCGAGCTGTTGCCAGGGAATAATCATGATGAGAGCCACTGTGTAAGCCACTGCGGCACACGCTGCTCGAGCCACATCTGCGGTTGACGCAGCGTGCCACCGACAAAGCCAACGTGTCCGCCATGCGGCGTGAGTTGATAGGTCGTGCTGGCTGAGAGCTGTTCCGCCTGCGGGATCACCTCGTCAGTCATAAAAGGATCGTCTTTCGCGTGAATGATCAGCAAGGGCTTGCGCACATTTTTCAGCAGCGGCATGGCGCTGGCGCGACGGTAATAGTCGGCCGCGTCAAGAAAGCCGTGGGCGCGAGCGGTAATGGCGTCGTCGAAGTCGCGCAGGCGACGCAGCGCCCTGAGCTGCGGCAGGTCTACCGGCAGCGTGCCCGGCCAGGCGCGCAGCTTGCGCTCGGCGTTCTTTTTCAGCTGGTCGAGCAGATAGCGCTGATAAAAGCGTGAGAAGCCCTGTTCCAGCTTCAGGCTGCACGGCTCCAGCAGCAGCGGCGCGGAAACGATCACCCCTGCGTCGAGCGGCGCGTCGTCTCCCAGCGCGCCGAGCAGGCAGCCCAGCATATTACCGCCGAGCGACACCCCTACCGCGGCGGTTGGTGCCTCGCCCCAGCGCGTTTTCAGCCAGCGCAGAAAAAAGGCGGCGTCTTCGGTTTCGCCGGAGTGATAGATGCGATGCAGGCGATTCGGCTCGCCGCTGCAGCCGCGAAAATGCATCACCACGCCGAGCCAGCCGTGGCGCTGACAGGCGTGCATCAGCCCGTGAGCGTAAGGGCTGTGGAAGTTGCCCTCCAGACCGTGAAACAGCACCACGCGCGGCTTATGGCTCGCCTGCTGCGGATCTTCGCTCCAGGCGAGATCGACAAAGTCGCCGTCCGGCAGGTCGAGGCGCTGCCAGTGCGGACGCAGCAGCAGACGGCGACGCACCAGCCGCGGCAGCACCGTCTGCAGATGGGGATTGCGCAGGGCGCGCGGCGGCATAAAGCTCGTCGATGCGTCAGGAGTAAAATTCATATCGCCAGTACTTGTCTGATCCATATCACACTGTTAGCTTCGTTAGGCTTGTTGCGAATCTGGGGGTAAGGAGCGCCCGTTCATGGAACTGAGCCTGTTTTTCTCAATGTTAGGTTTTCTCTGGGTGGCCGCTATCACGCCAGGACCTAATAATATGTTACTCACCGCGTCCGGCGCCAATTTCGGCTTCTGGCGCACGCTGCCGTTAATGATCGGCATTATGATCGGCATGCAGGTGATGCTGCTGATGGTGGCGTTCGGCGTTGGCGGCCTGATCCTGCTCTATCCCGCGCTGCACCTTATCCTGAAAATCGCCGGCAGTCTTTATCTGCTCTGGCTGGCGTGGAAAATCGCCACCGCCGCCTATGAAGAGCTGGAGAGCGGCGACGCGCCGCCGAAACCGATGCCGTTCTGGCAGGGCGGTCTGCTGCAGCTGATCAATCCAAAAGCCTGGCTGATGGCGCTGGGGGCGGTTGCGAGCTTCAGCCTCGCCGGCTCCGCCTACCTGCACTCGGTCACGGCCATCAGCTTCGGCATGTTTCTGGTTAACCTGGTGGCGGGGGTTATCTGGATCGGCTTTGGCGCGCTGATTGGCCGCATCCTGCGCAGCCGCCGCGCCTGGACCCTCTTTAACCTGGCGATGGGGCTGCTGACCGCCGCCTGCGTGCTGCTAATCTGGCGCTGAGCTAGCTGGAGGCGCGCTCGACGCGCTTCCACGGCAACACCTCATGGGTTACTGGCGACGCCGGACGGCGGATGCGCTGCAGCAAAAGCTGAACGCTGCGCGCGCCAAGCTGATACATCGGCTGTTCGACGGTGGTAAGCGGCGGATTCAGGCTGCTGGTGAAGGGAATGCCGTCAAAGCCCACCACCGCAAGATCTTCCGGTACGCGCAGACCCGCTTCCAGCGCGGCGTGTATAACGCCCACCGCCAGCACGTCCGAGACCGCCAGCACCGCGTCGGGCGGTTCGGGCTGCTGCAAAAGCTGACGCAGCGCCCGGCTGCCCGCTTCGCATGAAATCTCCTCGGCATAGGCGACGCCGTGCCACGGCAGCGCCAGCGCCTCCAGCCCTGCGCGATAGCCCGCCTCACGCTGATGCGAATAGAGGTAGCGCATATCGCTGTTTACCAGCCCGATACGGCGGCGGCCTTTGCCCGCCAGATAGCGCACCGTTTCCTGCGCCGCGTCGCGGTTATCGATAGCGACGGAAGAGGCGGGTATCGCGGGATCGTATTCCGCACACTGCACCCAGGCGCGTCGCCGATAATGGCGGCGATATCCTTTAGCGCGGACGCCGCATCCATGGTGATCACCCCATCCACCACTTTACCGGTCAGCAGCCCAAGCCAGGCGGAATCACGCCGCAGCTGCGAGGCGGAGTTGCAAAGAAGTATATGGTAGCCCTGCGCCTCCGCTTCCGCCTCGATGCCCTGCACCACGCGCGAGCAGAAGGGGTTAGTGATATCGGATATCAGCACCAGCAGCATATTGCTCTGGGCGGTACGCAGCTGGCGCGCCAGTAAATTAGGCTGATATTCGCTGGCGGAGATCGCCGCCAGCACCCGATCGCGCGTATCCGCTTTAACCCCGGGATGTTGGTTAAGCACGCGGGAGACCGTTGCTTTTGATACGCCCGCCAGCAGCGCGACCTTCTCGATGGACATGTTGCCGCAACCCTTTTTACACCAGTTAATAATAGAGCTCTATCAATAGCACAGCGGCAATGTGAGCGCCTGCCATTTTGTCTGAATAATGGGGGATCTAATGCCAGATTTCGCATCAGCTTTGCCGATCATGATCTAAGAACATCTGTTTATTAAGAATAATTTTTAATTCCTTTATGAAATCATCGTCGCTGGCGACACTGCGCCCATCACAGGACCCCGGCGGAGTGCGACATCATGGCAGTAAAAACACCTTTAACCCTTCTGGCCGCAGCGCTTTCGCTGCTGGTTTTTCAGGCGCAGGCCGTCAACGTGACGGTGGCGTATCAGACCTCCGCCGAGCCGGCCAAGGTGGCGCAGGCGGATAACACCTTTGCCAAAGAGAGCGGCGCGACCGTTGACTGGCGCAAGTTTGACAGCGGGGCAGGCGTGCTGCGCGCGCTGGCGTCGGGGGATGTGCAGATCGGCAATATCGGCTCCAGCCCGCTGGCGGTAGCCGCCACGCAGCAGCTGCCCATCGAGGCGTTCCTGCTGGCCTCCCAGCTCGGCAACTCTGAGGCGCTGGTGGTGAAGAAAAGCATCAGCGGCCCGAAAGATCTTATTGGCAAGCGCATCGCCGTGCCCTTTATTTCCACTACCCACTACAGCCTGCTGGCAGCGCTGAAGCACTGGGGCATCAAGCCGACCGAGGTGCAGCTGGTGAACCTGCAGCCGCCCGCGATTATCGCCGCCTGGCAGCGCGGTGATATCGACGGCGCCTACGTCTGGGCGCCCGCCGTCAACCAGCTGGAGAAAGAGGGCAAAGTGCTGACGGACTCCTCTCAGGTCGGGCAGTGGGGCTCGCCGACGCTTGACGTCTGGGTGGTGCGCAAAGATTTTGCCAAAGCGCATCCTGACGTGGTGACCGCCTTCGCCCGCAGCGCCCTTGAGGCGCAGAAATCCTATATCGATAACCCGGATGGCTGGCTGAAGCAGCCGGCTAACCTGAGCAAGCTGTCTCGCCTGAGCGGCGTGCCGGAAGCGCAGGTGCCGGAGCTGGTGAAAGGCAATACCTATCTCACGGCGCAGCAGCAGATTGAACAGCTGGGCAAGCCGGTAAATAAAGCAATTGTCGATACGGCGCACTTCCTGAAAGAGCAGGGCAAAGTGCCGCAGGCGAATGCTGACTACAGCGACTTCGTAACCAGCCGCTTTGTCGAGCCGCTGGCGAAACAGTAAGGAGAAGCCTCATGCTGCGCATCGCTCACCTCAACGCCCGTTATGACGGACGCCCGGCGCTGCAGGATATTAATCTGCAGATCGATAAAGGCGAACTGCTGGTGGCGCTCGGTCCCTCGGGCTGCGGCAAAACCACGCTGCTTAACCTGATCGCCGGCTTTTTGCCGGTGGAGTCCGGCAGCATCACGCTGGAGGGGAAAACCATCAGCGGGCCAGGCGCGGAGCGCGGCGTGGTGTTTCAGCATGAGGGGCTGCTGCCGTGGCGTAACGTGCTGGACAACGTCGCTTTTGGTCTGCAGCTCGCCGGGATGGCGCGCGGCGAACGTAACGCCATCGCACGCCGGCTGATTAAAAAGGTCGGGCTGGAAGGGGCGGAAAACCGCCCCATCTGGCAGCTCTCCGGCGGCCAGCGGCAGCGCGTCGGCATCGCCCGCGCGCTGGCGGCGGATCCGCAGCTGCTGCTGCTCGACGAGCCTTTCGGCGCGCTGGACGCCTTTACCCGCGAGCAGATGCAGACGCTGCTGCTGACGCTGTGGCGCGACAGCGGCAAGCAAATTTTCCTTATCACGCACGATATCGAAGAGGCGGTGTTTCTCGCCAGCGAGCTGCTGCTGCTTTCGCCCGGGCCGGGCCGCATCCTGGAGCGCCTGAAGCTTAACTTCGGGCAGCGTTTTGCCGCCGGCGAACCCTGCCGCGCCATTAAATCCGATCCCGCTTTTATTGCGCAGCGCGAATATGTGCTGAGCCGGGTATTCGAGCAGCGGGAGGCCTTTGCATGAGCGCGGTGATCAACGACAAAACCACGGTGGCGCGTCGGCGCTTGCGCTGGCCTTTTTCCCGCTCGTTCAGCCTGAGCCTGCTGAGTCTGGCGCTGCTGCTGCTGATCTGGTGGAGCATCACGGCGCTGGGCCTGATTAGCCCGCTGTTTCTGCCGGCGCCGCAGCAGGTGCTGAGCAAGCTGCTGCTGATCGCCAGTCCGCAGGGCTTTATGGACGCCACGCTGTGGCAGCATCTCGCTGCCAGCCTGACGCGCATGCTGGTTGCCCTGTTCGCCGCGGCGGCCATCGGCATTCCGGTCGGCATCGCGATGGGCCTGAGTCCGGCGGTGCGCGGCCTGCTCGACCCGCTGATTGAGCTCTACCGCCCCGTCCCGCCGCTCGCCTATTTGCCGCTGATGGTGATCTGGTTCGGCATCGGGGAGACCTCCAAAATCCTGCTGATCTATCTGGCGATTTTTGCGCCGGTAACGCTCTCGACCCTGGCGGGGGTGCGCAATACGCAGCAGGTGCGCATTCGCGCCGCTCAGTCGCTGGGCGCCAGCCGCTGGCAGCTACTGCGCTGGGTGATCCTGCCTGGCGCGCTGCCGGAGATCCTGACCGGTCTGCGCATCGGTCTTGGCGTCGGCTGGTCGACGCTGGTGGCCGCCGAACTGATCGCCGCGACGCGCGGGCTTGGCTTTATGGTGCAGTCCGCCGGCGAGTTTCTGGCGACCGACGTGGTGCTGGCGGGTATCGCGGTGATTGCGCTGATTGCCTTTACCTTAGAACTGGGGCTGCGCGCCCTGCAGCGTCGGTTGACGCCCTGGAACGGAGAACAACAATGAACGAAAAGCTGAACATTACCGCGCTCGGCCCTTATATCGGCGCGCAGGTGACGAATGTTGATTTAACCCGGCCGCTCAGCGACGCCCAGTTTGAGCAGCTTTACCACGCGCTGCTGCGCCATCAGGTGCTGTTTCTGCGCGACCAGCAGTTGACCCCGCACCAGCAGCGCGCGCTGGCGGCGCGCTTCGGCGACCTGCATATCCATCCGGTTTACCCGCACGCCGACGGCGTAGAGGAGATCATCGTGCTGGATACCCATCAGGATAATCCGCCGGACAACGACAACTGGCACACCGACGTGACCTTTATCGACACGCCGCCAGCGGTGGCGATTCTGGCGTCGAAGCTGCTGCCTGAATCAGGCGGCGATACCCTCTGGGCGAGCGGCATCGCGGCCTATGAAACCCTCTCCGCCCCGATTAAGACGTTGCTGGATGGGCTACATGCCGAGCACGACTTCAGGAAGTCGTTCCAGGAGTATAAGTATCGCCGCAGCGAAGAGGAGCATCAGCGCTGGCAGGAGGCCGTGGCGAAGCATCCGCCGGTGCAGCATCCGGTGATCCGCACCCATCCGGTCAGCGGGCGCAAGGCGCTGTTTGTGAATGAAGGTTTTACCACGCGTATTGTCGAGCTGAGCGAAAAAGAGAGTCACGCGCTGCTGGAACTGCTCTATGCCCATGCGACCAAACCGGAGTTTCAGGTGCGCTGGCGCTGGCAGCCAGACGACGTGGCGATCTGGGATAACCGCGTGACGCAGCACTATGCGAATGCGGATTATTATCCGGCAAGGCGGGTGATGCACCGGGCGACGGTGCTGGGGGATCGGCCTTTTTAAAACGTCCGTACCGGGCTGCGACGGCGTTGCTGCGCCGCGCCATAATGCTCACATACATCAGTATGCTCCGCTTATGGCGCGGCTGGCGCCTTGTCTCGCGCCGGTACGATCGTTTTAAGTCCGCTGAAAACTGAAATTAACAGCTAACCGTCAGGAGGCGAGCATCGCCTCCAGCTGCTCCTGCGCATCCAGCCACGCCATCTCGACCTCTTCCAGCGCCGCTTTGCTCTCCGCCTGACGCTGCAACGCCGCGGTTAAGTCGGCTTTGCGCGCGGGATCGTAAATATCGCCGTCGGCCAGCTGGTTTTCCGCTTCGGAGAGCTGGCTCTGCCATTTCGCCATCTGCTTCTCCAGCTTCTCGATCTCTTTGCGCAGCGGCTGCGTCTGAGCACGCAGTTCAGCGTCGCGACGCTTCTGATCTTTGCGCGCCTGCGCGCTGTTGCCGTTCTCCTGCTTCGGCGCGGCGTCCGCCTGCGCCTGCTGCTTCTGCAGGTCGCTCAGCCACTGCTGGTAATCCTCCAGATCGCCCGGGAAGACATCAACCTTGCGGTCATGCACCAGATAGAGATCGTCGGTGGTGGCGCGCAGCAGATGGCGATCGTGCGACACCACCACCAGCGCGCCTTCGAAGTCGATGAGCGCTTCGGTCAGCGCCTGGCGCATATCGAGATCGAGGTGGTTAGTGGGTTCGTCGAGCAGCAGCAGGTTAGGGCGCTGCCAGACGATCAGCGCCAGCACCAGCCGCGCCTTTTCGCCGCCGGAGAAGCGCGCCGTAACTTCGCTGACTTTGTCTCCCTGGAAGCCGAAGCCGCCAAGATAGTCGCGCAGCTGCTGCTCCAGCACCTTCGGCGCAAGGCGCGCCAGGTGCTGCAGCGGCGACTCGTCGCTGCGCAGATACTCCAGCTGATGCTGCGCGAAGTAGCCAAGCTTAATGCCTTTCGCCAGCCCGACCTCGCCGTCGAGCGGGGTCAGCTCGCCCGCCAGCAGCTTAATCAGCGTTGATTTGCCCGCGCCGTTACGCCCCAGCAGGCCGATGCGCGAGCCCGGCACCAGGTTGAGCTTGATGGCGTCGAGAATAATGCGCTCGCCGTAGCCGGCGGTGACCTTCTCCATCTTCAGCAGCGGGTTTGGCAGGCTTTCCGGCGCGCGGAAGCTAAAGCTGAACGGGTTATCGACGTGCGCCGGGGCGATCATCTCCATCCGCTCCAGCATTTTGATGCGGCTCTGCGCCTGCTTCGCTTTCGAAGCCTTGGCGCGGAAGCGATCGATATAGCTTTGCAGATGCGCCACTTTCTCCTGCTGGCTTTCAAACAGCGCCTGCTGCTGCGCCAGCTTCGCGACGCGCTGCCGTTCGAACGAGCTGTAGTTGCCGGTGTATTCGAACAGGCTCTCCTGCTCGATATGAATTATCTTATCTACCACCGGATCGAGGAAGTCGCGGTCATGCGAAATCAGGATCAGCGTGCCCTCATAGCTTTTCAGCCAGCGCTCCAGCCAGATCACCGCGTCGAGATCGAGGTGGTTGGTGGGTTCGTCGAGCAGCAGCAGATCCGAACGGCAGACCAGCGCCTGCGCAAGGTTAAGGCGCATGCGCCAGCCGCCGGAAAAGTCGCTCACCGGGCGGTTCAGCTGCTCCTGGCTAAAGCCCAGGCCGTGCAGCAGGCTTGAGGCGCGGGCGTGAATGCTCCAGGCCTGAATCGCGTCCAGCTTGCCGTGCAGCAGGGCGATGGCGTTGCCGTCGTTGCGCTGGTTGGCGTCCGCCAGCTGCGCCTCAAGCTCGCGGTATTCGCGATCGCCGTCGATAACGTATTCCAGCGCCGGTTTGCTCAGCGCCGGAGTCTCCTGGTTAACCCAGGCCAGCGCCCAGTTGCCGGGAAAGGTCACGCCGCCCGCGTCGCTGGCGATCTCGCCTTTTAACAGCGACAGCAGGGTCGATTTACCGCAGCCGTTTTTACCCACCAGGCCGACTTTCTGACCGGGATTAATGGTGGCGGAAGCGTTATCGAGCAGCACGCGGACGCCGCGGCGGATTTGCAGAGAAGAAAAGACAATCATAAGCGCCGTATCGTCAGAATATGTTAATTTACCCACCACATAATTAGAGGGTGTCGCGTCGTGCATGGTAGCGGAAAAGCGCCGCTATGACGACGCTTTGGAAGAGGATAACTATGTCGCAGCCAGCAAAAGTTTTGCTGCTTTACGCTCATCCGGAAATGCAGGAGTCGATAGCGAATCGGGTTCTGCTGCAGTCGGCGCAGAAACAGGAAAACGTCACCGTACACGATCTGTACGCGCACTATCCTGATTTCTTTATTGATATTCACTATGAACAGCAGCTGCTGCGCGAGCATCAGGTCATCGTTTTCCAGCATCCGCTTTATACCTATAGCTGTCCTGCGCTGCTGAAAGAGTGGCTGGATCGCGTGCTGTCGCGCGGCTTCGCCAGCGGCGTCGACGGCAACGCGCTGGAGGGCAAATACTGGCGCAGCGTGATTACCACCGGCGAGCCGGAGAGTGCCTATCAGCAGAGCGGCCTCAACCGCTATTCCATGTCGGACATTATGCGCCCGTTCGAGCTGACCGCGCAGATGTGCCGCATGCACTGGATGACGCCGATGATCCTGTACTGGGCGCGACGACAGCCGAAAGAGGTGATGAGCCACTTCGCCCGCGCCTATGGCGAATGGCTGGCCGCGCCGCTGCCCAACGGAGGTCTCTGATGGAAGGACAAACGCTGCTGACCGCAGGCGTGATCTATCTGGTGGCGGCGGTGCTGATCGTGCCTGTCGCCGCGCGGCTTGGCATCGGGGCCGTGCTGGGCTATCTGGTGGCCGGCATCGCGATCGGTCCCTGGGGGCTGGGTTTTATCAGCGACGTGGAAGAGATCCTGCACTTCTCGGAGCTGGGCGTGGTGTTCCTGATGTTTATCATCGGGCTGGAGCTGAACCCTTCGAAGCTCTGGGCGCTGCGGCGTTCGATTTTCGGCGTCGGCGCGGCGCAGGTGCTGATCTCCGCCGGCATTCTCGGCGCGCTGCTGTGGCTCAGCGACTTTAGCTGGCAGGCGGCGGTGATTGGCGGCATCGGCCTCGCCATGTCCTCCACCGCGATGGCGCTGCAGCTGATGCGCGATAAAGGCATGAACCGCAGCGAGGCGGGGCAGCTCGGCTTCTCGGTGCTGCTGTTTCAGGACCTGGCGGTTATCCCGGCGCTGGCGCTGGTACCGCTGCTGGCGGGCAGCGACAGCGGCAATATCGACTGGATGAAGATTGGCATGAAGGTGCTGGCGTTCGCCGGCATGCTGGTGGGCGGGCGCTACCTGCTGCGGCCGATTTTCCGCTTTATCGCCGCCTCCGGCGTGCGCGAGGTCTTCACCGCCGCTGCGCTGCTGCTGGTGCTGGGTTCGGCGCTTTTTATGGACGCGCTCGGCCTGTCGATGGCGCTGGGTACTTTTATCGCCGGCATCCTGCTGGCGGAAAGCGAGTATCGCCACGAGCTGGAGGTCGCCATCGATCCCTTTAAGGGGCTGCTGCTCGGGCTGTTCTTTATCTCCGTTGGCATGGCGCTCAACCTTGGCGTGCTCTATACCCATATTCTGGAGATCCTGCTCGGCGTGCTGATTCTGGTCACGGTGAAAACGCTGGTGCTTTACGTGCTGGCGCGCGTCTACGGCCTGCGCAGCTCCGAGCGTCAGCAGTTCGCCGGCGTGCTGAGCCAGGGCGGCGAATTCGCCTTTGTGCTCTTTTCCGCTGCCTCTTCGGCGCATCTTTTCACCGGCGATCAGCTGCCGCTGCTGCTGGTGACGGTCACGCTGTCGATGATGACCACGCCGCTGCTGATGCAGGCGATCGATAAGCTGCTGGCGCGACGCTTTAATGAAGTCGATGAAGATGGCGAAAAGCCGTTTGTGGAAGATGACCAGCCGCAGGTGATTGTGGTGGGCTTCGGACGCATGGGGCAGGTGGTGGGTCGTCTGCTGATGGCCAATAATAAAAGGATTACGGTGCTGGAGCGCGACATCAGCGCGGTAAGCCTGATGCGCAAGTACGGCTACAAGGTTTACTATGGCGACGCCACCGAGCTTGAGCTGCTGCGCGCCGCCGGCGCGGCCAGCGCGCAGTCGATTGTGATTACCTGCAACGAGCCGGAAGATACCATGGCGATTGTGCACCTCTGCCAGCAGCATTTCCCGCAGCTGGAGATCGTGGCGCGGGCCCGCGGACGCGTGGAAGCGCACGAGCTGCTGCAGGCGGGCGTCACGCAGTTCTCGCGCGAAACCTTCTCCAGCGCGCTGGAGCTGGGACGCAAGGCGCTGATTTCGGTGGGTATGCATCCGCATCAGGCGCAGCGCGCGCAGCTGCACTTCCGCCGCCTCGATATGCGCATGCTGCGCGAGCTGATGCCGAACCACACCGACAACGCGCAGATCTCCCGCGTGCGCGAGGCGCGGCGCGAGCTGGAGGATATTTTCCGGCGCGAGATGCAGCATGAGAGACGGCAGATTGACGACTGGGATGAAGATCAGTAACAGCACACAGGTTAACCATTATGCGTAAACGATTTATTGCCGGTGCGGTTTGCCCGCACTGTCAGGAAAAAGACACGCTGGCGATGTGGCGTGAAAACAATGTCGACGTCGTGGAGTGCGTGAAGTGTGGACATCAGATGCGCGAGGCGGATAAGCAGGTTCGCGATCAGGTTCGCAGCCAGGAGCAAGTGATAGGTATTTTCCATCCTGAGTAGCGAAATGGCGCAGCTTTTTTTACGCTTAAACTTACAGTGGGATTGAATTCCGATACAATCGGCGCCACTAACGCTGAGGTTAATCGCGTCGCACAAGAGGCGACCTCAGCCCCGAACCTTTCTGGTTGGTGTTATTGCACGTAAGAATAGACCAATGAGACGGGATCTCAGTTCTCAACGGTTAGGAGATATCATGAAAGTAGCAAAAGACCTGGTGGTGAGCCTGGCCTATCAGGTACGTACAGAAGATGGTGTGTTGGTTGACGAGTCGCCGGTAAGTGCGCCGTTAGACTATCTGCACGGTCATGGTTCCCTGATTTCTGGTCTGGAAAAAGCGCTGGAAAATCACGATGTCGGCGACAAGTTTGACGTGCATATTCCGGCTAACGATGCATACGGCCAGTATGACGACAACCTGGTGCAGCGCGTACCTAAAGACGTCTTTATGGGCGTTGACGAACTGCAGGTTGGCATGCGCTTCCTGGCGGAAACCGATCAGGGTCCGGTTCCGGTCGAAATCACCGAAGTGGAAGACGAGCACGTGGTGGTTGACGGCAACCATATGCTGGCGGGCCAGAACCTGAACTTCAACGTGGAAGTTGTCGCGATCCGCGAAGCGACCCCGGAAGAGCTGGCGCACGGTCACGTTCACGGCGAGCACGGTCACGACCATGACCATGATCATGACCATGGTCACGATCACGGCAACGGCGGCTGCGGCAGCCACGGCGGTTGCGGCTGCAGCCACTAAGCCACCCAGATTTCAAAGGCCACCTTCGAGGTGGCTTTTTTTTGCCTTTGCGATCGAAGAATGCGCAGCCGGTCTGAACAGATCAATAATGCGGAGGCGGCGTCTCCTCCGACTGCGACGCGACCATCGACGGCGCGGCCGCTTTTAGCTTATCCAGCAGCAGGCGCTGCTGCTCGCGCATTTTCGCCATCTCCAGCTCGTGCTGCACCACCGTCTGATTAAGCTGATCGATAGTCAGCTCCTGAAAGGCCAGCTTGCTTTCCAGCGCTTCAAGCCGTTGTTCCCACTCTGATTGTTGCATGACCTCTCCTCCTGGTTCGACGCTGCGAATCTCGCATCAGACGCTGATTCTACGGCTTCCCCGGTAAGAATCACCCGATTTCTTTGCCGTCTCGCCTGCAAAGGGTTGAATAACGGCTGTGGCAGCATCATCTCTGATGAAACTTCCTGATGCAAAAAAGGTCGGAGGAGAACCGGGTAATTACGCTGCGGGAGTGTTCGCCGCTGCCGCGTACAGTTATAGTGTGGGCCTTTAGTCCGCAATAATTCCCGAGGTGAGACGCTTCGGTTTTGGAGAAAGGATGAAATCACTGTTTAAAGTCACTATGTTAGCCACCACCATGGCCATCGCGCTGAACGCGCCGCTGGCGATGGCAGCCGAAGCGACCGCAGCGCCTGCTGCGACCGATGCGGCACCGCAGGCACCGAAAAATGCGGCCTTCAAAAATGAAGACCAGCAATCAGCCTATGCTCTGGGCGCCTCGCTGGGTCGCTACATGGACAACTCCCTGAAGGAACAGGAGAAACTGGGCATCAAGCTGGACAAAGAGCAGCTGATCGCGGGCGTTCAGGATGCGTTCGGCGGCAAGAGCAAACTCTCCGATCAAGAGATCGAGCAGACGCTGCAGGCCTTTGAAGGCCGTGTGAAAGGCGCTGCGCAGGCGAAGATGGAAAAAGACGCGAAAGAGAACGCCGATAAAGGCACCGCTTTTGCCGACAAATTCGCCAAAGAGAGCGGCGTGAAGAAAACCGAATCTGGCCTGCTGTATAAAGTAGAGAAAGAAGGCAGCGGCGACGCGCCGAAAGACAGCGATACCGTTGTCGTGAACTACAAAGGTACGCTGATTGACGGCACCGAGTTCGACAACTCCTATACCCGTGGCGAACCGCTCTCTTTCCGTCTTGACGGTGTGATTCCAGGCTGGACTGAAGGTCTGAAGCACGTGAAGAAAGGCGGTAAAATCAAGCTGGTAATCCCGCCGCAGCTCGCCTACGGTAAAAATGGCGTGCCGGGCATCCCGGCTAACTCGACGCTGGTATTCGATGTTGAACTGCTCGACATTAAGCCGGCGCCTAAAGCAGATGAGAAAGCGCAGGCGCCTGCCGCCGACGCGAAGAAATCTCAATAATCTGTCTGCCGCCGCCTTCGGGCGGCGGTTTCATTTCCCCCCTGCGACAAAGCTCTGGCATAAGCGAGCGACATTTGCCAGACTATCCTCTGCATAACTTTCCCAATAAAAAGAGTCTGCCCGCTGCGCTGAGACAGGCTCCAGCCATTTAGGGTAATGTCTTCGATGTCAAATCCATTCAATCCCGGCGAACTGAGCGACTTCGATTTACTGGAGCAGCGTCCCTTCGAGCAAACGGACTACGATATCCTCCGCTCCTATGAGGCGGTGGTTGACGGCCTGGCGATGCTGATTGGTTCGCACTGCGAAATCGTGCTGCACTCGCTGGAAGATCTGAAATGTTCGGCGGTGCGCATCGCCAACGGCGAACACACCGGTCGTAAAGTGGGCTCACCGATTACCGATCTGGCGCTGCGCATGCTGCACGATATGCACGGCGCGGACAGCAACGTTTCACGCGCCTACTTCACCCGCGCTAAAAGCGGCGTGCTGATGAAGTCGGTCACTATCGCGATACGCAACCGGCAGCAGCGCGTTATCGGGCTGTTGTGCATTAACATGAACCTCGACGTGCCGTTCTCGCAGATTATGTCGACCTTTATGCCGCCGGAGATGCATCAGGTCGATTCCAACGTTAACTTCGCCAGCTCGGTGGAGGATCTGGTAACGCAAACGCTGGAGTTCACCATTGAAGAGGTGAGCGCCGATCGCAACGTTTCCAATAACGCCAAGAATCGTCAGATCGTGCTGAATCTCTATGAGAAGGGCATCTTTGATATCAAAGACGCCATTAACCAGGTTGCGGATCGCCTCAATATCTCTAAGCACACCGTCTATCTCTATATTCGCCAGTTCAAGAACGGCGACTTCCAGGGGCAGGAGCGCTGATGCGCTACACCCTGCTGGTGACCGGTCCAGCCTACGGCACGCAGCAGGCGAGCAGCGCCTTGCTGTTCGCCCGCGCGCTGCTGGCTGCTGGCCATCAGCTGCAGAGCGTCTTCTTCTACCGCGAGGGCGTGCTGAACGCCAATGAGCTGACCGCGCCGGCCAGCGACGAGGCGGATATCGTGCGCGCCTGGCAAGCGCTGCATCAGGAGCAGGGCGTGGCGCTCAATATCTGCGTGGCCGCCGCGCTGCGTCGCGGCGTTACCGACGCTCAGGAGGCAGAGCGGCTGCAGCTGGCAGGCAGCAATCTGCAGCCGGGGTTTGAGCTTAGCGGCCTGGGTGCGCTGGCGGAAGCCGCGCTCGGCTGCGATCGACTGGTGCAGTTTTAATGAATCGCGTCGCTTTTGTATTTACCCGCGCGCCGCACGGCAGCAGCGCAGGCCGGGAAGGGCTCGACGCCGCGCTGGCCACCGGCGCGCTGAGCGAGTCGATAGGGCTGTTTTTTATTGGCGACGGCGTGCTGCAGCTGATGCCCGGCCAGCAGCCGGACGTTATTCTCGCGCGCAATCACGCCGCCACCTTCGGCGTGCTGGCGCTGTATGATATTGAACAGTGCTATATCAGCCGTGAGGCGCTGCGCGAACGCGGCCTGGCGGAGGAGGGCGCGCGCGTAATGGACGTAGGGATTCTGGATGCGGCAGCGCTGCGGCAGCAGCTGGCGACCTACGATCGCATCATCACCTTTTAAGAGCGCCTATGTTGCACACCCTGATGCATTCACCCTATTACAGCGATCTCGACACGCTGCTGCTGTTGCTGACGGCAGAGGACGATCTGCTGCTGCTGCAGGATGGCGTGCTGGGCGCGCTGGAAGGCAGCAGCGCCCTGAGCCGTTTGCTGACTGCGCCCGCTACCCTGTGGGTACTGACGGAGGACGTGACCGCGCGCGGCCTTGCTGCTCAAATTTCAGCCAAAGTAAGGCCGGTGGACTATACTGGTTTCGTCGCGCTCACTGAAAAACATCAGCAGCAGATGACCTGGTAATGTCGTAAAGCCTGGTTATTTCTTGACACCCTATTGGCTCAGCCCTAAAATTCTGCGTCCTCGTAGTTATACGGGGCGATTTATTACGTGTTTACGAAGCAAAAGCAAATCCAGGAGCTATTTAATGGCAACAGTTAACCAGCTGGTTCGCAAACCACGCGTACGCAAAGTTGCAAAGAGCAACGTGCCTGCGCTGGAAGCTTGCCCGCAAAAACGTGGCGTTTGTACCCGTGTGTACACCACCACTCCGAAAAAACCGAACTCCGCACTGCGTAAAGTTTGCCGTGTTCGTCTGACTAACGGTTTTGAAGTTACCTCCTATATCGGCGGTGAAGGTCATAACCTGCAGGAACACTCCGTGATCCTGATCCGTGGCGGTCGTGTTAAAGACCTGCCAGGTGTGCGTTACCACACCGTTCGTGGCGCGCTGGACTGCTCAGGTGTTAAAGACCGTAAGCAGGCTCGCTCCAAGTACGGCGTGAAGAAGCCAAAGGCTTAATGGTTCTCCGTTAAGTAAGGCCAAACGTTTTAACTTAAATGTCAAACTAAACTCGTAGAGTTTTGGACAATCCTGAATTAACAACGGAGTATTTCCATGCCACGTCGTCGCGTCATTGGTCAGCGTAAAATTCTGCCGGATCCTAAGTTCGGATCAGAGCTGCTGGCCAAATTTGTAAATATCCTGATGGTAGATGGTAAAAAATCTACTGCTGAATCAATCGTTTATACCGCGCTTGAGACCCTGGCTCAGCGTTCTGGTAAAAACGAGCTGGAAGCCTTTGAAGTAGCCCTCGAAAACGTGCGTCCGACTGTCGAAGTTAAGTCACGTCGCGTTGGTGGTTCTACCTATCAGGTACCAGTAGAAGTCCGTCCGGTTCGTCGTAATGCCCTGGCAATGCGCTGGATCGTAGAAGCTGCTCGTAAACGCGGTGATAAATCTATGGCTCTCCGCCTGGCGAACGAACTTTCTGACGCTGCAGAAAACAAAGGTACTGCAGTTAAGAAACGTGAAGACGTTCACCGCATGGCAGAAGCCAACAAGGCGTTCGCTCACTACCGCTGGTAATCGCCACGTAGTTGTTGTTAAACCAGCGGGCGTGCAAAATGCTAACCCGCTGGGTTCGACTAATTTTGAACGTCCGAGAATCAGAGGAATCAAATGGCTCGTACAACACCCATTGCGCGCTACCGTAACATCGGTATCAGCGCACACATCGACGCCGGTAAAACCACGACGACCGAGCGCATCCTGTTCTACACCGGTGTTAACCACAAAATCGGTGAAGTACACGATGGCGCAGCGACCATGGACTGGATGGCGCAGGAGCAGGAGCGTGGTATCACCATCACGTCTGCAGCGACCACCGCATTCTGGTCCGGTATGGCTAAGCAGTTTGAGCCGCACCGTATCAACATCATCGACACCCCTGGACACGTTGACTTCACCATCGAAGTAGAACGTTCAATGCGTGTGCTCGATGGCGCAGTAATGGTTTACTGTGCTGTAGGTGGCGTGCAGCCGCAGTCTGAGACCGTATGGCGTCAGGCAAACAAATATAAAGTTCCGCGTATTGCGTTCGTTAACAAAATGGACCGCATGGGCGCGAACTTCCTGAAAGTTGTTGGTCAGATCGAATCCCGTCTGGGCGCGACTCCGGTTCCGCTGCAGCTGGCTATCGGCGCTGAAGAGAACTTCACCGGCGTTGTTGACCTGATCAAAATGAAAGCCATCAACTGGAACGATGCCGACCAGGGCGTTACCTTCGTTTACGAAGATATCCCGGCCGACATGCAGGAACTGGCTGAAGAATGGCGCGGCAAGCTGATCGAAGCAGCAGCAGAAGCTTCTGAAGAGCTGATGGAGAAATTCTTCAGCGGCGAAGAGCTGAGCGAAGAAGAGATCAAAACCGCTCTGCGTCAGCGCGTACTGCGTAACGAAATCATCCTGGTTACCTGTGGTTCTGCGTTCAAGAACAAAGGTGTTCAGGCAATGCTGGATGCCGTGGTTGAATACCTGCCGGCACCGACTGACGTTCCTGCGATCAACGGTATGCTGGACGACGGTAAAGACACGCCTGCTGAGCGTCACGCTGACGACAGCGAGCCGTTCTCTGCGCTGGCGTTCAAAATCGCCAACGACCCGTTCGTGGGCAACCTGACCTTCTTCCGCGTCTACTCTGGCGTGGTTAACTCAGGTGATACCGTACTGAACTCAGTGAAATCTGCTCGTGAGCGTTTCGGCCGTATCGTACAGATGCACGCTAACAAACGTGAAGAGATCAGCGAAGTTCGCGCAGGCGACATCGCAGCGGCAATCGGTCTGAAAGACGTGATCACCGGTGATACCCTGTGTGATCCGAACAGCCCGATCATCCTGGAACGTATGGAGTTCCCGGAGCCGGTAATCTCTATCGCCGTTGAGCCGAAAACCAAAGCTGACCAGGAAAAAATGGGTCTGGCTCTGGGCCGTCTGGCGAAAGAAGACCCGTCATTCCGCGTATGGACTGACGAAGAATCTAACCAGACCATCATCGCTGGTATGGGTGAGCTGCACCTCGACATCATCGTTGACCGCATGAAGCGTGAATTCAACGTTGAAGCGAACGTGGGCAAACCGCAGGTAGCTTACCGCGAAGCAATTCGCTCTAAAGTTACCGACATCGAAGGTAAGCACGCTAAGCAGTCTGGTGGTCGCGGTCAGTACGGTCATGTTGTTATCGACATGTACCCGCTGGAGCCGGGTTCAAACCCGAAAGGCTACGAATTTGTCAACGACATCAAAGGTGGTGTGATTCCTGGCGAATACATCCCTGCGGTTGACAAAGGCATCCAGGAACAGCTGAAATCTGGCCCGCTGGCAGGTTATCCGGTTGTTGATCTGGGCGTGCGTCTGCACTTCGGTTCTTACCATGACGTGGACTCCTCAGAGCTGGCGTTTAAACTGGCCGCTTCTATCGCCTTTAAAGATGGCTTTAAGAAAGCGCAGCCGGTACTGCTTGAGCCGATCATGAAGGTTGAAGTAGAGACTCCGGAAGAGAACACCGGTGACGTCATCGGTGACCTTAGCCGTCGTCGTGGTATGCTGAAAGGGCAGGAATCTAACGCTACCGGCGTTCAGATTCACGCTGAAGTTCCGCTGTCTGAAATGTTCGGATACGCGACGCAGTTGCGTTCTCTGACTAAAGGCCGTGCTTCTTACTCCATGGAGTTCCTGAAGTACGATGATGCGCCGAACAACGTCGCTCAGGCCGTTATTGAAGCTCGTAGCAAATAAGGCTACGGTTTAAAAATTGTGAACAGATGCCTTCATCAATGATGAAGGCATAACAGTAAGGATTATCGCCATGGCGAAAGAGCAATTTCAACGTAACAAACTGCACGTAAACGTGGGCACCATCGGTCACGTTGACCACGGTAAAACCACCCTGACTGCAGCAATCACCACCGTTCTGGCTAAAACCTACGGCGGCCAGGCTCGCGCATTCGACCAGATCGATAACGCGCCGGAAGAGAAGGCTCGTGGTATCACCATCAACACCTCTCACGTTGAGTACGAAACCCCGACTCGTCACTACGCGCACGTTGACTGCCCGGGCCACGCCGACTACGTGAAAAACATGATCACCGGTGCTGCTCAGATGGACGGCGCTATCCTGGTTGTTGCTGCGACTGACGGCCCGATGCCGCAGACCCGTGAGCACATCCTGCTGGGTCGTCAGGTTGGCGTTCCTTACATCATCGTGTTCCTGAACAAGTGCGACATGGTTGATGACGAAGAGCTGCTGGAGCTGGTTGAGATGGAAGTTCGTGACCTGCTGTCACAGTACGACTTCCCGGGCGACGACACGCCGATCGTTCGCGGTTCAGCGCTGAAAGCACTGGAAGGCGACGCAGAGTGGGAAGCGAAGATCGTTGAGCTGGCTGGCCACCTGGATACCTATATCCCGGATCCGGTTCGTGCTATCGACCTGCCGTTCCTGCTGCCGATCGAAGACGTATTCTCAATCTCTGGCCGTGGTACCGTTGTTACCGGTCGTGTTGAGCGCGGCATCGTGAAAGTGGGCGACGAAGTTGAAATCGTTGGTATCAAAGACACCGCGAAATCAACCTGTACTGGCGTTGAAATGTTCCGCAAACTGCTGGATCAGGGTCAGGCTGGTGAGAACGTCGGCGTTCTGCTGCGTGGTATCAAGCGTGAAGAGATCGAGCGTGGCCAGGTACTGGCTAAGCCGGGCTCAATCAAGCCGCACACCACTTTCGTGTCAGAAGTATACGTTCTGTCCAAAGAAGAAGGCGGTCGTCACACTCCGTTCTTCAAAGGCTACCGTCCGCAGTTCTACT
Organism: Pantoea sp. ACRSC; assembly: GCF_022346785.1. Taxonomy (NCBI): domain Bacteria; kingdom Pseudomonadati; phylum Pseudomonadota; class Gammaproteobacteria; order Enterobacterales; family Erwiniaceae; genus Pantoea; species Pantoea sp. ACRSC. The sequence continues at coordinate 240,140 of NZ_JAKRNN010000003.1, forward strand.
TCCGTACTACTGACGTGACTGGCAACATCGAACTGCCGGAAGGCGTTGAGATGGTAATGCCGGGCGACAACATCAAGATGACCGTTACTCTGATCCACCCGATCGCGATGGACCAGGGTCTGCGCTTCGCAATCCGCGAAGGCGGCCGTACCGTTGGCGCGGGCGTTGTTGCTGAAGTTATCGCTTAATTGCGTTAGCAGGTGGCCTTCGGGCCACCAGAGCAGAAAAGAGCACTTCGGTGCTCTTTTTTTTTGTCTGAGGCCTGCGCAACCCGCCTTATCCACACTAATTCTGGGTTTGAAATAAAAATTATTCTCATTTAAGCTTTGATCATAAATTGATCGAGGTGAGCAGTAAATGTACGTTTGTTTGTGTAACGCCGTCAGTGACAAAACCCTCCGCGAGGCGGTTCGCCGCTATCAGCCTAAATCTATCCAGCAGCTGCGCCAGCTTGTCCCGGTTGGAAAGCAGTGCGGTAAGTGCATTCGCGTAGCGCGAGAAATCATGGAAGACGAGCTGCAAAACGTGCCGCTCTATAAAGAGATCGCCTGATCGTTCGCGCGTGCCGACTGTAATACCCACAGATTTGGTCGCGTTTTTTTGACTTCTTTTTATCCGCATCTACGCTCTAATTTAACTGGAAGCGGAGGAAGCAAAATGAAGGGCGACATTAAAATCATAAGCCATCTCAATAAATTGCTGGGAAATGAACTGGTTGCAATCAATCAGTACTTTCTTCATGCGCGAATGTTCAAAAACTGGGGCCTGATGCGCCTCAACGACACCGAGTACCATGAATCCATCGACGAGATGAAGCACGCCGATAAATATATCGAGCGTATTCTGTTTCTGGAGGGGATTCCCAATTTGCAGGATTTAGGCCGGTTGCGGATTGGCGAAGATGTTGAGGAGATGCTGCGCGCCGATCTTCAGCTGGAGCTGGAAGGGGCGAAGGACCTGCGCGAGGCGATCGCCTATGCGGATAAGGTGCATGACTACGTTAGCCGCGACATGATGATCGAAATTCTCGCGGATGAAGAGCACCATATCGACTGGATTGAAACCGAGCTGGATCTCATCAATAAGCTGGGCATCCAGAACTATCTGCAGGCGCAAATCCGGGAAAGAGACGAAGAGTAGACCCGCTGTGACATATCCCCTTATCGAGCCCGCTTGCGCTCTCTGATGGCGCAAGCGGGCTTAATCTCTTTTGCTTTCCCTACCAGACCTTGCCCGCCTTGCGCGCGCTTCGCTATTGCCGCCATAAAAATGCCACCAGAAAATAAGGTTAAAAACAGAACACGGGTTGCTTCCTGAGCAGATTTACGTATAATGCGCGGGCTTGCCAATATTAGCAGGCGCGATTCGAGCAGAATCGCAGGCGGCAGCATGTTAGGTCGCCTGACAATACTCCCAATTGTGGAGTTATATGCTGAACGATTACACTCTCCCATCAATCGTAATGGGTGCGAGTAGTAATTTTTTTCGTCTATAAAAAGTTTGGAGCTCTGGTCTCATGCAGAACCAAAGAATCCGTATCCGTCTTAAAGCGTTTGATCATCGTCTGATCGATCAATCAACCGCGGAAATCGTTGAGACCGCCAAGCGCACTGGTGCGCAGGTTCGTGGTCCGATCCCGCTGCCGACTCGCAAAGAGCGCTTCACCGTTCTGATCTCTCCGCACGTTAACAAAGATGCGCGCGATCAGTACGAAATCCGCACTCACAAGCGTCTGGTAGACATCGTTGAGCCAACTGAAAAAACCGTTGATGCTCTGATGCGTCTGGATCTGGCTGCCGGTGTAGACGTGCAGATCAGCCTGGGTTAATCAGGTCATCGAGCGATTGAGAGGTTGATACAATGATTGGTTTAGTCGGTAAAAAAGTGGGCATGACCCGCGTCTTCACTGAAGACGGCGTTTCAATCCCAGTAACCGTAATCGAAGTTGAAGCAAACCGCGTTACTCAGGTCAAAGGCCTGGAGAACGATGGTTACCAGGCAATCCAGGTTACCACCGGTGCGAAAAAAGCGAACCGTGTGACCAAACCTGAAGCTGGTCATTTTGCTAAAGCTGGCGTTGAAGCCGGCCGTGGTCTGTGGGAATTCCGCACCGCTGAAGGTGAAGAGTACTCAGTTGGCCAGAGCATCAGTGTTGAAATTTTCGCTGACGTTAAAAAAGTAGACGTAACCGGTACCTCTAAAGGTAAAGGTTTCGCAGGTACCGTTAAGCGCTGGAACTTCCGTACCCAGGACGCTACTCACGGTAACTCCCTTTCTCACCGCGTTCCGGGTTCTATCGGTCAGAACCAGACTCCGGGCAAAGTGTTCAAGGGCAAGAAAATGGCAGGTCAGCTGGGTAATGAGCGCGTAACCGTTCAGAGCCTGGATGTGGTACGTGTTGACGCTGAGCGCAACCTGCTGCTGGTGAAAGGTGCTGTCCCGGGTGCGACCGGTAGCGACCTGATCGTTAAACCAGCTGTGAAGGCGTAAGGGGATAGCAATGGAATTAGTACTGAAAGACGCGCAGAGCGCGCTGACTGTTTCCGAAACTACCTTCGGTCGTGATTTCAACGAAGCGCTGGTTCACCAGGTTGTTGTTGCTTACGCTGCAGGCGCCCGTCAGGGTACCCGCGCGCAGAAAACGCGTGCTGAAGTAACTGGTTCAGGCAAAAAGCCGTGGCGCCAGAAAGGCACCGGCCGTGCGCGTTCAGGTTCTGTAAAGAGCCCGATCTGGCGTTCAGGCGGCGTGACCTTCGCTGCACGTCCGCAGGACCACAGTCAAAAAGTTAACAAAAAGATGTACCGCGGCGCGCTGAAAAGCATCCTGTCCGAACTGGTACGTCAAGATCGTCTGATCGTTGTCGAGACGTTCTCTGTAGAAGCACCGAAAACCAAGCTGCTGGTACAGAAACTGAAAGACATGGCGCTGGAAGACGTGCTGATCATCACCGGTGAACTGGATGAGAATCTGTTCCTGGCTGCCCGCAACCTGTACAAGGTTGACGTGCGCGATGCAGCGGGTATCGACCCAGTTAGCCTGATCGCCTTCGACAAAGTCGTTATGACTGCTGATGCAGTTAAGCAAGTTGAGGAGATGCTGGCATGATCCGTGAAGAACGTCTGCTGAAAGTACTGCGCGCGCCGCACGTATCTGAAAAAGCGTCTGCTGCGATGGAAAAAACCAACACCATCGTTCTCAAAGTTGCTAAAGACGCGACCAAAGCAGAGATCGTTGCTGCTGTTGAAAAACTGTTCGAAGTAGAAGTTAAAGACGTGAACACCCTGGTTGTTAAAGGGAAAACTAAGCGTCACGGACAGCGTATCGGTCGTCGCAGCGACTGGAAAAAAGCTTACGTCACCCTGAAGGAAGGCCAGAATCTGGACTTCGTCGGCGGCGCTGAGTAAGTCGGAGGAGAAAGACAATGGCAGTTGTTAAATGTAAACCGACATCTCCGGGTCGTCGCCACGTCGTTAAAGTGGTAAACCCTGAGCTGCACAAGGGCAAACCTTTTGCCCCGCTGATCGAAAAGAACAGCAAATCCGGTGGTCGTAACAACAATGGTCGTATCACTACCCGTCATATCGGTGGTGGTCACAAGCAGGCTTACCGTATTGTTGACTTCAAACGCAACAAAGACGGTATCCCGGCAGTTGTTGAGCGTCTTGAGTACGATCCGAACCGTTCTGCGAACATCGCACTGGTTCTGTACAAAGACGGCGAGCGCCGTTATATCCTGGCCCCTAAAGGCCTGAAAGCCGGCGACCAGATTCAGTCTGGCGTTGATGCTGCGATCAAAGCAGGTAACACCCTGCCGATGCGTAACATCCCGGTGGGTTCTACTGTACACAACGTAGAAATGAAGCCGGGCAAAGGCGGTCAGATCGCTCGCTCTGCTGGCGCTTACGTGCAGATCGTTGCGCGTGAAGGCTCCTACGTTACCCTGCGTCTGCGTTCAGGCGAAATGCGTAAAATCGAAGCTGATTGCCGCGCAACCCTGGGCGAAGTCGGCAACGCTGAGCATATGCTGCGCGTGCTGGGTAAAGCTGGTGCAACTCGTTGGCGTGGTGTTCGTCCGACCGTTCGCGGTACCGCGATGAACCCAGTAGATCACCCGCACGGTGGTGGTGAAGGTCGTAACTTTGGTAAGCACCCGGTAACTCCGTGGGGCGTTCAGACCAAAGGTAAGAAGACCCGTAGCAACAAGCGTACTGATAAATTTATCGTACGTCGCCGTAGCAAATAATATTAGAGGATAAGCCATGCCACGTTCTCTCAAGAAAGGTCCTTTTATTGACCTGCACTTGCTGAAGAAGGTAGAGAAAGCGGTGGAAAGCGGAGACAAGAAGCCCCTGCGCACCTGGTCCCGTCGTTCAACGATCTTCCCTAACATGATCGGTTTGACCATCGCTGTCCATAATGGTCGTCAGCACGTTCCTGTCTTTGTTTCCGACGAAATGGTCGGCCACAAGCTGGGTGAATTTGCACCGACACGTACTTATCGCGGCCACGCTGCTGATAAGAAAGCCAAGAAGAAATAAGTAGGAGGAAGAGATGGAAACTATTGCTCAACATCGCCATGCTCGTTCTTCTGCTCAGAAGGTCCGCCTTGTTGCTGACCTGATTCGCGGTAAGAAAGTGTCGCAGGCTCTGGATATTCTGACCTACACCAACAAGAAAGCGGCTGTACTGGTTAAGAAGGTCCTGGAATCTGCCATTGCTAACGCCGAACACAACGATGGCGCTGATATCGACGATCTGAAAGTCGCGAAAATTTTCGTAGACGAAGGCCCGAGCATGAAGCGCATTATGCCGCGTGCTAAAGGTCGTGCAGATCGCATCCTGAAGCGCACCAGCCACATTACTGTGGTTGTGTCCGATCGCTGAGACTCTGGAGACTAGCAATGGGTCAGAAAGTACATCCTAATGGTATTCGCCTGGGTATTGTAAAACCATGGAACTCTACCTGGTTTGCGAACACCAAAGAATTCGCTGACAACCTGGACAGCGATTTTAAAGTTCGTCAGTTCCTGACTAAAGAACTGGCAAAAGCGTCTGTATCCCGCATCGTTATCGAGCGTCCGGCTAAGAGCATCCGTGTGACCATTCACACCGCTCGCCCGGGTATCGTTATCGGTAAAAAGGGTGAAGACGTAGAAAAACTGCGCACGGTCGTCGCGAACATCGCTGGCGTACCTGCACAGATCAATATCGCCGAAGTCCGTAAGCCGGAACTGGACGCGAAACTGGTTGCTGACAGCATCACTTCACAGCTGGAGCGTCGCGTGATGTTCCGTCGTGCGATGAAGCGTGCTGTTCAGAACGCCATGCGTCTGGGCGCTAAAGGTATCAAAGTTGAAGTTAGCGGCCGTCTGGGCGGAGCTGAGATCGCACGTACCGAATGGTACCGTGAAGGTCGCGTACCGCTGCACACTCTGCGTGCTGACATTGACTACAACACCTCTGAAGCGCACACCACTTATGGTGTAATCGGCGTTAAGGTATGGATCTTCAAAGGCGAGATCCTGGGTGGTATGGCTGCTGTTGAACAACCGGAACCGGCTGCTCAACCTAAAAAGCAGCAGCGTAAAGGCCGTAAGTAAGGAGAGTCGCTGATGTTACAACCAAAGCGTACAAAATTCCGTAAAGTGCACAAAGGCCGCAACCGCGGTCTGGCGCAGGGTACGGATGTTAGCTTCGGTACTTTCGGTCTGAAAGCTGTTGGCCGTGGTCGTCTGACTGCTCGTCAGATCGAAGCAGCACGTCGTGCTATGACCCGTGCAGTTAAGCGTCAAGGTAAGATCTGGATCCGTGTATTCCCGGACAAACCGATCACCGAGAAGCCGCTGGAAGTGCGTATGGGTAAAGGTAAGGGTAACGTGGAGTATTGGGTTGCCCTGATTCAGCCTGGTAAAGTCCTGTATGAAATGGACGGCGTACCAGAAGAGCTGGCCCGTGAAGCCTTCAAGCTGGCAGCAGCAAAACTGCCTATCAAAACCACCTTTGTTACTAAGACGGTGATGTAATGAAAGCAACAGAGCTGCGTGAAAAAAGCGTTGAAGAGCTGAACACTGAGCTGCTTAATCTGCTGCGTGAGCAGTTTAACCTGCGCATGCAGGCAGCATCCGGCCAACTGCAGCAGACCCATCTGCTGAAACAGGTTCGTCGTGATGTTGCACGCGTTAAGACTTTACTGACTGAGAAGGCGGGTGCGTAATGACCGATAAAATCCGTACTCTGCAAGGTCGTGTTGTTAGTGACAAAATGCAGAAATCTGCAGTTGTCGCTATCGAGCGTTTCGTGAAACACCCGATCTACGGTAAATTCATCAAGCGTACGACTAAGCTGCACATCCATGACGAGAACAACGAATGCGGTATTGGTGACGTGGTAGAAATCCGCGAAACCCGTCCGCTGTCCAAGACCAAATCCTGGACTCTGGTTCGCGTTATCGAGAAAGCCGTTCTGTAACAGGAACTGTTTTTTCTGAAGAAACCCTCTGCTTCGGCAGAGGGTTTTTTTTTGCGCCTAATCTCAATCCGGCGCGATCAGCTGCCAGCCACTTTATAATCGCCCCTGCCGTTAGCGCGGTGAAAAAAGAGACGATACTATCGTTCCTTCACTCACCGCAGCAAAAGGGCAGGGGATGCAACAGACACTGTTATTGAAGAATGCTGAAGTCGTGGTCTGTATGGATGATACGCGTCGGGAGATTCGCAACGGCAGCATCTATATCAAAGGCGATAAGATTGAGGCGGTAGGCGCAGCGGATGAGCTGCCGCAAAGCGCAGACGAGATTATCGATTTGCGCGGGCATATCGTGGTGCCGGGCCTGATCAATACCCACCATCATATGTATCAGAGCCTGACCCGCGTGGTGCCTTCGGTGCAAAACGGCGAGCTGTTTAACTGGCTAACGCACCTTTATCCCATCTGGCAGAAGCTGACGCCAGAGATGATACATGTCTCAACGCAAACGGCGATGGCCGAGCTGATGCTCTCCGGCTGCACCACAACCAGCGACCACCTTTACGTCTTTCCCAACGGCTGCCGACTCGACGACAGTATCGCCGCGGCGGCGGAGATGGGCATGCGCTTTCACGCCAGCCGCGGCAGCATGAGCGTCGGTCAAAAGCAGGGCGGCCTGCCGCCGGACAGCCTGGTAGAGAAAGAGTCAGCCATTCTGGAAGATACGCAGCGCGTGATTGAGCGCTATCACGATGACCGCCGCGGCGCCATGCTGCGTATCGTCGTTGCACCCTGTTCGCCTTTCTCTGTCAGCCGCGAGCTGATGAAGGAGTCTGCCACGCTGGCACGCCGCTATAAGGTCTCGATGCATACCCACCTGGCGGAGAACGACAGCGACATCCGCTACAGCCGTGAGAAGTTCAATATGACGCCGGCGCAGTACGTTGAAGATCTCGGCTGGGTTGGGCATGACGTCTGGCACGCGCACTGCGTAAAGCTTGACGATCGCGGCATCGCGCTGTTTGCGCGCACCGGAACCGGCGTGGCGCACTGCCCCTGCTCCAACATGCGCCTCGCCTCCGGTATCGCCCCGATACGGCATATGTGCGACGCGGGCGTCACTGTTGGCCTGGGTGTCGACGGCTCCGCCTCTAACGACAGTGCCAATATGATTGGCGAAGCGCGGCAGGCCATGCTGCTGCAGCGGGTCGGCTTTGGATCCGACGCGATGAGCGCGCGCCAGGCGCTGGAACTGGCGACGCGGGGTGGCGCAAAGGTGCTGAACCGCGACGACATCGGCGCCATTGCGCCTGGCATGCAGGCGGATCTGGCGGTCTTCAATCTCAACCAGCTGGGGCTGGCCGGGGCAGGGCACGATCCGGTCGCCGCGCTGGTCTTCTGCAATCCGGGGCAGGTGGCCTACAGCGTTATCAATGGAAAAGTGGTGGTGCGCAACGGGGAATTAACGGTTATCGACCTGCCAAACCTGCTTTATCGTCATAACCGGCTGGCCGCGAAGCTGATGGCTTAAAGCCGTTAAACAAGGGGACAATAGCGAGTGTCGAAAAATAAGGCAGATTACATTTGCTACTGCTGAGACTATTCCCTAGAATACGCCCTCCCTGTTATCAGGGAAAATAAGCGGCTCCATTGCTGAGCCGTTCATTTTTTCTACCCATCTGTGAGAACCGGTGTTATAATGCCGCGCCCTCAAATATGGGGCTTTCTAACGACCTGAAGTCTGGGTCCCGAAGTAGTAGTTGACATTAGCGGAGCACTAAAATGATCCAAGAACAGACTATGCTGAACGTCGCCGACAACTCCGGTGCACGTCGCGTAATGTGTATCAAGGTTCTGGGTGGCTCGCACCGTCGCTACGCAGGCGTCGGCGACATCATCAAAGTTACCATCAAGGAAGCAATTCCGCGTGGTAAGGTGAAAAAAGGTGATGTCCTGAAGGCGGTAGTGGTGCGCACCAGGAAGGGTGTTCGTCGCCCGGACGGTTCTGTCATTCGCTTCGATGGTAACGCATGCGTTATTTTGAACAATAACAGCGAGCAGCCAATCGGAACACGTATTTTTGGGCCGGTAACTCGTGAACTTCGTACTGAAAAGTTCATGAAAATTATCTCTCTGGCACCAGAAGTACTCTAAGGAGCGAACAATGGCAGCGAAAATCCGTCGTAACGACGAAGTTATCGTGCTGACCGGCAAAGATAAAGGTAAGCGCGGTAAAGTTAAGAATGTCCTGTCTTCTGGCAAGGTCATCGTTGAAGGCATCAACCTGGTTAAGAAACACCAGAAGCCGGTTCCGGCTCTGAACCAACCAGGTGGCATCGTTGAAAAAGAAGCCGCTATTCAGGTTTCCAACGTTGCGCTTTTCAATGCGGCAACCGGCAAGGCTGACCGTGTAGGCTTTAGATTCGAAGACGGCAAAAAAGTCCGTTTCTTCAAGTCTAACAGCGAAACTATCAAGTAATTTGGAGTAGTACGATGGCGAAACTGCATGATTACTACAAAGACGAAGTAGTCCAGAAACTCATGACAGAGTTTGGCTACACTTCTGTCATGCAAGTCCCTCGGGTCGAGAAGATCACCCTGAACATGGGTGTTGGTGAAGCGATCGCTGACAAGAAACTGCTGGAAAACGCAGCAGCTGACCTGGCAGCAATCTCCGGTCAAAAACCGCTGGTCACCAAAGCACGCAAATCAGTTGCAGGCTTCAAAATCCGTCAGGGCTATCCGATCGGCTGTAAAGTAACTCTGCGCGGCGAGCGCATGTGGGAGTTCTTTGAGCGTCTGATCACCATTGCTGTACCGCGTATCCGCGACTTCCGTGGCCTGTCCGCGAAGTCTTTCGACGGTCGTGGCAACTACAGCATGGGCGTTCGTGAGCAGATCATCTTCCCAGAAATCGACTACGACAAAGTCGATCGCGTTCGTGGTTTGGATATCACCATTACCACTACTGCGAAATCTGATGATGAAGGCCGTGCTCTGCTGACTGCCTTTGACTTCCCGTTCCGCAAGTAAGGTAGGGTTACTTAATGGCTAAGCAATCAATGAAAGCACGCGAAGTTAAGCGTGTGAAATTAGCAGACAAATTCTTCGCAAAACGCGCTGAACTGAAAGCGATCATTTCTGATGTGAACGCAACCGACGAAGATCGTTGGAACGCTGTTCTCAAGCTGCAGACTCTGCCGCGTGATTCCAGCCCGTCTCGTCAGCGTAACCGCTGCCGTCAAACAGGTCGTCCGCACGGTTTCCTGCGGAAGTTCGGGTTGAGCCGTATCAAGGTCCGTGAAGCCGCTATGCGCGGTGAAATCCCGGGTCTGAAAAAGGCTAGCTGGTAATTGTCACCAATTGAATCACGGGAGTAAAGACAGATGAGCATGCAAGATCCGATCGCGGATATGCTGACCCGTATCCGTAACGGTCAGGCCGCGAACAAAGCTGCGGTCACCATGCCTTCCTCCAAGCTGAAAGTGGCAATTGCCAACGTGCTGAAGGAAGAAGGTTATATTGAAGATTTCAAAATCGAAGGCGACATCAAGCCGGAACTGGAACTGACTCTTAAGTATTTCCAGGGCAAAGCTGTTGTAGAAAGCATTCAGCGTGTCAGCCGCCCAGGTCTGCGCATCTATAAGAAAAAAGATGAGCTGCCGAAAGTTATGGCGGGATTAGGTATTGCTGTTATTTCTACCTCTAAAGGTGTCATGACTGATCGTGCAGCACGCCAGGCTGGTCTTGGCGGCGAAATTATCTGCTACGTAGCGTAATCGGAGGAAACTATGTCTCGTGTTGCTAAAGCACCTGTCGTTGTTCCTGCCGGCGTAGAGGTAAAACTCGACGGTCAGGTAATTTCGATTAAAGGTAAAAACGGCGAGCTGACTCGTACTATCAATAATGCCGTAGAAGTTAAACATGCTGACAATGCACTGACCTTCGCTCCGCGCGACGGTTTTGCAAACGGCTGGGCACAGGCGGGTACCGCTCGTGCGCTGCTGAACGGCATGGTTATCGGTGTTACCGAAGGCTTCACTAAGAAGCTGCAGCTGGTTGGTGTTGGTTATCGTGCGGCCGTTAAAGGCAACGTGGTTAACCTGTCACTGGGTTTTTCTCACCCGGTTGATCATCAGCTGCCCGCGGGTATCTCTGCAGAATGTCCGACTCAGACTGAAATCGTGCTGAAAGGCGCTGATAAACAACTGATCGGCCAGGTTGCAGCTGACTTGCGCGCCTACCGTCGTCCTGAGCCTTACAAAGGCAAGGGTGTCCGTTACGCCGACGAAGTCGTGCGTATCAAAGAGGCTAAGAAGAAGTAAGGTAACACTATGGATAAGAAATCTGCTCGTATCCGTCGTGCGACCCGTGCACGTCGCAAGCTCAAAGAGCTGGGTGCTACTCGCCTGGTGGTACATCGTACCCCGCGTCACATTTACGCACAGGTGATCGCCCCGAACGGTTCCGAAGTTCTGGTTGCTGCTTCTACTGTAGAAAAAGCTATCTCTGAACAACTGAAGTACACCGGCAACAAAGATGCAGCTGCCGCAGTAGGTAAAGCTATTGCAGAGCGCGCTATCGAAAAAGGCATCAAAGATGTTTCTTTCGACCGTTCCGGTTTCCAATATCATGGTCGTGTCCAGGCACTGGCAGATGCTGCTCGTGAAGCTGGCCTTCAGTTCTAAGGTAGAGGTCTAGGATGTCACACATCGAGAAACAAGCTGGCGAACTGCAGGAAAAACTGATCGCGGTAAACCGTGTTTCTAAAACTGTGAAAGGTGGTCGTATCTTCTCCTTCACCGCACTGACTGTAGTGGGTGATGGTAACGGCCGCGTTGGTTTTGGTTACGGTAAAGCGCGTGAAGTTCCGGCAGCGATCCAGAAAGCGATGGAGAAAGCCCGTCGCAACATGATTAATGTCGCGCTGAACAACGGCACCCTGCAGCACCCGGTTAAAGGTGCTCACACAGGTTCCCGTGTGTTCATGCAGCCGGCTTCAGAAGGTACCGGTATCATCGCCGGTGGTGCAATGCGCGCCGTTCTGGAAGTCGCTGGAGTTCATAACGTTCTGGCTAAAGCCTATGGTTCTACCAACCCGATCAACGTGGTTCGTGCAACTATCGACGGCCTGGAAAATATGAATTCTCCAGAAATGGTCGCTGCCAAGCGTGGTAAATCCGTTGAAGAAATTCTGGGGTAATCACGATGGCTAAGACTATTAAAATCACTCAAACCCGTAGCTCAATCGGCCGCCTGCCTAAGCACAAAGCCACTCTGGTTGGTCTGGGTCTGCGTCGTATTGGCCACACCGTTGAGCGTGAAGACACGCCGGCAGTACGCGGTATGGTCAACGCGATCTCTTACATGCTGAAAGTAGAGGAGTAACAGATGCGTTTAAATACTCTGTCTCCGGCCGAAGGCTCCAAGCACGCTTCTAAGCGTCTGGGTCGTGGTATCGGTTCTGGCCTCGGCAAAACCGGTGGTCGTGGTCACAAAGGTCAGAACTCTCGTTCTGGCGGTGGCGTACGTCGCGGTTTCGAGGGTGGTCAGATGCCTCTGTACCGTCGTCTGCCGAAATTCGGCTTCACCTCGCGTAAATCATTCGTGACTGCAGAAGTGCGTCTGTCTGACCTGGCGAAAGTGGAAGGCGGTATCGTTGACCTGAGCACGCTGAAAGCAGCCAACATTATCGGTGTTCAGATTGAATTCGCGAAAGTGATTCTGTCTGGTGAAGTTTCTGCACCGGTAACGGTTCGCGGTCTGCGTGTCACCAAAGGTGCTCGTGCTGCAATCGAAGCTGCTGGCGGTAAAATCGAGGAATAAGTAGCAGATGGCTAAACAACCGGGATTAGATTTTCAAAGTGCCAAAGGCGGATTTGGTGAACTGAAACGCAGACTGCTGTTTGTAATCGGTGCACTGATTGTCTTCCGAATTGGCTCTTTTATTCCAATCCCCGGTATTGATGCCGCTGTACTTGCCAAACTGCTTGAGCAACAGCGTGGCACCATCATTGAAATGTTCAACATGTTCTCTGGTGGTGCTCTCAGCCGTGCTTCAATCTTCGCGCTGGGTATTATGCCGTATATTTCGGCCTCTATTATTATCCAGTTGCTGACGGTGGTTCATCCAGCGTTAGCGGAGATTAAGAAAGAAGGGGAGGCTGGCCGTCGTAAGATTAGCCAGTACACCCGCTACGGTACGTTGGTATTGGCGATATTTCAGTCAATCGGTATTGCTACCGGTTTACCGAATATGCCTGGAATGCAGGGCCTGGTGTTGAATCCAGGCTTTGCCTTCTACTTTACCGCTGTTGTAAGTCTGGTTACCGGGACGATGTTCCTGATGTGGCTGGGCGAACAGATTACTGAACGAGGTATCGGTAACGGTATTTCGATCATTATCTTCGCGGGTATTGTTGCGGGTCTTCCGCCGGCCATTGGCCATACCATCGAGCAAGCGCGGCAAGGCGACCTGCACTTCCTCCTGTTGCTGTTGGTTGCAGTTCTCGTATTTGCAGTGACCTTCTTCGTTGTTTTCGTTGAGCGTGGCCAGCGCCGCATTGTGGTGAACTATGCGAAACGTCAGCAAGGTCGTCGTGTATACGCTGCACAGAGCACACATTTACCGTTGAAAGTGAATATGGCGGGTGTTATTCCGGCTATTTTTGCTTCCAGCATTATCCTGTTCCCCGCGACGATAGCATCCTGGTTCGGGGGCGGTACCGGTTGGAACTGGCTGACAACAATTTCGCTGTATTTGCAGCCAGGACAGCCGCTATATGTGCTACTCTATGCGACTGCAATCATCTTCTTCTGCTTTTTCTACACGGCGTTGGTTTTCAACCCGCGCGAAACGGCAGATAACCTGAAGAAGTCTGGTGCATTCGTACCGGGAATTCGTCCGGGAGAGCAAACGGCGAAGTATATCGATAAAGTAATGACGCGTCTGACCTTAATCGGCGCACTGTACATTACTTTTATTTGCCTGATCCCGGAGTTCATGCGTGATGCGATGAAAGTTCCCTTCTACTTTGGCGGTACATCACTGCTCATCGTAGTGGTCGTCATCATGGACTTTATGGCTCAAGTGCAAACTCTGATGATGTCTAGTCAGTACGAGTCTGCATTGAAGAAAGCAAACCTGAAAGGCTACGGCCGTTAATTCAGGCGCTTGAGAAGTTACGGAGAGTAAAAATGAAAGTTCGTGCTTCCGTCAAGAAATTATGTCGTAACTGCAAAATCATCCGCCGCGACGGTGTCGTACGTGTGATTTGCAGCGCCGAGCCTAAGCATAAACAGCGCCAGGGCTGATTTTTTCACATATTTTTCTTGCAAAGTCGGGTTGAGCTGGCTAGATTAGCCAGCCAATCTTTTGTATGTCAATGCGTTTCCATTTGAGTATCCTGAAAACGGGCTTTTCAGCATGGGGCGCATTTATTTAATTATAGGAGTGCATAGTGGCCCGTATAGCAGGCATTAACATTCCTGATCATAAACACACCGTTATCGCATTAACTTCGATTTTCGGTATCGGCAAGACCCGTTCTAAAGCCATCTGTGCTGCAACGGGTATCGCTGAAGATGTTAAGATCAGTGAGCTGTCTGAAGAACAAATTGATCAGCTGCGTGATGCAGTTGGTAAATTCGTTGTTGAAGGTGATCTGCGCCGTGAAATCACCCTGAGCATCAAGCGTCTTATGGACCTTGGTTGCTACCGTGGTTTGCGCCATCGTCGTGGTCTGCCAGTACGCGGTCAGCGTACTAAGACCAATGCACGTACCCGTAAGGGTCCGCGCAAACCGATCAAGAAATAATCGGGGTGAGTAAATAATGGCAAAGGCACCAGTTCGTGCACGTAAGCGTGTAAGAAAGCAAGTCTCAGATGGCGTGGCTCATGTCCATGCTTCTTTTAACAACACCATCGTTACCATTACCGATCGTCAGGGTAACGCACTGGGTTGGGCAACCGCCGGTGGTTCCGGTTTCCGCGGTTCACGTAAATCTACTCCGTTTGCTGCTCAGGTCGCTGCAGAGCGCTGTGCAGAAGCCGTGAAAGATTACGGTATTAAGAACCTGGAAGTTATGGTTAAGGGTCCGGGTCCGGGTCGCGAATCAACTATTCGTGCTCTGAACGCCGCAGGTTTCCGCATCACTAATATTACTGATGTGACTCCGATCCCTCACAACGGTTGTCGTCCGCCGAAAAAACGTCGCGTATAACGCCGCGTTTTTAGGATAGTTGGAGAAAGAAAATGGCAAGATATTTGGGTCCTAAGCTCAAGCTGAGCCGTCGTGAGGGCACAGACCTTTTCCTGAAGTCTGGCGTTCGCGCGATTGATACCAAGTGTAAAATTGAACAAGCCCCTGGTCAGCATGGTGCGCGTAAACCGCGTCTGTCTGATTACGGCGGCCAGTTGCGTGAAAAACAAAAAGTTCGTCGTATCTACGGCGTTCTGGAACGTCAGTTCCGCAACTACTATAAAGAAGCAGCACGTCTGAAAGGCAACACCGGTGCAAACCTGTTAGCTCTGCTGGAAGGTCGTCTGGATAACGTAGTTTACCGTATGGGCTTCGGCGCCACTCGTGCAGAAGCACGCCAGCTGGTCAGCCACAAGTCTGTAATGGTTAACGGCCGCGTTGTTAACATCGCTTCTTATCAGGTATCTCCGAATGATGTCGTAAGCATCCGTGAGAAAGCCAAAAAGCAATCTCGCGTGAAGGCCGCTCTGGAGCTGGCTGAGCAGCGTGAAAAGCCAACCTGGCTGGAAGTTGATGCGACTAAGATGGAAGGTGTGTTCAAGCGTATTCCTGAGCGTACCGATCTGTCTGCGGACATTAACGAACACCTGATCGTCGAGCTTTACTCCAAGTAAAGCTTAGTACCAAAGAGAGGACACAATGCAGGGTTCTGTGACAGAGTTTCTAAAACCGCGCCTGGTAGATATCGAGCAAGTGAGTTCGACGCACGCCAAGGTGACCCTTGAGCCTTTAGAGCGTGGCTTTGGCCATACTCTTGGTAACGCACTGCGCCGTATTCTGCTTTCTTCCATGCCGGGTTGCGCGGTGACCGAGGTTGAAATTGATGGTGTACTGCATGAGTACAGCACCAAAGAGGGCGTACAGGAAGATATCCTGGAAATCCTGCTCAACCTGAAAGGGCTGGCGGTAAGAGTTCAGGGTAAAGATGAAGTCATTCTGACCCTGAATAAATCTGGCATTGGCCCTGTGACTGCAGCCGACATTACCCATGACGGTGATGTCGAAATCGTCAAGCCGCAGCACGTGATCTGTCACCTGACCGATGAGAACGCCGCTATCAGCATGCGTATCAAAGTTCAGCGTGGTCGTGGTTATGTGCCGGCTTCTGCCCGAATTCATTCGGAAGAAGATGAGCGCCCAATCGGCCGCCTGTTGGTCGACGCTTGCTACAGCCCTGTAGACCGTATCGCCTACAATGTTGAAGCAGCGCGTGTAGAACAGCGCACCGACCTGGACAAGCTGGTCATCGAAATGGAAACCAACGGCACAATCGATCCTGAAGAGGCGATTCGTCGTGCGGCGACCATCCTGGCAGAACAACTGGAAGCTTTTGTTGACTTACGTGATGTACGTCAGCCAGAAGTGAAGGAAGAGAAACCAGAATTCGATCCGATCCTGCTGCGCCCTGTTGACGATCTGGAATTGACTGTCCGCTCTGCTAACTGCCTTAAGGCAGAAGCTATCCACTACATCGGTGATCTGGTACAGCGTACCGAGGTTGAGCTGCTCAAAACGCCTAACCTGGGTAAAAAATCTCTTACCGAGATTAAAGATGTGCTCGCCTCACGTGGTCTTTCTCTGGGCATGCGCCTCGAGAACTGGCCGCCGGCAAGCATTGCTGATGAATAACCGGATCACAGGTTAAGGTTTCACTGAGAAGGATAAGGTCATGCGCCATCGTAAGAGTGGTCGTCAACTGAACCGCAACAGCAGCCATCGTCAGGCTATGTTCCGCAACATGGCCGGTTCTCTGGTTCGTCATGAGATCATCAAAACGACTCTGCCGAAAGCCAAAGAGCTGCGCCGCGTAGTTGAGCCGCTGATTACTCTTGCCAAGACCGACAGCGTAGCTAATCGTCGTCTGGCATTCGCCCGTACTCGTGATAACGAGATCGTGGCAAAACTGTTTAACGAGCTGGGCCCGCGTTTCGCGAGCCGTGCCGGTGGTTACACTCGCATTCTGAAGTGTGGCTTCCGTGCTGGTGACAACGCTCCGATGGCATACATCGAGCTGGTTGATCGTCCAGAAGCTCAAGCAGAAGCTGCCGCAGAGTAATCTGTAGCATCGTAAAAAACCCGCTTCGGCGGGTTTTTTATTGCCCAAAATTTATGCCGTCCGTTAAGCTCACTATTCTGGCTACATCAGGAGGCGTTAATGTGGTTAATTGATCAACTGGCTGAACAGCATATTCGCGCGGCGCAGGAAAAGGGTGAGCTCAGCAATCTGCCTGGAGAAGGCGCGCCCCTCGAGCTGGATGACGACAGTAACGTGCCGGCTGAATTACGCAGCGGCTACCGACTGCTGAAAAACGCCGGTTTTTTACCGCCAGAGCTGGAGATGCGGCGCGAAGCGCTGGAAATCAGCGACCTGCTGCGCAATCTCGACCCGGAAGACCAGCGCTATCGCGAGCAGAGCAAACGCCTGCTTGTGCTTGAGCTTCAGCTGCGCCAGGCGGGAATGAGCACCGCTTTTTTGCAGGGCGCCTACGGCGAAGCGATCCGTGGACGTCTGCTTAAGGAGGAGTAGTGTACCGTATCGGACAGCTGGCCAAACTGGCCAACGTTACCGTCGACACCATCCGTTTCTATGAGAAACAACAAATGATGGGGCACGAGATCCGAACTGAAGGCGGCTTTCGCCTCTACAGCGACAGCGATCTTCAGCGGCTTAAGTTTATTCGCGTGGGTCGGCAGATGGGTTTTGGGCTGGACGCTATCCGCGATCTTCTCTCGATCCGCGTCGATCCCGCGCATCATACCTGCGAGGAGTCAAAGGCGATTGTTCAGGCGCGTCTGAATGAAGTGAATACCCTTATCAGCGAACTGCAACATGTGCAGCGCTCGCTGCAGCGCTTATCCGACGCCTGCTGCGGCGCTGCCCACAGCAGCGACTGCTGCTCCATTCTTGAAGCGCTTGAGAAAGGGACGGAACCCCGGCCGGAACATGCGCACCGGCGGGATTGAATTTTGCGCAAAAGGGCCTATATTTATGCGGTTGAAATCAGGAGACAGTGATGAGTAAATATCAGCATACAAAAGGCGAGATCCGCGATAACGCAATCCAGGCTTTATTACACGATCCGCTGTTTCGCCAGCGTGTCGAAGCGAAGCAAAAAGGCAAAGGCAGCTATCGGCGTAAAGACAAACATGCAAAACGTGGCGGTTGGGAGGCCAGTGATAAGAAAAGCGCTTATCACTGGCCTTCTGCTTTCTGGGCATAAAAAAGCCGCCTCATGGGCGGCCAGGTTTAGATTTTGCCGTTCTGCTGCTTCAGCAAATCTCGAATTTCACTCAGCAGCACCTCTTCGTTAGAGGGTTTCGCTACCGGTTTTTCAACTTCTTTCTTCTTGTGCAGCTTATTCATCAGCTTGATGGCGACAAAGATAGCGAAAGCCACAATGATGAAGTCGAATACTGACTGAATAAATACGCCATATTCCATAATGACCGGCGGGGTAGCGCCTTCAGCAGGTTTTAGCACCCACTTGAACTGTTTGAAATCAACGCCGCCGATAAGCAGTCCCAGCGGCGGCATGATGATATTCGCCACCAGTGAAGAGACGATTTTGCCAAAGGCGGCACCAATAATCACACCGACGGCGAGATCGACCACGTTACCGCGCATTGCAAAATCACGAAACTCTTTGAAAAAACTCATACTTATCTCCTTTCCCTTGCCAATCGCTAAAGTCTAACAAACCTTACGGCAATTGCCATCTAAGCGGCGGCATTTGTTGCTATTGCGCCGCGGCCGCGCTTACAGGAAGAATGGGCTCGGCTGGAATAAACGCTCAACGTCAGGCACAAATTTTTTGTCGGTCAGGAACATAATGACGTGATCGCCTTGTTCAATGCGCAGGTTGTCTTTGGCGATAAGCACATCCTCGCCGCGCACTATCGCGCCGATAAGCGTACCCGGCGGCAGTTTAATGTCGTTGATCATGCGGCCGACCACGCGCGAGGTAGTTTCATCGCCGTGGGCGATCGCTTCGATCGCCTCAGCGATGCCGCGTCGTAAAGAGGAGACGCCTACTATATCCGCCTTGCGCACGTGGCCCAGCAGCGCAGAGATCGTTGCCTGCTGAGGCGAGATCGCAATATCGATCACGCTGCCCTGAACCAGATCGACATAGGCGCGACGCTGGATCAGCACCATTACTTTTTTTGCGCCCATCTTTTTCGCCAGCATTGCCGACATGATATTGGCTTCGTCGTCATTGGTGACCGCAATAAAAAGATCGACCTGATCGACATGCTCTTCCGCCAGCAGCTCTTGATCCGACGCGTCGCCGTAAAAAACGATGGTGTCCTGCAGCTGCTCCGCCAGCTCGGCGGCGCGGCGCGGATTGCGCTCGATCAGCTTCACGCTGTAATTTTTCTCCAGCCGCTGCGCCAGGCCGAAACCTATATTGCCCCCGCCTACCAGCATAATGCGCTTATAGGGTCTTTCCAGCCGCTGCATTTCACTCATCACCGCGCGGATATTCTTGCTGGCGGCGATAAAGAAGACCTCATCGCCCGCTTCGACGATGGTTGAGCCCTGCGGACGAATAGGGCGGTCCTGACGGAAAATAGCGGCGACGCGGGTATCGATATGCGGCATGTGCTCGCGCAGAATAGAGAGCGGATTGCCTACCAGCGGACCGCCATAATAGGCTTTAACCACGGCGAGGCTAACCAGGCCCTCAGCAAAATTGACCACCTGCAGCGCGCCAGGGTACTGGATCAGCCGGTAGATATTTTCGATCACTAACTGTTCGGGTGAAATTAGATGATCAATAGGTACCGCTTCGGGAATAAACAGCTTCTCAGCGTCGCGCAGATAATCCGCCGCGCGAATACGCGCGATGCGGTTAGGCGTGTTAAACAGCGAATAGGCTATCTGGCACGCCACCATATTGGTTTCGTCGGAGCTGGTAACCGCCACTAACATATCGGCATCTTCCGCGCCGGCTTCGCGTAAAATACGCGGATGCGACCCGTGCCCCTGAACGACGCGCAAATCAAACTTATCCTGCAGCTGACGTAAGCGGTCAGGATCGGTATCAACCACCGTTATGTCATTGTTCTCGCCGACCAGGTTCTCCGCCAGCGTGCCGCCAACCTGGCCGGCGCCCAGAATAATAATTTTCATTGCGTCTCGTGCTCTTCTGTTAGTGCGCTTTTATCAGCTTAGCGTAGAAAAAACCGTCTCCGCCGTCGATGGTCGGAAAGACCTGCAGCCCGCTTGTCTTGCCGCCCGGCAAGGCTTCGGCGCGCGCATCGGCGTGGCGCGATAAAAAGGCGGCGATCTGCGCGTCGTTCTCATCCGGCAGCACGGAACAGGTGGCATACAGCAGCACGCCGCCCGGTTTCAAATGCGGCCATACCGCATCGAGAATTTCGCGCTGCAGCGTAGCCAGCTCGGCAATGTCCCGGTCGCGACGCAGCCACTTGATATCGGGATGACGGCGAATAACGCCGGTGGCGGAGCAGGGAGCGTCCAGCAAAATACGGTCGAACTGACGCTCGCCACACCATGCCGCTGGGGTACGTCCGTCGCCCTGTTTGACCTCTGCCTGCATATTAAGGCGCTGCAGGTTCTCTTTAACGCGCGTCAGACGTTGCGCGTCGACATCGACCGCCAATACCCGCGCCCTGGGCGCTATTTCAAGAATATGCGTGGTTTTGCCGCCCGGCGCGGCGCAGAGATCGAGGATATCTTCGCCATCTTCAGGCGCCAGCAGCAGGGCGCAGCGCTGGGCGGAAAGATCCTGAACCGTAACCCAGCCCTCTGCGAAGCCTGGCAGCTGGCCGACCGGCGCAGGCGCCTCAAGCCGCAGCGCGTCAGGAGCCGTCTCGTCAGGCACGGCCACTTTTCCGCTGTCAGCCAGCAGCGCCAGCCAGCTATCGCGGCTGTGATGCTGGCGATTAACGCGTAGCCACATCGGCGGGCGCTGGTTATTGGCCTCGACGATCGGCTGCCAGTTTTCCGGCCACGCCTTTTGCAGTCTTTGCAGCAGCCAGCCTGGATGCAGATAGCGCTGCGGCGCCTGATCGACCTCTGCCATCAGCTCCGCCTGCTGACGCTGAAACTGACGCAGCACGCCGTTAATCAAACCCTTAAGGTTGGCGCGCTTCAGCACTTCAGCGCCGGCGACGGTTTCCGCCAGCGCAGCGTGAGCAGGTACGCGGGTATAGAGCAGCTGGTAGATGCCAACCATAATGAGATAGTGCAGTACGCGCTGTTTGCCGCCTAACGGGCGCGCCATCAGTTTTCCGATAACGGCTTCGAGCTGCGGCAGCGTGCGCAGCACGCCGAAGCAGAGCTCCTGCAGCAGCGCGCCATCTTTATCGGCCACTTTTTTCTGCGCGGCAGGCAGCACCGCGCTGAGCGATTCGCCCTTATCAATAACACGCTCAATAAGTTGCGCGGCAAGGCTTCGCAGATTCGTTGATTTAGTCATTCGCGTTACGTCATTAAACAAAAAGCCCGGACAGAGCCGGGCTGGAGTCAGGCTAAGACGCGGCCTGACGTGAACCACTCGCGACGCGAGTTCAGCAGATCCTGTGCCGACATCGCTTTTTTACCGGCGGGTTGCAGCAGCTGAAGATTCAATACGCCTTCAGCGGTAGCGACCTGAATGCCGTGCTTGTCGGCGGCAAGGATTTCGCCCGGCTGTTTCGCGACGTGGGGCAGCACGCTGGCCTGCCACACCTTCACCGGCTGATCTTCAATCAGGAAATAGCTGACCGGCCAGGGATTAAAGGCGCGAATAGCGCGCTCCAGCTGAGCGGCGGAGAGCTGCCAGTCAAGGCGGGCCTCCTCTTTGCTAAGCTTTTCGGCATAGTTAGCCTGCGCGTCATCCTGCTTCTCCGGCTGCGCGCGGCCGTCCGCCAGCTGAGACAACGTTTCCAGCAGTCCCTGCGGGCCGAGCTGCGCCAGCTTGTCATACAGCGTGGCGCTGGTGTCCTGCGCGGTAATCGGGCAGCTCAGCTTATACAGCATATCGCCGGTATCCAGGCCAACATCCATCTGCATGATGGTCACGCCGGTTTCGCTGTCGCCAGCCCAGAGCGCGCGCTGGATAGGCGCCGCGCCGCGCCAGCGTGGCAGCAGCGAGCCATGTACGTTGATGCAGCCGAGACGCGGCATTGCCAGCACCGCCTGCGGCAGAATAAGCCCGTAGGCGACAACCACCATCACATCCGCTTCTAAGTCGGCGACCAGCTGCTGATTCTCGGCGGGACGCAGCGATTTTGGCTGAAAGACAGGAATGTCGCGAGATTGCGCCAGCGTTTTCACCGGGCTGGGCGTCAGCTTATTGCCGCGGCCAGCGGGGCGATCGGGTTGGGTAAAGACGCCAACGACCTGATGCTCAGAAGCGAGCAGCGCGTCGAGATGACGCGCTGCAAAATCAGGTGTGCCAGCGAAGATGATTTTCAGCGGAGCAGACACGGTTATCTCTTCTTTGAACGTCAGGAAGGACGCGCGTTCTGGCGCGCCAGTTTTTCCAGCTTTTGCTTAATGCGCTGACGCTTGAGTGGCGACAGGTAATCAATAAACAGTTTGCCGTCGAGGTGATCGATCTCATGCTGAATGCAGATAGCGAGCAGGCCGTCGGTTTCCAGTTCGAAACTGTTGCCTTCGCGATCCAGCGCGCGCACTTTCACGCGTTCGGCACGCGGAACGAAAGCGCGCTGCTCAGGAATAGAGAGGCAGCCCTCTTCAATACCGGTTTCGCCGCTTTTCTCCAGCAGCTCCGGGTTAATCAAAACCAGACGTTCGTCGCGATTTTCCGACACGTCGATGACGATGATGCGACGATGAATATCCACCTGCGTTGCCGCCAGGCCGATACCCTCTTCGGCGTACATAGTTTCAAACATATCGTCGACGATGCGCTGAACTTCAGCGTTAACTTCTTTCACCGGCGCCGCGATTTTGCGGAGACGATCGTCAGGGAAATGTAATACCTGCAAAACTGACATAAATATCCAGATCTGTATGCGATTAAAAAAGATTATTGCTTCATATTGTAGACTTTTTGAGGCCTGATTGACAGCATTCACCCGCAGGAAGCGGTGCCTAAAGCAGGGAGCGAACATGGGAAATATCGAGCGCTATTTGCGGCTTGCCGCCGTAACCGGACTGACCGGAAAACGCTGGCTAGACATAGCGGAGGCGCTCGATGCAGGTGACGATGCGCCGCAGCTATTGAGGTCGGCCGGCCTGAGTGAGCAGCAGATTCATCAGTTTTCTCATCTTCCTGCGCGTCAGATAGCCGCGACCGAGGCGTGGCTTGCGGCCAGCGACGCCCACCACCTGATCACGGCCCTGGATAGCGCCTATCCCGCCGCATTACGTGAGATCCACCGCTTCCCGCCGCTGCTCTATATAAAAGGCGAGCCCGCCTTGCTCTCTTCCATGCAGCTGGCGGTGGTGGGTAGCCGTAACTGTTCGCACTACGGGCGGCGGTGGGGCGAATGGTTTAGCCAGCAGCTGGCGCTGAGTGACCTGACCATTACCAGCGGACTGGCGCGCGGCATAGACGGCATCGCGCACCGCGCGGCGCTGGCGGTGCAGGGGAAAACCGTAGCGGTACTGGGCAGTGGCCTGCAGCATCTCTATCCAAAACATCATGGTGCGCTGGCGGAGGAGATCGTGGAAAAAGGCGGCGCCCTGGTTTCCGAGTTTTCACTGGCCACGCCGCCGCATGCGCTTAACTTTCCGCGACGTAACCGCATTATTAGCGGGCTAAGCCGCGGCGTGCTGGTGGTGGAGGCGACGCTTAAAAGCGGTTCGCTGGTAACCGCGCGCTATGCGCTGGAGCAGAATCGTAATGTCTACGCCTTGCCGGGCGCGCTGGGCAACCCCGGCAGCGAAGGCACCCACTGGCTTATTCAGCAGGGCGCGCTGCTGGTGGCCCAACCCGGCGACATCGTAGAAGATCTTCGCGCTGCGCTTAACTGGCTACCTTTTACACAGCCGGAAGTAATATATTCTGAGGACAGCGGTGATGTGGCATTGCCATTTGCTGAGGTGTTGGCTAACGTAGGTGATGAGGTTACACCTGTTGACGTCGTCGCTGAACGTGCCGGCCAACCTGTGCCAGTGATTGCAGCCCAACTGCTGGAGCTGGAGTTAGCAGGATGGATCGCAGCTGTACCCGGCGGCTATGTCCGATTGAGGAGGGCATGCCATGTTCGACGTACTAATGTACTTGTTTGAGACATATATCCACAACGAAGCAGAAATGCAGGTTGATCAGGATACATTAACTGATGACTTAACCGATGCCGGTTTTCATCGTGAAGATATCTACAATGCGTTGAACTGGTTAGAAAAGCTGGCAGATTATCAGGAAGGTTTAGTCGATCCGATTCTGTTAGCCAACGATCCGCTTTCAATGCGCATCTACACGGAAGAAGAAGGCCAGCGTTTAGATGCCGAATGTCGTGGTTTCCTGCTGTTCCTTGAGCAAATTCAGGTGCTCAATATGGAAACGCGTGAAATGGTCATCGAACGAGTCATGGCGCTCGATACGCTCGAGTTCGATCTGGAAGATCTCAAATGGGTGGTGCTGATGGTGTTGTTCAATCTTCCGGGATGCGAAAACGCCTATCAGCAAATGGAAGAACTGTTATTCGACGTCAATGAAGGCATGCTGCATTAATTATCGGTTATGCAGCCATCGTTATGAGCAAATCAGCACTCTTCACCGTGCGTAAACAGGATCCCTGCCCCGCCTGCGGGGCAGATCTCGTTATCCGCAGCGGTAAACACGGCGCCTTTTTAGGCTGTTCAAACTATCCAGCCTGCGACTATATCCGGCCGCTAAAAAATCAGGCTGACGGTCATATCGTCAAGGTGCTCGAAGGGCACGCCTGCCCGCAGTGCGGCGCAGATAAAGCGTTGCGTCAGGGACGCTACGGCATGTTCATCGGCTGTAGCCACTATCCCGAATGCGACTATAGCGAAGCGATAGATAAACCGGATGAAACCCTTATTGCCTGCCCGCAGTGTCTGGAAGGCAAACTGGTACAGCGTCGTTCGCGTTACGGCAAGACTTTCCACGCCTGTAACCGCTATCCGGCCTGCCAGTTCGCCGTCAATGCAACGCCAGTCGCAGGTATATGCCCGCACTGCGCTTTTCCGCTGCTGGTAGAGAAGAAAACCGCGCAGGGCGTTAAACGCTTTTGCGCCAGTAAAAGTTGCGGCAAGGCCGCCGCATCAGAGAATTAAGATAATATCATGCAAAACCACACTTTTTCCGGTTCGCTGGATGCCTGCGTTGAGCAGCTGCGCCAGCAGGCCGTTATTGCTTATTCAACCGAAGCCGTATTTGGTCTGGGCTGCGACCCAGACAGCGAAAGCGCCGTCATGGCGCTGCTGGCATTAAAACAGCGTCCCGTTGAGAAAGGATTGATCCTCATCGCCGCCGATTATGCTCAGCTTGAACCCTATATCTCCGACCGTGAGCTGTCCGTCGAGCAGCGCGAACGCATGTTCGCTCACTGGCCGGGCCCGGTAACCTTTGTTGTGCCTGCCACGCCGCAAACGCCGCGCTGGCTGACGGGGCGTTTCGATTCGCTGGCCATCCGCGTAAGCGATCATCCAGACGTACAGGCCCTGTGCCGCGCCTTCGGCAAGCCGCTGGTATCGACCAGCGCTAACCTGTCGGGCGAAGCGCCTTGTCGCACGGTCGAAGCGGTCAGGGCGCAATTTGGCTCTGCCTTTCCCGTACTGGTGGGCGAAACCGGCGGCCGACAGAATCCGTCGGAAATTCGCGATGTTTTAACCGGCAATCTTATTCGTCAGGGCTAATTCATGGATCAGTTTGCGGTATTCGGCAATCCCATCAGCCACAGTAAATCGCCTTTGATCCACCAGGCGTTTGCGGAGCAGACCGGGATTGCGCATCGTTATGGCCGGGTCTGCGCGCCGCTTGAAGCATTTCCCGAGACTATCGCTGCCTTTTTCGCCCATGGCGGACGCGGCGCGAACGTCACGCTGCCTTTTAAGCAGCAGGCCTGCGAGTTTGCCGACGAGCTGAGTGAGCGAGCGGCGCTCTCCGGCGCTGTTAATACCCTGAAAAAGCGCAGCGACGGGCGGATCCTGGGCGACAATACCGACGGTATTGGTTTGCTGAGCGATCTGGAACGTCTTGCGTTGATCCGCCCGGGCGATCGCATTTTGCTGGTGGGGGCTGGCGGCGCGGCGCGCGGCGTCATTCTGCCGCTGCTTTCCGCCGGCTGCGCGGTGACGATTGTTAATCGTACCCAGGCTCGTGCGGAGGAGCTGGCGCAGCTTTTCCGCCAGAGCGGCGAGATCGACGCCTGCCGCTTTGATCAGCTGACCGGACGGACCTTCAATCTTATCGTGAATGCGACCTCGAGCGGCGTAAGCGGCGAAGTGCCGCCGCTGCCAGCTTCGCTGATTGATGCGCAGGTACGCTGCTACGACATGTTTTATCAGGCGGGCGCGACGCCGTTTTTGCACTGGTGCGAGCAGCATGGCGCGCAGCAGCGCGCCGATGGTCTGGGCATGCTGGTGGGGCAGGCCGCGCACGCATTTCAGCTGTGGCACGGCGTCCTGCCGGAGATCGCCCCCGTTATCGCACAGCTTAAACAGGCGATGCAGCCATGAATCAGGCGATTCAGTTTCCCGATCGCGAAGAGTGGAACGCGGATAAAGCAGCCGTCTGCTTTCCGGCGCTGGTTAACGGCATGATGCTGACCTGCGCGATCTCTGCCGAAGCCCTTTCACAGCGCTTCGGTCAGGGAGAAGCAATGGCCTTATTTACCGCGCATCGCTGGGATTTGGAAGATGAGGCGGAAGCGGCCATTGCTAATCAGGCATTTGACGATCAGGAGTGGGTCTGGCTCGCCTCTGCCAGATAGTCATCCTTCCAGCGAACATAGTTGTTGGCGGAGTAAAGTAGGCCCGCAATCTCCTGCTCGCTTAGCGGGCGCACCTGCCTGACCGGGCTACCCAGATAAAGGTAGCCGCTCTCCAGGCGCTTGCCCGGCGGCACCAGGCTGCCAGCGCCAATCATCACATCATCTTCAATAATGGCGCCGTCCAGCACGATTGATCCCATCCCCACCAGTACGCGATCGCCGATAGTGCAGGCGTGCAGCATCGCTTTATGGCCGACGGTTACGTCCGCGCCAATGGTCAGAGGAAATCCCTGCGGGTTGCTGGCGGACTTATGGGTTACGTGCAGCACGCTGCCATCCTGTATGTTGGTGCGCGCGCCGATGCGTACCTGATTCACGTCGCCGCGTATCGCGACCAGCGGCCAGATGCTGGCATCGTCTCCTAGCGTAACGTCTCCAACCACTACGCTAGAGGCGTCAACCATGACGCGCTGCCCACACTGCGGATAACTCTCTTTATAACGTCGTAGAGCTGACATCTGCTTTCTCCTTATAGATTCGGCTACAGACTGGAGCGGATCGCGGGGCCAGACAAGCGTAAAAGGCCTGCGATCGTTGAAGATCTCTTCAATAAGTGTGTTTTATCGCCATACGGAAAAAAAGATCGAAAAAAGGGTTGTGCAATAAAATCGGATCCCTATAATGCGCCTCCACTGACACGGCACAACGGCTTACGAAATGCGGTGTTCAGGAGAGCCGGGTTACCGGGTCGCCGGATGAAATCACTGAAAAAAGTGGTTGACTCCGAAGGAGAGTAGCGTAATATACGCCACCTCGCAGCAGCAGGCTCCGCCGCTGACTGCACCGCTCTTTAACAATTTATCAGACAATCTGTGTGGGCACTCGAGAGCAGATATCAAAAGCCTTCGGGCTTAAAAAACATCAAGCCTCACGAGTGGACACATAATGACATTCATTATGACGTTTTACAGATGAGCACCGCTTAACTGGTTTAAGCAAATCAAACTTAAATTGAAGAGTTTGATCATGGCTCAGATTGAACGCTGGCGGCAGGCCTAACACATGCAAGTCGAACGGTAGCACAGAGGAGCTTGCTCCTCGGGTGACGAGTGGCGGACGGGTGAGTAATGTCTGGGAAACTGCCCGATGGAGGGGGATAACTACTGGAAACGGTAGCTAATACCGCATAACGTCGCAAGACCAAAGTGGGGGACCTTCGGGCCTCACACCATCGGATGTGCCCAGATGGGATTAGCTAGTAGGTGGGGTAACGGCTCACCTAGGCGACGATCCCTAGCTGGTCTGAGAGGATGACCAGCCACACTGGAACTGAGACACGGTCCAGACTCCTACGGGAGGCAGCAGTGGGGAATATTGCACAATGGGCGCAAGCCTGATGCAGCCATGCCGCGTGTATGAAGAAGGCCTTCGGGTTGTAAAGTACTTTCAGCGGGGAGGAAGGCGACGTGGTTAATAACCGCGTCGATTGACGTTACCCGCAGAAGAAGCACCGGCTAACTCCGTGCCAGCAGCCGCGGTAATACGGAGGGTGCAAGCGTTAATCGGAATTACTGGGCGTAAAGCGCACGCAGGCGGTCTGTCAAGTCGGATGTGAAATCCCCGGGCTTAACCTGGGAACTGCATTCGAAACTGGCAGGCTAGAGTCTTGTAGAGGGGGGTAGAATTCCAGGTGTAGCGGTGAAATGCGTAGAGATCTGGAGGAATACCGGTGGCGAAGGCGGCCCCCTGGACAAAGACTGACGCTCAGGTGCGAAAGCGTGGGGAGCAAACAGGATTAGATACCCTGGTAGTCCACGCCGTAAACGATGTCGACTTGGAGGCTGTTTCCTTGAGAAGTGGCTTCCGGAGCTAACGCGTTAAGTCGACCGCCTGGGGAGTACGGCCGCAAGGTTAAAACTCAAATGAATTGACGGGGGCCCGCACAAGCGGTGGAGCATGTGGTTTAATTCGATGCAACGCGAAGAACCTTACCTACTCTTGACATCCAGAGAACTTTCCAGAGATGGACTGGTGCCTTCGGGAACTCTGAGACAGGTGCTGCATGGCTGTCGTCAGCTCGTGTTGTGAAATGTTGGGTTAAGTCCCGCAACGAGCGCAACCCTTATCCTTTGTTGCCAGCGATTCGGTCGGGAACTCAAAGGAGACTG
>NZ_JAKRNN010000040.1:0-12549 GCF_022346785.1 Pantoea sp. ACRSC
TCGGGTATTACAGCTCGCTAAGGCCGCATGGGTATAACGGTGGGTTACCCCCAAACGAATCGGAAAACCGATACTGGAAAAACTCTAACTCGGTGGCCAGTTTTTGTTGACCACTTCAAAGACAGACGCTCGATAGAGGTAGACAGAGCGGACTGGTTCTTGTTGATGTTGTTCTGAGTGATCAGCGAGAGGCTGTTGGTATTAATGACTTGGGCCATGATAAATATTCCTGTTAATCAAGTCTTTCGGTTAAGGTGTGGGCTTCAACCCGCCGGCTTCAGCGCCGTCAAAGTTGTTATCGTCTGTCCTTAAACAACCTTTAGAATTTTTTTAGTACCAGGTGAAAATTTTTTCCTTCAACCTGTCACGCTTATCTTTATCGCCCTCGCCCGCCACTTCTTTAGAAGAAAATCATCGCCGTTCTAGCCGTTGAAATACCCTTCTCTATATGCGCTATTCGCTTTATCGCGCAGCCATGAATAACTTTAAACTTTCCTTATTCTGCGCCGATAACCCCGGTATTCACTCTCCGTGTCGACATGATAAGGAAACAAACATGGCAAGTATCTCTAACCTGGGTGTCGGTTCAGGCCTGAACTTAAGTGATATCTTAGACAGTATGCAGACGGCGGAAAAAGCCGCGCTGAAGCCTATCTCCGCCCAGCAGTCCTCCTATACCGCTAAACTGAGCGCCTATGCGACGCTGAAAAGCGCGCTGACCACCTTTCAGACGGCGAATACCACGCTGAATAACGCCAGCCTGTTTAGCGCCACAACGGCCACCAGCAGCTCAACCGCCTTTAGCGCAACAACGTCCGGCAGCACCGTCGCAGCAGGCAAATACACCATTAGCGTGTCGCAGCTGGCGCAGGCGCAGACCCTGACCTCGGCGGTACAGAGCAGCAACACCGCCGCGCTGGGCGACAGTTCTGCCAGCAGCCGCACGCTGAGCATCGCGCTGGCGGACGGCTCCAGCAAAGATATTACGCTGACCAGCGCGCAGACCTCGCTGACCGGCATGCGCGACGCCATTAACGGCGCTAACGCGGGCGTGACCGCCAGCATTATCAAAGTCTCAGACGGCAGCTTTCGCCTCTCCGTCAGCGCCAATGAGAGCGGCTCAGCCAAAGCGGTCAGCACCATTAAAGTAACCGGCGACGATACGCTTGCGGGCATCGTCGGCTATGACGCCAGCGCCAGCAGTAGTGCGATGACGCAGAGCGTACAGGCGCAAAACGCCAAACTGACGGTCAATAACGTCGCTATCGAAAGCAGCAGCAACACCATCAGCGACGCGCTGGAAGGCATCACGCTGAATCTCAGCGACATTACCAGCGGCACCCAGACGCTGACCATTGCGTCGGATACCACCAAAGCCAATGCCGCCATTACCGGCTGGGTCTCGGCCTATAACACCCTGCAAGACACCTTTTCCAGCCTGACCAAATATACCGCCGTGGATGTGGGCGCTGACTCGCAGGACAGCAGCAACGGCGCACTGTTGGGCGACAGCACCTTGCGCACCATCCAGAATCAGCTGAAGAGCCTGCTCACCAACGCCGCCAGCTCCTCGACCTTTAAAACCATGGCGCAGATCGGCGTGACCTCCAACCCGACCACCGGGCAGCTGGAAGTTGACTCCGATAAGCTGAGCAAGAGCCTGAAAAACAATATGTCCGATGTGAAAGAGATGATTATCGGCGACGGCAAAACCACCGGCATCGCCACCAGCGTCGCCAGTAACCTGACCAGCTGGCTCTCCAGCACCGGCATCGTGCAGTCGGCGACCGACGGCGTCAGCAAAACGCTTAACGCCCTGACCACGCAGTACAACAAGGTGAACGATCGTATTAACGACACCATTACGCGGCTGAAAGCGCAGTTTACCCAGCTCGACGTGGTGATGAGCTCGCTTAACCAGACCAGCAGCTACCTGACGCAGCAGTTCGATAGCTCGAACTCCAGCTCGAAAAGCTGATTTTACTAAGGAGTGATCATGTACACCGCAAACGGCATTCAGGCCTATGCAAAAATCGGCGTCGAAAGCGCCGTCATGAGCGCGAATCCGCATCAGCTGGTCAACATGCTGTTCGACGGCGCGCTCAGCGCGCTGGTTCGCGCCCGCCTGTTTATGCAGGACGGCAATATTGAGGGGAAAGGTCTTTCCCTTTCTAAAGCCATTAACATTATTGAAAACGGGCTTAAGCAGGGTCTCTCAGAAGAGAGCGGCGACGAGCTCACCACCAACCTGCTTTCGCTTTACGCCTACATGGTGCGACGACTTCTGCAGGCGAACTTGCGCAACGACGTGGAGGCCATCGTTGAGGTCGAAGCGCTGCTGCGCAATATCGCTGATGCCTGGAAGGAAATCACCCAGCCTCAACCTCTGATTCAGGACGCCGTTTAATGATACTAGCACCGCAACTGATTACCATTTACCAGCAGTTACTCGATCTCAGCCAGCAAATGCTGCGTTTTGCGGCCGAGGGCGAATGGGATGATTTGATCAAAAAGGAAGTTGATTATGTCAGCGCGGTGCAACGGCTGGCGCGATCGACCGAAGCCGCCTCGCCCTCCGCGCAGGCGCAGGAGCAGCTGCGTCCGGTGCTGCGCCATATTCTTGATAACGAAAGCGAAGTAAAGCGCCTGCTGCAGGAGCGCATGAACGAGCTTTCAACGCTGGTTAACCAGAACGCCCGTCAGAAATCGGTGCTCAGCGCCTACAGCAAACAGGGCAGCGTGATGGTGCCGATGGAGAACCAGCCCCTCTCCTGATTCTGAAACGCACCGCGACAGAGAAAATAACTCTTCTGCCGGTGCGTCTTTTTTTCGTCGTGCTCCATACTTGCTTTTCCTTCCCGCTGGAGCACAGCAGATGCACAACCCAACGTTATTGCAATTCTTCCACTGGTATTACCCGGATGGCGGCAAACTCTGGCCTGAAGTGGCTGAAAAAGCCCCCTGGCTGAGCGAGATCGGCATTACGATGGCCTGGCTGCCGCCTGCCTGTAAAGGCGAGTCGGGCGGCTATTCCGTCGGCTATGACAGCTACGATCTCTTCGATCTGGGCGAGTTCGATCAGAAAGGCAGCGTCGCCACCAAATATGGCGACAAGCAACAGCTGCAGGCGGCCGTGGAGGCGCTGCGCGCACACAACCTCGGCGTACTGCTCGACGTGGTGGTCAACCACAAAATGGGGGCCGATGAGAAGGAGCGCGTACGCGTTAACCGCGTCAATCCTGACAACCGCGACGACATCAGCGACGAGGTTATCGAGTGCGAAGCCTGGACGCGCTTTAGCTTCCCGGCGCGCGCCGGTAAATATTCAAAATTCATCTGGGACTATAAGTGCTTTAGCGGCGTTGATCATATCGAAAACCCGGATGAGAACGGCGTCTTCAAGATCGTCAATGACTATACCGCCGACGGCTGGAACGATCAGGTCGACAGCGAGCTGGGTAACTTTGACTACCTGATGGGCGCCAATATCGACTTTCGCAATAATGCGGTGCGTGAAGAGCTAAAATACTGGGCGCGCTGGGTCAGGGAACAGGTGCCCTGTACCGGCTTCCGCCTCGACGCCGTGAAGCATATTCCAGCCTGGTTCTATAAGGAGTGGATTGACCACGTTCAGGAAGTCGCCGACGAGCCGATGTTTATCGTCGCCGAGTACTGGTCGTTCGAAACCGACAGGCTGCTGGAGTATATTCAGCAGGTCGAGGGCAAAACCCTGCTGTTCGACGCGCCGCTGCATATGAACTTTCACCAGGCGTCGACTCAGGGCAGCGAGTACGATCTCAGCCAGATTTTCGCCAACTCGCTGGTGCAGGCCGATCCCTGGCATGCGGTCACTATTGTCGCCAACCATGACACGCAGCCGCTGCAGTCGCTGGAAGCGCCGGTCGAAGCATGGTTTAAACCGCTCGCCTACGCGCTGATCCTGCTGCGCGAGCAAGGCGTGCCGACGGTATTTTATCCCGACCTGTTCGGCGCCAGCTACGAAGATGAGGGCGGCGACGGCGAAACCCACCGCGTTGAGATGCCGGCGATCCCGGCGCTGGAAGCGCTGATCCGCGCTCGTCAGGCCTATGGCTGGGGCGCGCAAACGGACTATTTCGATCATCCCAACTGCGTGGCGTTCAGCCGCAGCGGCACCGCTGAACAGCCGGGCTGCATCGTGATTATGTCGAACGGCGAAGAGGGCGAGAAAAGCGTGACGATGGGCGACGGGTTTGCCGGCAAAGCGTGGCGCGACTTTTTAGGTCACCGCGAGGAGATCCTGACCGCTGATGAACAGGGCACGGTGGTGGCGCGCTGCAACGGCGGCAGCGTCAGCGTCTGGGTGCTGGCGGAGTAACGTGACGCGCCTTATTTCGTCGTCGGGACGGAATAAGGCGCTGTAGCATTACGACTTCGCTTCGTTCGCCTGGGTGATGGCGGACTTCATGATTTCCGGTTCGATATTCTGGATAACCGCCGCATTCGGCTGTTTTGCCACCTCGTCCAGCGCCTGCTGGCACTCTATCGTTGGACGCTCGACTTTACGCAGCGTCAGCCCGTCATAGCGCAGCTCGCTGCCATCCAGCTCTAACGGCATCACGCGCGACTGGCGATTGACGTTAACGTAATCGCCGCTGAGCAGCGTCAGCTTGCCTGGCTTGGCGATAACGCGCATCCACTGGCGGCAGTCAAGCGTGCTGCCGTCCGCATTGACAATCAGCGTGCCCAGCGCGCGATCGCTGCGTAACCCGCTCTGCGGGCCGACCGTTTGCCAGGTCCCCTGCAGGCTGGCGGGCGCTGGCGTCTGCACCGCATCCTGATAGCTGTTGATTTGCGCACAACCGGCCAGCGCCAGCGCGGCCGTCAGCATCCACTTTTTCATCGTTAATCCCTGAGATCGCTTCAATGGCGGCTAAGTTATAATTTTTCGCCTGCTTTCCGCAAGCTGTCTGCGCCCTGCTTCGCGTCGCGCGGCCACTTTTTTTCCACCCGACCACGTCTTGACCGCGTCCTGACAAGGGCTGGAGGCTGAGTTACACTGGCGCCCTGCACCACCTTAACTCTTTCAGGAAACCTTATGAAAACGCCAGAAGCCTATTACGCGCAGGCGCGCGAGATGTTTTTTACCGCACATGCCGACTTTCAGGCCGCGCTCGATGAACTGACGGAGAGCGATGCGCGCCACGCCAATATGTCGCTGCGCCAGCTGCGCGAATGGCATGCGGAACGTATTTACGCCGCCTTCCTGCGCCAGAAAAATCTCGACGGCATGATTTTTTCGATCCAGCTGGCCGAGCCGGACAAAGCGGTCGCTGCAGAAGCCATTGAAAACTATCTGAAATCGCACGCTGAATCGCTGGGAATGACCTGGGAAGAGTTCTGCATTAAGAACGAGCTTTGAGCTCTGGATAACGGTAACACCTCCAACCAGTAAAATAGTTCGGGAAAAAATTGTACAAGTTGATCAAATCTGTATAAGTTTACTGCACGACTTCGGTCGTGATTGTCCTTGAACGAATGGTGCTTTTGCACCGCCTCTGGAGGTGTTGCTGGATTTCCACCTCCAGAGGTTTGATTTTTTCCTCTGATCGGCCCCCTCTTCTCCGTCTCTTTTCTTCCACCTTTAGCTCTGCAGCACCCGTTTGCGTAGTGCGCCGAAAAAAAAGCCGCTAATGCGCCTGAGAGACTTGTCACTGGTTGGATTTACAGTATGATGTGCCAGCGAATTTCTTCCCTGTATGGAATACCAGTATGTTTGTGGAATTGATTTACGATAAGCGTAATGTCGCCGGCCTGCCTGGCGCGCGTGAGATCATTTTAGCTGAGCTGGAAAAGCGCGTGCAGCGCGTCTTTCCAGATGCTGAGGTGCGCGTAAAACCGATGGAGCGCAACGCCATCGAAACCGATCTGAGCAAGAACGATAAGGCGACGGTGGCGCGCATTGTCGAAGAGATGTTTGACGAGGCGGAAATGTGGCTGGTGGCCGACTAAGCGTCGACCACCGTCGGGAGCAGGATTACTTCTCCTGCTCGCTGTGGTTGATGGCGATCTCTATATCCTGAATCGCGGCCTCTAGATCATCCAGCAGCGTGCCCTGTTTGTTCAGCAGCGCATCAATGCGTGCGGCAAATTCCGGGTCTTTATATTCGCCGGCATCAAACGCGAGCCAGTGGCTGGAGAGCGTTTCGGTATTGGTTTGCGCATAGTGGCGCATCTCTTTCAGCTGCGAGGTTACATCGCGCAGGTAGTCAGTTTTGCTTTTCGTTTCCACTGAATCACTCATGCTGTTTTTCCTTTTGCTGTTTTAACCAATAAATATCTCGCGTGAATGATTAAAGGTAGTGGATTATAACGAAGCCGCCTTAAGAATAATCGGAAGTGAAGCGGGGAGATCCTCGCGGGCTGGCAAGAGCAACGCTATTATTGCTGCTTACTGCCGTTTTAACAGGACGTTAAGATGAAACTCCCTGCCCTGCTTATCGCTACGCTGTTGCTCTCCGCCTGCGCCACTCAGCCACCTGACGCCGTTAATCAACCCAACGTGGTTAAGCAGGTGCGCCCCTCTTATCCTTACTACGCCTGGAGCCACCGCATTGCGGGCTTCGTCAGCTTCGCTTTTGACGTCGATGCCCAGGGAAAGGTGAGCGAAATGCGGATTCTGCAGTCAGAGCCGCGTGGGCTGTTTGAGCCTTATGTTATCGCTGCCGTCAGTCAGTGGCGCTATGAGAAGAACAAGCCGGTAAAAGATATGAAGATGACTATCCGCTTTACCCTGCGGCAAGAGACCGGACCGGGCAGCAGTACGATTATTTTCTAAAAACAGGGGACGCAATGTCCCCTTTTTCATGTCGTGCCGCTCAGTGATTACAGATATTTACGCGCCAGTTCAAACAGCTCTTTTCTCGCCGCCGAACCCAGATGCTCAATCCCTTGCTGTACGAAATCAAAGGCGGCGCCGAAATCTTTAACGCCGGCGCTGAATTCGCTTTGTTCCTCTTTTTCAGCTGACTGTGCGGCAGGCGCAGCGGCCACATCGCTGCCAGACTGGGCTGCGGGTGCAGCGGCCCGCTCGGCAGCGTTAACCGCCTGCGCGCTGGCCTGCTGGGTAGCGGTATCCGCCACGGGTGCCTGCGCCTGGGGTGACGCGTTGGCGGCAGCAGCCTGCTCGACGGGCTGAGCGGCCGCATCCGGGGGCGTGCTCTGCTCCGCAGGCTGGGCAGCTGCAGCGTCCGGCGTCGCGCTCTGATCAACGGGCTGGGCGGCGGCGTCTGGTGCCGCGCTCTGCTCTGCAGGCTGGGCAGCCGCAGCGTCTGGTGCCGCGCTCTGCTCAACGGGCTGGGCGGCGGCGTCTGGTGCCGCGCTCTGCTCTGCAGGCTGAACAGCCGCAGCGTCCGGCGTCGCGCTCTGATCGCTGTTCGCCGGCGGCGTATGCTGCGCCGCCGCATCAGGCGCGGCGTGGGTTTCCCCTGGCGTCTCTTCAGAAGTCGCTGGCGCCACCGTTGAGGGAGAAGATAAACGCTGCAGCTGCGGATCGGTCGGTACATTGCTGTCCGGTATCGCAAACTGCGGCAGCTCGGCGTCAGCCGCTGGAGCGGTTGAGTTAATGATGCTGGTATCGGTCATGGCAGACTCCTTAGTGATAATAAACGATCGGAGGGCATGAAAGCCTTCCCCAATCAGGTTGAAAATTCGCATAAGGCTCTCCTGTTACGGCTTCGCAGAAGTCTCATCCTGTATGACGACGCGTTTTACCTTGTCGACCGTCTGATCGGGCAGCGTATCCAGCTTTTTCTGCAGCACGGAGACCTGCTTCGACAGCTCATCCACTTTGGCTTCGCGCCTTGCTGCGGACTCGCGGGCCTCGCGCCGAATATCCTCGACCTGCCGGTTAGCCGTGTTGCTGACGTGTAAAAAGAGGATGGTCATCACAACGCATACCATCGACATCACCAGCATCATCACGCCCAGCATGAGTTTACGTTTGTGGGTCACTGGTCTTATTTCACTGTGAATCTCTGCCATCGCTATGCTCCTCTAAGGTAGAAATCAGCCTGTCAATTTCATTACGGAACTTGCTGTTTTGATCGGCATCGGTCATTACCACCAGAATGCCGAGCGCGTTTTTGATTAAGCGCAAATCGGTTTCCAGAGTTGATATCCGCCGTAAATTAGTGTCATGGCGTACACGTAAATCATCGTTTTCCTGACGGAGCAGCGCATTGCTCTCCTTCAGCAGTAAGACCTGCTCCTTATAGCTGGTAATGATTTCCCCACCGGCACGATTGCTGGTGACAATTGAAGCTATGCCCGCGATAAGCGGTTTCCAGAAAAGTGCGGCCGCTCCGCCCCCAAGAACTAGCGCGCCAACACTGGTAATCAAACTACTTTCCATGCCTCACCTCTGAACCTTGATGGGTAACGGCTGCTGACGTCAGGCGTAATACGCAAAGCGCCTCCCTCGCCGAAACTTAAGATTGCTTAAATTCACAGCTTAAGTATACTTAAGTCTGGCTCTCAGGAGATGTCAAGACGATGGAAAAAGAAACAGCTGGCGAGCGTATTCGCTCCCGACGTAAGGCACTGAATTTGACGCAGAAAGCAGTCGCGGAAAAAATTTCGGTTTCCCATGTGGCGATATCGCAGTGGGAAAAAGAGGAAACGCTGCCGCGCGGAGAAAACCTGCTGCGGCTCGCGGAGGTACTGGGCTGCGCGCCCGCATGGCTGGTTGACGGGGATGGGCCGGTATTTACTGTACAAATGCAGATGCCAGTGGGTCTGCCTTTGCTGGAGAGAGAACAGATTAGCGACTGGCTGGCCGAGGCGACGCAGGTTGATATCGTGCGGCGGATAGCCAGCGATTGCAGCTATTCGGCCACCAGCTTTGCCCTGACGCTGTGGGATAGCGCGATGGAGCCGCAGTGCCTGCGGGGCGATCTGCTGCTCATCGATCCGGAGTTGCCGCCGCAGCCAGGGGATTTGGTGCTGGCGTTATATGGAGAGGGTGAATATGCGCTACGTAAATATCGCGCGCGCAGCCCTAACAGCTTTGAGCTGGTACCTCTGAACGAAGATTACCCGTTACTGTGCTCGTCTGAACAGGCGCTCTCTGTGCTCGGAACGCTGGTAGAGTGGCGTCGCTATCGCGATACGTCGCAGTAAAAAGAAGAAAAACAACCCGCTTCGCTCGAACCTTAGCCGTAGAGCGGTGTCTTGATTAGTAGATGGATGATTCCATGTAACGATTTTTACCCGCCTCGAGCGGGCTTTTTTTTTGCCCATAAGAATTTCCTGTGACGAATCGTTGCTGTTGCGTTTCTTTCTCCTGGCGCCGGTGAGAAGATGATCGGGCGCTATGCGCATACCCTTTACGTAATGCAAACGAGAGTTCTGCTTAATTGGGCTTGCCCGCTGACTAACGCGGGCAATTTTTTGCGCGCGACTAAAGAAATAAAGCCGTCCGCAGACGGCTTACCGCTCAGGGATTCAGATTTTCATCCTCATCTTCATCCTCAACGTCATCTTCCAGATACTCGTCATCTTCTGGCATCTCGTCCTCATCTCCGCCGGGGATATCCTCTACGCTGCCTGGGACCTGGCCGTCGCCGGGGATGGGATCGCTATCATCGGGACGTTCTGACATACGCACCTCCAGTTACCCGTATTGGGTATATTCAGTTTAGCGATGTGACGCTTTATCGGGCGCCCTGCCTCGCTGAAACGTGAACGAAGCGTAAAAGATAAAACATTACGCCACTACCGTTTGGCTTATCCTGTAAGAGGTGCTCCGCCCGTTGCTCGCCAGAGGCTCCTCTCATCGGCGCGGATAAATTTAATTTTGTTTATTGACGGATCGCTTTCTGGCTTCTTCAATAAAATAAGAGACTGCACTGGAGGAAATGCTTATGACCGAACTGCTACATATTATCTCAGTCAGCGCTATTGTTGCCGGAATATATTTAATTCAATAAGAGAATGGTCACCTGCAGTTAATACTATTACACTAATCTTCTCTGCTGCGGTTAATTATGCAGGCGAGGCTTTTCAGCACAGGAGCTGATGCAGCAAGGCCTGCGACACGTCGACTGGTTGAATAGCGTCAGACAACCTTTCTCGCCCTGGAATAATCGATATGGGTTATGCCGGCGATACAGACTGTTATTACATTTTTACCGCAGCATTAAGTAATATTAGTGGTGCAGCATTTCATCAACCACCTGCTGCTGCGTTAGCTGCCAGGGATAATAGGTTGGCCAGTTATCCATCTCTTTCAGCAGTGCCTCCTGAGAGATATTGCCGGTAAAAATATGGAAATGGCTTGATTTGCGCGGGGCAATAATATGATCGCTGAACTGCACATATTTAGGCGCTTTGCTGTTTGTATCACGACACTCAAAAAGATAGCGAACCCCTTTTTTCCCGGAGACGTAGGTGAGTATCTTATGGCCGGCGTAGCTGTAGCGGCAGGATGCTACGCTGTCGCCGCGGTAGAATGCGATAACCCCGTCTTCAATCTCCAGCCGGTTAATGTCTGTGGCGTAGCCTTTGCGATAGTACGCTTTGATCTCATCAACCGTTTTGTGCCCATCCTTTTGTGCCTTCTTCGCGAAGACGGGATCCAGCTTTCCCTGCTCAAGCAGCGGGTAGACTGATTCCCATACGCCATCCCAGTCCGTCAGCTGCCGATCTTTGACATCTTTATTATCAAACTCGCCCACAGCCGCTTTCTGCTCCATTTGCGACAGCGCCGGACCGTGCGAATGGTGGCCGTGAGCCAGAGCCTGTCCGCCGAACGCCACCATACTCAAGGCGATAACACTTTTTTTTATCGACAACATGTTTACCCTCCATCGGTGAAAGAGTGTTAAATGTTATGATATAACATTTCTAAAGACAAGCCTCGCGTGCGTCGTCCTGTTAGCTGGAACGAATAACTCCCCTCGCCTGGGACGTTGAATCGGTCGTCGTTAGGCATTTCACATCGCGCAGCGTCTGCAGTTCAGAGAGGCGTGATTTTGCTTTTTCACTGGCGTTGTGCCGGGCGAGCCCGTTGCCGATACCCAGGTCGCCCATAAAGCCCAGCACCGTAAGGAAGTCAAAGCTGCCGGTCTGTGCAATTTTCTGCTGGATATCGCGCGTTTTGGCGATCTCTTGATCCAGCGCCTGACAGTTCAGCGACACCGCTTCCTCATCCGTTACCGCGGACACCTGCGGGTACTGCTTAGTGGCGCAGGCGGAGAGCAGCAGCACGGCTGCGATTAACCATAGTGTTTTCATTGGGATGTTTGTTATGCCGTGCCGGTTGTGAGGAGGTTAAACCTGCATATTGCTGATTTTATCTAGACATTGAGCGAGGTTCATCGTTTTAAGAGGACCACAGTCCTGTAAACAGGATATCCGCAGGCATGCTGCATCAATCAA
The DNA here is from genome assembly GCF_022346785.1 of Pantoea sp. ACRSC. Taxonomy (NCBI): domain Bacteria; kingdom Pseudomonadati; phylum Pseudomonadota; class Gammaproteobacteria; order Enterobacterales; family Erwiniaceae; genus Pantoea; species Pantoea sp. ACRSC. The sequence goes on from NZ_JAKRNN010000040.1 coordinate 11,419, forward strand.
GTGAACAGAATGGTTTTTTTTAAGGTTTAGCGTCCCAGACGTTGGAGGCGCCTGAATACTGGTACGCTCGACTGTTCGTCAGCAGCTTTGAAGCTCAAAGAAGTTAATACCTGTATTTTTAGGCATAGATTTTATGTCAACCCTTCAAACTGTAAATTTACAGAAAATAATTCGAGAATTTTCATGTAAGTTATTTTAATATTTGCAAGGCTACTTTTTTGTATCTTATAGACAGGAAAATTATATGAATAGACGCCTCCCTCAACTTGATGGGATCAGGGCCTTGCTGTGTTTTACGGTCGTTCTCAGCCATTGGCTAGGCAGCAGTATGGGATGGGTAAATTACAACTTTGTTAATGCTTACCTGTCAGTAGATGGTTTTTTTATCCTGTCTGGGTTTGTGCTTTCCTGGGTGTATGCCGAGCGCATCGCTTCAGGGAGGATCGGGATGGGTACGTTTTTCATGCACCGGTTAGCAAGGCTGTATCCACTTCACCTACTCACCTTGCTTTTATCCTATTACACATACTCAACATTTTTCAGCCAATACCCATTCCCAAACCCTTTTGAAACCGCAGTTCATCACTTATTGATGCTTCAGGGCATGGGTCTATCACAGACGTGGAGCTGGAATGATCCAGCCTGGTCAATTTCTGTTGAGTTATTTGCTTCGCTGGCAGCATTTCCTTATATACTACGTTGCCGTAACAATATTATATTAACTGTCGTAGCGTGCATTGGTTACGGCATAGTTATAGCTAAACACCATAATTTGATGGCGGCGTCAGACCTTAACCTCTTTATACTTTCATCAGGATTAATTAAATGTATATCCGGTATGGCTGTGGGTGTGATGACGAAAAACCTCGTAAGCGACTCTCAAAATAGCGTCCAACACGCCACGAAACATTCTTTTTTTCAAATGCTTATACTAGCGCTTGTTTCATACTATCTGTTTACAACAAAAGACGTTAAGTCATACGATTTACTAGCTCTTTTTGGAATAGCATGGCTTTGTTGAATAAATCGAACTTTTGCTGAGTTGAAGGATCAGATCACGCATCCTCCCGACAACACAGACCGTTCCGTGGCAAAGCAAAAATTCAAAATCACCAACTGGCCCACCTACAA